>CAYZJE010000649.1:0-10561 GCA_964478485.1 uncultured Syntrophobacter sp. | reverse complement strand
GTGCCGCCGTTCTACAACACCGACCTGGTCAAGCCCGGCGAAGTCAATTCCTACGATGATCTGTTGCAGCCCAAGTGGAAAGGCAAGATCGGCATGTTCGAGCCGCGCGTGCCGAGCGCCGGCCAGGGGCTCTGGGGTTATCTCATGCGCGCCAAAGGCAAAGAGTTTTTGCAAAAGCTCGTCGAGCAAAACCTCTACATTCATCGCGACGGCCAGCAGATCGCAGTCGGCTTGGCCAAAGGCAATCTCGCCGTGGCGCTCGCGCTGGCGCAACGTTTTGTCGATCCCTACATTAAGAGCGGCTTGCCGATCAAAGTGCTGACGGCAATCAAAGAAGGCATGGGCGGCAGCAACGGTTTCGGCACGGTCGCTATCATGGCGAATGCGCCCCATCCCAACGCGACCAAAGTTTATATCAACTGGCTGCTCGGCAAGGAAGGCCAAGACCTTTACGGCCGCGCCCTCACCCAAGGCAGCCGCCGTTTCGACGTCGACACCAAGTGGCTGGCGCGCTATAACACACCGGCGGCCAAAGACGTCACCACGCCGGAAGAGTTCGAGAAAGTTCGGTTTTACGGCGAGGATGTCGTCAAGAACTGGCGCGAGCCGGCCGGCGAGTTCGCGCGCAAGATTCTAAAATAGACGACCGATGACTTTGTGCTTGGCTGCCTTAAGGTCGCGCCGCATTAGTAAGAATGGTCGAGGATGGAAGATCGAGGATAGAGGATCGATGGAGCCCGGCGGAGAACTCTGATCCGACGCCATCCTCTATCCTCCATCATCTATCCTCGACAAAAAAGGAGAACAAAGATGCGCTATGAACTTTACTATCAACCGTCAATCCAAGGCCGCGGCGAATTCGTTCGGCTGGCGCTCGAAGACGCCGGCGCCGATTATATTGACGTCGCGCGCGATCCCAGCTTCGGCCGCCCCGGCATCATGAAAATTCTCGAAGATCCGACCGTCGAGCATCCCTCCTTCGCCCCGCCCTTTCTTAAGGCCGGCAAGCTCATGATCGGCCAGACCGCGAACATTCTGCAATTTCTCGGGCCGCGCCTCGGCCTGGTGCCGAAGGATCAAGCGAGCCGCATCTGGGCTCATCAAATGCAGCTCACGATAACCGATTGGGTCGCCGAAGTCGGCTTGGTGCACCATCCGATCGCCAACGCGCTCTACTATGAAGAGCAAAAAGATGAAGCGAAAAAGCGCGCCTCCCACTTCACCTCGCTGCGCATACCGAAATTTCTCGGCTACTATGAAAAGATTTTGCAGAAGAATCCGAAAAGTACGGTGTTTCTGTTCGGCAAAAAGGCTTGCTACGTCGACTTTTCGCTGTTTCAAATGGTCGAAGGGCTGCGCTACGCCTTTGCCAAAACCATGGCGAAGCTCGAAACGAATTACCCGCGCGTTATTGAGTTGCACGACAAGGTCGCCGCTCGCCCGCGCCTAAAAAAATATCTCGCCTCACCGCGCCGGCTGGCGTTTAATACCAACGGTATTTTTCGCCATTACCCGGAGCTAGACGAATAAGGATAAATTGCTGAACCCGAAACCGAAGAGATGGACTAGAATATCGGCCGAATCGCTGCCCGATCAATCTCAACGAGAGTGTACCTCTCTAAGGCCACCTCGATGTCAGCCATGTTGCGCTCAAACAAAGAGCACAAATCAGTTGTCGAGATATTTCCCGTTTTAACCATAACCAATTTCCACGGACGACCCCGTAAAACATGCGAATAAAAGAAATCCGAATCCTTGGAAATCACAACTCGCTCCTCGTCCACAGAAATCTGGTTAATGACCGAATCCTTCGTTACGTTCTTGGCGGGTAACTCAAGTGTATGTGACACTTCGTGTCCGCGTTGCTTGAGCACTTCGCAAAGGCTCGGCGGCAAATGCGCGTCCACGAGAAATTTCATGTCAGCGGAAGATGGATGCTTTTGGCTGCGAGAATGCGGCGCGAGAATTCATGGCAGGCGAGAATATCTTCGCGCTCAAGATCCGGGAACTCTCGTAACAAGTCCTCGATCGTGTCGCCGCCGGCCAAGTATTCAAGAATCGTTTCGACCGGATAACGAAGCCCGCGCACACATGGCTTGCCGTGACAAATTTCGGGATCCACAGTAATACGGGAGAGCAAGTTGTCGTTGGTCATGGCGGGATTTTACATCCTCAAGTCGAGGTTGCCAAGGCAGATGTTTAGGTTCAGAAAGCGTAATAGGAAACATTACCGCCGTCGAGCACGGGCGCTTTTAACCGCGACTAGGATCGCCCGCGCAGTGTAAACTCGCGCCAGGTGGGCGCGATAGTCAGCGGCGGCGTGAAGGTCTTCAAGCGGTTCGACATCTTCGGTTACCAGCGCCGCGCTCGCTTCGATCAATTTAGCGGTCAGCTTGTTGCCGCGTAGCCGCGCTTCCACCGCGCGAGCGCGAAAAGGCTTGTCGCCCAGACCCGTGACGCCGATGCCGATATCTTCGCAGTTCCCTTTGGCGTCGAGCCGAAGCGAAACCGCCACGCCGACGATAGCAAAGCCGGACGCTTGCTGCGGCATCTTGAGGTAGGCACAACCGGACCGGCGCGGCGCCGCCGGCAGATTAATTTCCGTCAATATCTCACTCGTTGCGATCGCCGTGGTCATGGGCCCAAGAAAAAATTTTTCAACATCGAGCCAGCGTTCGCCCTTGGCGCCGCTGATTTTCAACTGTCCGCCCAACGCCAGGATCGCCGCTGGCCAATCGGCGGCTGGGTCGGCGTGCACCAGGCTGCCGCCGATGGTGCCGCGGTTGCGCACCTGCACGTCGCCGATGACACGCGCGGTCTGACCGAGCAGCGGACATCTTTTCTTGAGCAGCTCGGAGCTTTCGATCTGGTAGTGCGTGGCCAGCGCGCCGATGACGATCCTGTCGCCCTGCTGCTTGATTTCGTTCAAGCCGGCAATTTTACTGACATCGATCAGCAGCGTTGGATTGGCGAGCCTGAGTTTCATTAATGGCAGCAGGCTATGTCCGCCGGCCAACAGCTTCGCGTCCTCGCCGTGATCGGCGAGCGCGCGTAGCGCTTCATTCAAGCTTTTCGGCGCCGTGTAATCGAAGCTCGCCGGGATCATCGCCGCGCCCCCGCATGTGCTTTCCGCGCGCCTTGGCATACGCGCCAAATCTTTTGCGCTGTCAGCGGCATGTCGATATGCGTCACGCCGAAGGGCGCCAGCGCATCGATGACCGCGCTGACAATCGCCGGCGTCGAACCGATGGTTCCGGCCTCGCCGATGCCTTTGATGCCGAGCGGATTCACTGGCGTCGGCGTTTCCGTGCGCGCCAGCTTGAGCCGCGGCAACCCCGCCGCCCGCGGCAGCGCATAGTCCATCAAGCTGCCGGTGACGAGCTGGCCATTCTCGTCATAGACCACTTCTTCATAGAGCGCTTGGCCGAGCCCCTGGACGATGCCGCCCTGAAGTTGTCCGTCGACCAGCAACGGATTGATGACTTTGCCGCAATCATCCACCGCGACATATTTTTTGATTTCGACTCGGCCCGTCTGCGTTTCGATCTCGACAACGCAGATATGCGTGCCGAATGGAAAGGTAAAATTAGCCGGTTCGAATGTATCATCGGCCGCAAGCTCACCCGGCAAATTTTTCGGCAGATTCGTAGCCGTCCGCGCCTGTTTGGCAATTTGCTGAATCGTCAGCGCCTTTCGCGGCACGCCTTTGACGGTAAATTTACCATCGGCAAATTGCAGATCGTCGGCGTCGACTTCCAAGAGGTGCGAGGCAAGCGCGCGCGCCTTCTCTATCACTTTCACTGCCGCCTGATACACGGCGATGCCGCCCACCGCAGTGGCGCGGCTGCCGAAAGTGCCGATGCCCTTGGCGACGCTCGCCGTATCGCCGTGAATCACGTTGATATCATCGATCTCCACGCCCAACTGATCGGCGACGATTTGCCCGAAGGACGTCTTCTGCCCTTGGCCATGGGGTGAGGCGCCGGAGTAGACGTTCACTTTCCCATCCGCCACCACTTCGACCTTGCCATACTCCCAGAATCCCGGTCCCATGGCGCAGATCTCGACGTAGGTCGACACACCGATGCCCAAATATCGGCCGCGGCTGCGCAGCCGCTTTTGCTCTCGGCGTAATTTTTCATAGCCGGCGAGCTTGAGCGCTTTACTCAACGCCAGTTGATAGTTGCCGCTGTCGTAAGCGAGCCCGGTCGCCGTCTTGAAGGGAAATTCCGTGGGCTTGGGAAAATTTTTCTGGCGCAACTTAACCGGATCGAGCTTCAACTCCTGCGCCACGCGGTCCATCAGCCGCTCGATGACAAAGGTCGCTTCGGGCCGACCGGCGCCGCGGTAAGCATCCGTCGACATCTTATTGGTGAACGCGGCGCGCAGCTCGATGCCGATGGCCGGGATCTTGTAGCAGCCGGAAAGCATCAGACCGGTGAACGGCGGAATCGCCGGTGTAAAAAGCTGGTGATAGGCGCCGATGTCGGCGACGACTTTATAGCGCAGGCCAAGAATCGTCCCATCTTTCTTGACCGCCGCTTCCACTTCGCCAACTTGGCCGCGGCCATGAATCGTCGCCTGGAAATTTTCCCATCGCTCTTCGATCCACTTCACCGGCCGGTTAAGCTTCTGCGCCAGATAACCGAGCAACGCCTCTTCGGCGTAGACGTTGAGTTTGCTGCCGAAGCCGCCGCCCACTTCCGGCGCGATCACGCGCACCTGAGTTTCGGGCAGCTTCAACATCTGCGCCAGATGAGTTTTCAGCAAATGGGGAATCTGCGTCGAAGACCAGACCGTCAGTTCTTTCGAGTCGGCGAGACAGCGCGCCAGCACGCCGCGCGGCTCCATGGCGATCGGCGCCAAGCGCTGATGCACCAAGCGCTGCTTGACGATCTTGTCCGCTCGCTTGAAAGCCCCCGCGACATCGCCTTGGGCTTGTTGCCAACTAAAGGCGACGTTGTCCGGCCATTCGGAATGGATCACCGGCGCGCCGGCAGTCAAAGCCTTCTCGGCGTCAATAACCACCGGCAGCGGCTCATACTCGACTTCGATCAGATCAAGCGCATCTCGCGCCGTGTAGCGATCCGCCGCGACGACGACCGCCACGCCCTCGCCGACGTAACAAACCTTGTCCACCGCTAGCACATAATGTTTGGGAATCCGCAGCGTCGGATTGTCGGCGGTGGTTGGGATCGTGCCGATCTGGTCCTTAAGCTCCGCGCCGGTAAAAACGGCCACGACACCGGCAAGCTGCCGCGCCGCGCCGACTTCAATACTTTTAATCCGCGCATGGGCGTGCGGGCTGCGCAGTATGGCGGCGTGAAGCATGTCGTCGAGCTTCACATCGTCAACGTATTCGCCGAGCCCGCGAATCAGACTCGGATCCTCGCGCCGCTTGACCCTGGCGCCAACAAGTTTACTGACTGGCATCGCTTCGCTCCGGTTTCGCGTTTCGCGTCTCGGGTCTCGGGTTTTTGAACTCGAAACCCGAAACCCAAGACTCGAAACTATTTCTTCGCTTTGCGTCTGCGGGGCCGCTTTTTAATTGTCGGACACGTGTAGGGGCCGACCTGCGTGTCGGCCCTCCGAACGGGCGGACACCCTTCGACTCCGCTCAGGGCAGGCGCCGGTCCGCCCCTACCGTTGCCTACTGCCTACTGCCTGTTGCCTAGTCTTCCGCGCCGCCATCTGCACCGCATCGACAATATGCTCATAGCCCGTGCAGCGGCAGAGATTCCCATCGATTCCGTCGCGAATCTCTTTTTCCGTCGGCTTCGGGTTTCGTTTTAACAATTGATAGGCGGAGAGAATCATTCCCGGCGTGCAGAAGCCGCATTGCAGCCCGTGACATTCCCAGAATGCTTCTTGGATGGGATGAAGTTTCTCGCCCTGCGCCAAGCCTTCGATCGTCAAAACCTCGCCGCCCGCCGCCTGCACCGCCAGCACCGTGCACGATTTCACCGCCGCGCCGTCGAGCATCACGGTACAAGCCCCGCAGCCACTGGTGTCACAGCCGATATGCGTGCCGGTCAGCCCGGCAACGTCACGGATGAGATGCACCAGCAGCAAACGCGGCTCAACCTCAAACTGGCGCAGAACGCCGTTGATCTTCAGGTTGATACTTTTTTTCAACACGGCTGCCATAAAGACGGCTCAATTTCGCCCAGTCTATATCGCAGTAATGTCGCAATGATCAAGATTTATTATTCTATTTATCGTTGACCACACCGCTGGTCTCGTGGTTAACATCAAAAAACGAAGCCACTTCGCGGGCGGGGATTCAACCCCGCCCTTGACCAAAGGGGATGCTCGCCCCCTTTGGAAACCCCATTTAAAGGTTCCACGCTGCGAGCAGCGTGGTCAACGGAAAATCAAACCATCAGGGGGGGTCGGATGGCCATCGAACTTTATTGGGGCAGCGGCAGTCCATTCGCTTGGCGCGTCATGCTGACGCTCGAAGTGAAAGGGCTCGACTATGAATCGAAGCTCTTGGAATTTTCCAAGGGCGAAAACAAATCACCTGAGTATCTCAAGCTCAACCCGCGCGGCAAAGTGCCGACTCTGAAAGACGGCGATTTTGTCGTCTACGAATCGCTGGCCATCATGACTTATCTCGACCGCAAATATCCGACACCGCCGCTCTTCGGCAAAACGCCGGAAGAAGCAGGATTGATTTGGCGCGCGATCTCCGAATGTGAGTCCTATCTCGTCAGTGCCGGCGACAAAGTCGTCCGACCGATCTTCTTCGGCAAAGGTCTGGATAAGGTCGACGAGATCCAACAGGCCGCCCAAACGATTCGCCAAGAACTTACGACCGTCGACGAGCAGCTCGCTCAATCGAACTGGTTAGTCGGAGAGCAAATATCCGCCGCGGATATCAGCGTGTTTCCGTTGGTTCAGCTGCTCTTGCGCGCGGCGTCAAAAGCAGCAGCACAGCCGCTAAACTTGGGTTTGCTGCCGCTCTCTGGAACTTTTCCGAACACGGCCAGGTGGGTTGAGCGCATCGAAGCGCTGCCCAACTACCAGCGCACCTATCCGCCGCACTGGAGAACTCAGCCGTAATTGCCGACAAGAGCAGAACAACCAAAACGGAGGAATCGACCATGGCAACAAAGTATACCGGAGGATGTATTTGCGGCGCGGTGCGTTATGAGTGTGTCGCCGACCCCATTTTTATGGGCAACTGTCACTGCCGCGATTGCCAAAAGGCCAGTGGCGGCGCGTATGATCCTGCCATCGGACTGCCGGCAGCGGCGTTAACGATCACGGGCAAGGTTAAGTATCACGATATCAAATCGGACAGCGGCAATACCTTAAGCCGTGGCTTTTGCCCGGAGTGCGGCGCGCGTTTGTTCGGCAAAACCAGCGGAATGCCGGACCTTGCGATGATTACCGCCGGCAGTCTCGACGATCCGAGCCAGTATACGCCGAGCATGGATATCTTCACGGCGAGCGCCCAGCCTTGGGATCATATGAATCCGGCGTTGCCAAAATTTCCCAAGATGCCGATGTGATCAATCTTGCGCCATGTCAATAAACGCAGCCACTTCGCGGCCGGGGTATTGACCCCGGCCTTGACCAAAGGGGATGCTCGCCCCCTTTGGAAACCCCATTTAACGGTTCCACCCTGCAAGCAGCGTGGTCGAAGTAAAATGCAACGGTTAGCACGAATCAGTGCGCGGGCAACGCTCCTGCTGATGATTGTCGCGCTCCTCGCGGCGCAAGTTCATTCTGCTGAAAGAGCCAAGCTCACCATCGGCTACTCCACCACCGGCCCGACGGCGGTCGGTTTGTGGATGGCCAAGGAGATTGGCGCCTTCGGCAAATACGGCATCGAGCCCAATCTTGTTTTCATCTCATCGAGCCCGGTGATGGTGCCGGCGCTGATCGGCGGCGACGTGCAATGCGCCATTGCCGGCGCCAACGCGGTGATCGCCGCCGTGCTCGGCGGCGCGCCGATCGTTGCGGTGGCGAGCCTGGCGAACCGCCCTTATCTACGCCTGTGGGTGCAGCCGGAATACAATCGTATTGAAGAATTGCGCGGCAAGACGCTCGGCGTGTCGCGCTTCGGCGCCACTACCGATAATCTGACGCGCATTTTGCTCCGCCGCGTCGGCTTGGAGAATGCCGTCAACATTCGCCAGCTCGGCGGCACCTTGGAAGTGGGCCTGGCATTTCGCCATCGCCAGATCGACGGCGCGGTACTCGCTACCTTGCGCACCGACGCACCTCATCGAATTCTGATCGAGCTGGCCGAATCCGGCATTCAGTACTCCATGGGCCAGTTGGTCGTGTCGCGCGAGTTTTACCGCCGCGCCCCCGACACCATGGAAAAAATCATGCGCGCCTACATCGAAGGCGTGGCGGCATTGCGCGACGCCGCTCAGAAAGAACGGGTGGTGAGAACCATCGGCAATGTCACCCGGCTAAAGGAAGTGAAAGCCATCGAGGAGATTTACAGCGACGCGGCGAAATACGTCGACCGCATCCCGCGCGTCGAGCCGGAAGCGGTCGCCGCAACGTTAGATCTAATGGGCAAGAAAGGCTTGGCGATCGAGGTATTCGCCGACAATTCCATTGTCGACCGTCTCGTGCGCGAAGGGTTTATCGACCAGGTTTACAAGAAACGGTAAATCCTGTTCTCAGCAACAGTCCAAGCATCCGCATCGCTTTGACATGAAGCCGCGGCTTCGGATAGTCTCAACCACTGAACAACCGTCGGCTCGATGCCAAGGGGTTCTGAATTTGTCGACTCGAAGTCGACTTCCCTTTTGTCATTCCGGCGGAAGCCGGAATCCAGGTGACGGACAGCGTCCGTCATACCGTTGGAAAACGGTATCCAGGTTACGGGGATGGGGATGGACCCCGGTTTTCACCGGGGTGACGACAAAGACTGGATGCCGGCCTGCGCCGGCATGACAAACCTTCTCTTCGCCTGAAGCATGTCCTGAGCACGGTCGAAGGGGCGAGGGAGTTCAACCATCCCCAAGAGCTACATTAAAGAGCGATTACCTAAAAACAGAAAACATATAATCAAAGAGGAAAAACCCATGGCGGAACCTATACTGTTAGACGCGGACTCGCATGTCAGCGAGCCTTTAAACCTCTGGCAGGAGCGCTTGCCGGCGAAATACCGAAGCATCGCACCGCACATGGAGACGAGCTACCAGGGGCAACCCGGCGCCTGGTGGCATATTGAACCGGATCGCCAACCGCATAACGTGATCTTGGGTTTCGGCGCCAACAAGTCCATCGAAGAATTACAGAAATTGTTGGAAGGCTTTTCATATGCCGGTGCCCATCGCGGCGGTTGGGACCCAGCGCAACGGCTGACAGACATGGACCAGGACGGCGTCGCCGGCGACGTGCTCTACACCACCCTAGGCTTTCGTATGTTCTGGATCAAAGACGCGGGCTTCCAACGGGCCTGCTTCCAAGTCTACAACGACTGGCTCGCCGAGTTTTGCCGCCACGCGCCGAAACGTCTCAAGGGTTTGGCGCTCATCTCGCTTTATGATGCCAAACAAGCCGCCGAAGATTTAGCCGATTGCGCCAAGAAGGGTTTGGCGGGAGCGATCATCTGGGCCTCGCCGCCGGAAGAGCTGCCGTTTCACGCGGAAATCTACGATCCCTTTTGGGCCGCGGCGCAGGAACTCAAGATGCCGCTCAGTCTGCATGAATTCGCCGGCTTTCAATGGGTCGATTGGGACTCCAACGCGAAAAAGCGCACCGTTGCCCAAGCGATCAATTCGCACGAAGTCGAAACAACCTTTGCGACATTGATCCTCTCCGGAGTGCTCGAACGATTCCCCGGTCTCAAAGTCATCTCGGCGGAATTGAACTGCGGCTGGCTACCGTTTTTTCTTTTTCGCATCGACGAGCGCTTTAGCGCCACCGGCATACGCTTTCGCGGCACGCCGTTTCCAACCAAGCTGAAGCTCAAGCCCAGCGAGTATTTTCGCCGCCAGCTCTACGCGACTTTTATCGACGACGGCTTCGGTGTCGCCCATCGCCACGACATCGGCGTCGACAATATTCTCTGGTCCTCGGACTTTCCCCACAGCGCGACTTTCTGGCCCAAGTCACGGGAAAAAATAGCCGCCGATTTCCAAAACGTCGGCGCCGCCGATAAGCAAAAAATTCTCTGCGACAACGCGGCGCAGCTCTATGGTTTTGATATGAGTTGACGCAGTCATATGCGACAAAGGCAGGAAAGGATTCACCACGAAAGACACGAAAAGCAAGGAGGTAAAACAGTTTTCGAACTTCGTGTCCTTCGTGCCTTCGTGGTGAGAATCTCCGCACGCTTTCAGCAAACTGGCTAACGCTTGACAAAGACCAGGCACTCGCCGGAATATCACGCTAATGAATGTTAGTTTGAGCACACAAGGAGTTTGATCATGACTTACACGATGATCTCAGCCGACGATCACATTGATTTGGGATACTTGCCCAGGGACCTGTGGACCGAGCGCTTGCCCAAGTCCTTGAAAGACCGCGCGCCTCATGTCGAGGACCGCGGCGAGAAGGGCGAGTACTGGGTATGCGACGGTGAAAC
>CAYZJE010000648.1:0-4289 GCA_964478485.1 uncultured Syntrophobacter sp. | reverse complement strand
GCGCGCAACTGACCGCGTTCGACTACTCGGATGCGGCCGAGTCGTTCGGTGAGAAAAACTCGGCCATCGGGCGCGAAGTCGATGGCCCAAGGCGTGTTGAGCCCGCGTAGGAAAGTTTCGAGGTGGAATTCGGCTGCCGATGCAGCGCACGGTGCATCGATCGCGGCGCAAGCGATTGCGATTACGAGGAGGCTAAGCCTTCGCAGGTTGCTGAAAAAACCTTTGAAGAGTCCTTCGACCGTTCGAGAAGCCTCACGGCAGGCTTCCTCGACGGCCTTTAGTTCCGAGCCCGTCGAGGAATCAGGACGAGCGGAGAGAGATTGGGAATGATTAAGAAATTCCCGCTCATGCTGAGCTTGTCGAAGCATGCCCTTTTTTCGCAGCCAGCTAGTGCGTCACGTGCGCGGCGTCGCAACAGGTGGACTGGGCAGATTGTTTTTCGGCTGGCGCGCGAGCTTCCCACACCGTGCGCAGGTCGGATGAGCTCGGATAGCGAATGCCGTTCTCTTCGAGAATGTTGCCGGTGGCTTCTTTCAGCTCGGCGCGGTTAAAGACCATGGTCTCGTGGGTCAACGCGCCCGCGGCGGAGAACTTAAAACTGACCTGCTCGTCACGGCTGTCGCGCAAAATCTCGACCAGGTGGCGCAGATTTTTTATCCGCACGCCGTTGATTTCGCTCAGCACCGCGCGGTTGGGATCGTCGTAGCCCCTGGTGATGCGGTGCGGAAACAGCGGCGATGCGACGACGACCAATTCCTCGGCCTCAAATGCCGGCTTGTCGTAACGCCGGGTGACGAGCGGGCTTGGCTGACGGCCAAACGCCGGGGAGCGCTGGTTGCCTAAACGCTCGATGTAGTCTTGGGTGGTCTGCGAAAAAACCAATGGGCCGAAGATGAAATATCTCGGCTGGGCGTCGAGCAAATAGGGAATCACCAGATCTCTTTTCGAAATCGCCGGCAAGTCGATCGAGAGCAATTTGCCGGCGCGAAAAACCGTGACGGGTAAGAGGCCTTTCTTGGCGTACTTCTGCACCAGGTAGGCCGCCGAGAGGCGAAGGTCATAGCGGATGACGACTTTACCGTCGCTATCGATCGGCGTGCCGCCGATCTGGGTGATCACGTCCCATTCCTTCAACGGATAGTCAGGATCACTGCGATAGGGCTGGGCGACCATGATTCCGTTGACTCCCTTCGGTAGTCCAAGCCGTCGCCGCAACGCCTCGTTTTCGACCGTTTGAATTAGATCATGGGTCTGCGGTTTGCCGTCGTAGACCCCGTCCGCGATGTCGTTCAAGAACAGCTGAATCTCTTCGACCGGAATCAAATAGCCGATGTTCTGCGCATTTTGAATCAAACTGAAAACTAGGCCGACAAGCTTGCCGTCCGAAACGGCGGGTCCACCGCTGTTGCCGAAGTTGAGCGCGGCGTCCACTTGGATGCGCAGGCCGGCGGCTTGATAATAATAATCGGTGTACTCGATGCGCGAGACGATCCCCTGGGTGACGGATAGCTCCGTGCCGCCGGTGGGATAGCCGTAGACGTTAATATTGTCCTTCACCCGCGGCAGCTCCTGAGCGAACGGCAGCGTGCCGCGATTATCGAAAAATGATTCGTCGTCGAGTTTCAAAACCGCCAAATCCATTCCCGGCGTGAGCGCCACGACCCGGGCTGGAATGAGGCTGGCCGACTGATCCGGTTGCACATAGATCTGGCTCGCGTACTTGACCACGTGAGCGTTCGTCAGGATGCGCCTGCCGTCGATGACGACGCCGGAGCCTTTGACTTGCTGGGGGCTATTTTTGGTCCAGGGGCGGAGCAGATCGGGCGCGTGTTGGGTCGCATGGATCTTGACGACCAATTCGCGAATCTGATCTTGGCCCTCGGCGCGGGGTGCGAGGAAGAAAGTTAAGCAGACGACAAGACAATTTGCCAAACTTCGGTGCATGGGGACTCCTTCTGGCCAATCCGGCGATCGGCCTAGAGAAGTATATACGAAAAAATCGGCCGGAGCGAAGCATTACTTATTCCTACTCCTTTAACTGGGCGAGGTTGTCTAAGCCCTTTAATAAAACCGCTGCCCTATGCTCCTTGAGTTTCCGCGCTTTTCGCTGCTATCGCGTTCGCTCGGTTCGCCGTCAATGGGCTCGGATTGGTCTACTCGACAATTGGCAAAATTAATCCTTGACATGGGCGAATCAGAGGGATAGGAATTTATCTAGCCCCAAAGTATTTTGGGGTGGGAAGAGTCGAAGCAAATCTAACCTGCGGATCTCTTCCAGAAACGGAGGTAGTCCATGACCGGACAAGACACTCCACCGGGCCAATCAAGCCCGCTAGCGGCGGGCCATGGCAGGTCGATTAACTTACTTGTTGGTGATCGAGCTGTGTGAATCAAGCCCTCAACTTTGGCACTAAAAAGTGCGAACTCGTAATCGGGTCACTCAAAAGGAAGGGCTTCCTCAAAGCAGACTCGTAATTGTTGCCTATCGCTAGGAGCCTGTCGGAAAAACACTGGTGAATGGAGTTAAGAACAAGAGACGCAACAATGCAGCGGGGAATTCAAATTTACTGCCGCTGTAAGGGCGGTTTAGAGTTCTTAACTAGCCGTTGATAGTTCCTCAAGCAAGCGTATCCCTGCTTTGGTCCCTTTCTTAGACTCCCTGTAGGCAGACTGTGGCCCTGAATAGCTTTAACAGATTATGGGTCAGGCAGATCAACTGCCACTCCAACCCCACTTTCGGTTCGCCTCGAAGTGAGAATCTGCGAAATCCCCTGGCTTCCTTGATCTGTCCAAACACCGGCTCGACAATCGCTTTGCGCATCTTGTAGACGGCGTGCCCCTGGGCGGTCTTGAGCTTCTCACGCATCTGCTCGATCAGCGTTGGCTGTGCCGATGGCGGGGCCTGATCGTCAACTTTCGCGATCTTCTCCCCGTGTCTTAGCCGCTCGGGCGCCACGTAGAGATCAATGCCTTGAAGCTTATTATCGGTGATCTGCGCTTGGCTAAAGTAGCCCGCATCCGCTGACGCCTTGGCTGGCTTCTCCCCAGTGTTTTTCTCCACTTCCTCAAGCATCGCCACCAACTGCTGCTTGTCGTTGGCCTGCTGGGTGAGCGCCGCCGCGACAATGATCTGCGCTTGGCTATCGACCACCGCCTGGCAATTGTACCCTTGCACAAAACCCCCGGTCGCCCCGTCCTTCATGATCCGTGAGTCCGCATCGGTAAAGTTTCTCTGCGCTTTTTTCTCGGGCACTGCTTGTTGCGGATCGATTACCTTTGGCTCTCTCCCCTTGGCCTTTTCCCCCGTCTGTTGCTCCTTGAGCCGTCGCTCTTCGATCTTTGCCTGCGCCTGAACCGCGGCCTGCTCGGCGCGCTGTCGCGCCTCTTGTTCCAGCTCCGCCTTCGCTTGGCGAATCTTGTTCAGCCGACTGTCCCGCCGCGCCAACTCCGCCGGTAACTCATCGCCGCGCTTGCCCTGCCCAAACTCCTGGTCTTCCGCCCCATCGACCTTCTCGGCCTGCTCCAGTAGCCGCTTGACCTCTTGCTCCAGTTCCTGCTCGGCTTTGCACATCCGCTCGTAGCTCATCGCCTTGTGCATCGATGCGTTGGCCTTTACCTTCGTGCCGTCCAGCGCCACATGCCCTAATTTCACCAGCCCCGCTCTCTGACACAGCCTGAGCACAGCCACAAATAAACCGCCTAACGCTTTAAGATGGCGCTTGCGAAACTCGGCGATGCTGTCATGGTCCGGATGCTGCTCCGCACACAACACCCGATAGGACACCTCCTCATAGCTCGCCCGCTCCAGCTTACGCGAGGACGGCTTGCCCATGCAGTAACCGTAGATCAGCAGCTTCACCATCATCGCCGGATGATACGGCGGCTGCCCACGACCGTCGCCTTGTTCATAAACATCAAAGATCGGTTCTAAATCCAACGTATCCGCCACATCGCTGATGAACAGCGCCAGGTGCCCTTCCGGCAGCCAGTCACGAAGCGCAGGCGGTAACAGATAGAGTTGATCGGGATTGTACGGCTTGAATGTTCTCATGCCGACCAATATAGTCTCACCGAAATGGTTGTCCAGAAAAATTTCTCATGCTGAAAACTTTTTCTACTCGTCTCTCAAAACTTTCTCCGACAGGCTCCTAGGTTGATTGAAATTATCTGCCGGGTGCACATTCGGCTAGCGGGTCGGGCGCGAAAAATTCTAAATCGAATAGTTTTGACGCGATGGCGTCAGCAAACGGGCAGCCTTCTTTGGAAAGGTTGCCCGTTTTGCTTTTGTC
>CAYZJE010000647.1:0-7671 GCA_964478485.1 uncultured Syntrophobacter sp. | reverse complement strand
CAGCGGCAACTTGCCGGCCATCAGCTGCTGCATGAACGGCTTCTGATTGACCCGCACCTCCCAGCGCTCGCGAACCTTAGCATAGAGCCCATCGACGATCCCCTTGGCTTCTTGTGCCGAATATTTCTTGCCTCGCTCGATCTTTATGGACATTCCTCACCTCACAATCACTTATTGCCGCTCTTGGGAATAATTAAAACCCCTCGCCGTCACGCAATGCAAGAGTTTGTCATACCCGCGAAAGCCGGTATCCAGGCTCGTTAGGCAACGGTCAAAGCAAGGATTAACCTAGATTCCCGCTTGCGCGGGAATGACGGACGAGGGAGAGCGCCTCGACTTCGAACCGACATACTCTGAGCGGGTCTTTCTCAGTATTCCATTACTCCAACACTCCATCACTCCATTCCTCCACGCGACTCCATTACTCCATCATGAAGCGAATCGTTCAGGAGTAAACGCCGCCGATTTATTTCCCGGCCCAGATAAGAGTAGACTCGCCGCCAGCTCGCCGAGCGCCGCGCTGGCCGTCATGCCGTGCCCGCCCAAACCGGCGACCCAGAAGAAATTTTCGACTTTTGCATCCCAGCCGATGACGAAACGGCCATCCGGGGTCAATGTACGAAAACCAGCCCAACCCTTATTGATACTCACAGTGGAAAGCGCCGGCATGAAACGATCGATCTTCTCCGCCAGCATTTCCTTGACACTTTCATCCACCGGCGGATCGCCCGGCGCCAATTCGGTTTGATCGCAAGCGCAGAGCAACAGCCCCGCGCCTTCCGGGCGAAAATAAATATCATGAGTCACGTCCCAAACGAACGGCCAACCCGGATCGACCCAATCGATCGGCGGTGAGACGAACAGATGGCGCCGGCAAGGTTTGAGCGGCAAAGCCTGCGCACCCGCCAGCTTGGCAACGACGTTGGCCCAAGCGCCGCTCGCGTTTACCAGCGTTTTAGTTTCGATGACGCCGCTGCTGGTTGTCAATTCGACCACTCCATGGACCGATTTCACGGCCTGGACCGCGCTGTTGTAGCGGATTTGCACGCCCCGGATGGCGGCGTATTTCAAATAGCCGGAAAGCAAGGCATGAATGTCAACGATACCGTCAGTGCCGCACCAGGCGGCGCCATCGAACTCCGCTTCCTGCAGCACTGGCACCTTCCGTTTGGCTTCTTGCGGCGTCCACAGTTCCATCTCGATGCCCACGCTCAAGCCCACTTCGGCATCGCGTTGAAGTTTCTGCCAACCCGCGCCGCTACCCAGCAGCAGCGAACCATTTTGCTTGAACGACAGCGTGTCCGGCCAATCTGCCGGCAAATGACGGATGAAGTTTGCGCCCGCCCGCGCCAATTTAGTCAACTCCGGTTCGGCCACGCATTGGCGCAACATCGCCGCGTTGCGCCCGGAGGAGTGAAATCCTGGAATGCTCTCTTGCTCCAGCAGCAGGATGTCGGTGATGCCACGGCGCGCCAAGTGATAAGCGGTAGCGGCGCCGGCAAATCCGGCGCCGATGATGACATAGTCGAAGGTTTTCCTGACGCTCATTGTTTAACTCAACTTTTATCTGAAGTCTGAGACAATTCCAAAGGGTGGACTTGAAAGTCTCCCTTTGTAAAGGGAGATTTAGAGGGATTTTTAGTCTTGCTCAACACGACTTTGACAAGGCCCTGACATTGGCTCATTTGGGCTTTGACAGAAGTCCAAACTGCGCTATAGTCATCGGCAATGCGCATTCATCGTTACACCGATTGGGACGGCACGCAGCAGATTCAATTCCCGACCCCCAACGATCTGCTCAATCAACTTTCCGACAACCTGCTCGAAGAAGAGGGTGTGCGCCGCGCGCTGCGCGACCTGATGCGGCGCGGTTTCACCTCCGAGGATGGCCAGCGTTCGGTCAAAGGCATGCGCGACTTCTTGCGCCAAGCCGACGAGAAACGGCGCGAGCTGCTCAACAAATACTCCCCCGACTCATTCAAGCTGAGCCCGGAAGAGCAGCAGGCGATGAGCGAAAAACTCAGCAATCTCGCAGAGAAGATGGAAGCCTACAACGAGCAGATGCGCAACTTCATGGAGCGCATGTCCGGCAAGTTCGCCGACCGCATGGACGAGATGAGCAAGAAAATGCAGGAGGCTTACCAGCGCTATCAGGAACTGCAAAACCGGCTGAAAAATCAGATCAACGAGCGCGGCATGCAAGGCCAGCCCAACATGAGCGGCCAGAATCCCCAGTCGCTGATGGACATGCTCGACCGCATGAGTCAGCTGTTAAATGACGAGAACTTTCTCAACAGTCTTCCCAGCATGATGGACAACGCCATCAATAACCTCGAAAGCATGTTGGAAAACATCAGCAACATGACCGAGGAGCAATTGCAGCAGATGAGCGACATGATGAATCAGATGCAGCAATTGGAACAGCTGATGAACCAGTTCCCGTTTCAAGGCTCGCAGCGCATGGGCACCGGCGAAGCGGGACAAATACTCAGCCAATTGCGCGGCCTGGAGCGCTTTCTCCGTTGGGGCCAGCGCGGCATGGGCGATCCGTCCGAGCTCAACCTCGACGAGTTGCGCGAGCTGCTCGGTGAAGAAGCCTATGAGAATCTCAAATACTTGCAAAACGTCGAGCAGATGCTCGAAGAAGAAGGCTACGTCGTCCGCGGCAGCCACGGTCTGAAGCTGACCGCAAAGGGCATGCGCAAAATCGCCGACAAGGCGCTGCGCGAAATCTTTCAGATGCTCAACAAAAGCCGCTGGGGCAACCACAACACTTCGCTGCGCGGCTCTCAGGGCGAGCACATGGAAGAGACCAAGCTTTACGAGTACGGCGACCCGATGAACGTCAACGTCAGCGAAACCGTGCTCAACGCCCTAGAGAGGCGCAAGCCAGGCGAGCCGCTCAAGATCCATCCGGAAGATTTTTCCGTCCATCGGGTCGAGTACTCCACGGTCAGCGAAACCGCGCTGCTGATCGACGTGAGCTATTCGATGCTGATGAACGACGCGCTCCACGCCGGCAAGAAAGTCGCCCTGGCGCTGCACCGCTTGATTCAAACCAAGTATCCCCAGGACACGCTCCATTTAGTCGCCTTCCGCTCCAACGCAAAATTGATTCAAGCCGAAGATCTGCCGTCGATCGTATCGCTGACCTACTTCATGGAACATGGCACCGACATCAAAGAAGCGCTGCGCTTCGCGCGCCAACTGCTCGGCTCCAATCGCACGGCGAATCGGCAGATCATCTTAATTACTGACGGCGAGCCGACGGCGGCGTCGCTGGACCGCGGTGGCCGGCTCCATAGCGGTTGGGGCTCGGCCATGCTGCACGGCCGCATCGTTCACGAGACTTTGAAAGAAGTGAAGCGCTGCACTCAGAGCGGCATCAAGATCAACACGTTCATGCTCGGCGGCGATTACTACCGGCAGGGCTTCGTCGATCAACTGTCGCGCATGAACACCGGCCGGGTCTTCTACACCACCCCCGACCAGATGGGCAATTACATCATGGTCGATTATCTCAACAACAAAAGAAAAAGGGTCGGCCGGTAATCGCGACGCGGTTAACCCATTTCAAATTACAGATTCCAGATTCCAAATTTCGCTTCTGCTGAAAAACTCGCGTTCACCCTTCGACAGGGCTCAGGGCGAACGGGGAGGGGATTGATAATCTTAAGAATTTTCCGTTCATGCTGACCCCTCGACAGGCTCGGGACTAAAGACTGTCGAGGGGGCCTGCCCTGAGGCCCCTCGAAGGGTCGAAGCATTCCGAGAGGTTTTTCAGCAGAATCAAATTTCCATTTTGCACTTTGCATTCTCCATTCTGCAATTCAACTTAAATCATTTTCGCAGATCAGCGCCAGAACCCCGGTATAGGCAAATAAATGATTGGCCCGGCCCAGCGGCGCCAACTCGTAGCCGCCGAACATGCCGATGAGCGGGAAGTCGCCGAGGGCCTGCTTGATGTAGGCGGAATCGATGCCGGGTATACCGTAGAGCGAGCTGCCGCGCGCACAGCAGTTAAAGTAAAAACCGAAAGCCGGCTTTCTACCACCGAGATTACCCACCTGCCTTTGCAACATCTGATTCAAATCATCGCGCGCCCGCTGGCCGTCGCGCATGGCGAAGATCATCGACTCGCCTTCGGTCACTTCTTCGGCGACGCCGAGGATGCCCTTATTGGGATCGATACCGATGATGTTGCGGACTAAATATTTTCCCGGCGCCACGCTATTGACCAAGCGGTCCGCCGGCAGACCGACGAACAAAACCATCAGCGCGCGGCGCAAATCCTCGGCGAGCGGCCCCTTGAGCAAGCCGGAAAACACTTCGAGCGCGGGCCGCTGGTTTATTTCGTAGATGAGATTTCGCTCCGCCTTGGTGATCACCAAGGGATCGGAGATCGGCTGGCAGCCTTGGGTGATCTCGATGTGGGTTTGAAACGAACCGTTAAGATACAGGCCCGCCACGGCGTTGCTGGTCACGCCCGCGCTACTCAGCTGATAGGTCGCTTGCGCCGCGCCGTTTTCCGACGCGCCGGCGCCGACCACCGGAGTGAAGCCACGCTCGTCGTGCAGGCTTTCCAAGAGCCGTTGGGGTTGGCCGCTATAAGTATCTGGGAACAGCGCCAAGAGCGAACTCGTGGCTTCGCTCGGCGCCGCCACGCCGGCAAGCTCCACGCCGATATCGATCTCGCGCTCGCGCAGCGGATGAAATAGCAGTGAACGACAGTTTAATTGATCCGACGATAACACCAGCGCGGCGAGGCCATGGCCGCCTTCGACTTCGCCGTCGGCCGTGAGAATACCCGTGGCGCTGCAACCGGTGACTTGAGCCGTACCGGCGACGCGCCGAACCGTCTCAGCCAATTCCAGCTCAGGCACGGCGTGCTCGACGGAAAAAAACACCAAGGCGGCGTCCGCCTTTGCCGTGCCGGCCTGAGCCAATGCTTTTTGTACAGCCTCAGTGGCCGCGCTTGCGGTTGAGGCGTTACTCGACTGTCCAACTCCAGCGCGAATCATGATGGCGATAATATAGAGGTGTCCCGCGCGCTCGGTCAAGGGACTATATTTTATGTTAACCCCGCCTCTTGAGGCGGGCACAATTAAATGGGGTTTCCAAAGGGGGTGAGCATCCCCTTTGGTCAAGGGCGGGGTCAAATCCCCGCCCGCGAAGTGGCTTCGTTTAATTTGAATGTTTGAAGCGCCAAACGCCGCGGAGAAACTCCACTTGGCGGATTTTGATCGATTATGATACCGTTGAGCCGTAAAATGTCTCGGATGGACTGAATGTGCGAACTTGTCGTGAATCAGACTACTATCGCAACTTTACTGTAATCTTATGAAAATAATCCAAATCCCCCTACTTAGGGACAATTACGGCTATCTGCTCGTCTGTGAGAAAACCAATCAAGCCGCCATCGTCGATCCGTCCGAAGCCGAGCCGGTGCTGCGCCGCGTCGAGCAAGAAAAGGTCGAGCTGGTGGCGATCCTCAACACGCATCACCACCGCGATCACACCGGCGGCAACGAAGGTTTGCTGGCCGAGCGGCGGCTGAAAGTCTATGGCCACAAGAGCGATCAAGCGCGTGTGTTCGGCATGACCGATGGCGTCGATGAAGGCGACGCCATTCAGATCGGCGAAATGACCGGCGGAGTTTTCTTCATACCGGGCCACACCACCGGTCATGTGGCGTATCTGTTTGAGAACAATCTGTTCTGCGGAGATACCCTGTTCACCGCCGGCTGCGGCCGGCTCTTCGAAGGCACGCCGGAACAGATGCAGGCGTCACTGAAGAAATTAATCGCGCTTCCCGACGACACCAAGATTTACTGCGGCCACGAATACACCGAGAGCAATCTGCGATTCGCCCTATCGGTCGAAGCAAAGAATCCCAAACTGGTGGCGCGCTTCGAGCGTGTTCAGGGATTGCGCACGCGCGGCCTTTCGACGGTGCCGTCGACTTTGGAAGAGGAAAAACTAACCAATCCGTTTTTGCGCTGGGATAGCAGAGAAATCCAAGCAAGTGTTTCTTCAGCCGCGCCGGGTACCCGCCTCGATCCGGTTTCGGTATTTGGGGCGGTGCGAAAAATGAAAGACGCCTTTTGACTCGCTGGCCCATGAAGGGCTCGATCCAAGAAACTAGCGCACCTATGACCGGCGCGTTGCCATCCAGTGAAATATCATGCTCGGCCTGGCAGGTTGCTGAAAAACTCTGACGGAGTCCTTCGACAAGCTCAGGACGAACGGAGAGGCACTTGAAGTGATTGAAATAATTCCGTTCATGCTGAGCTTGTCGAAGCATGTTCCACTTTTTCTCAGCAGCCTGCTCGCGACTCGCGCTGCACGGCTCTACTGAACACGACCTACGCGGCAAACTCAGAAACATGAATCTCAAAGAACGAACCTACCTCTGCTATCTCGCTGCGCTGCGCATCTATGTTGGCTATTACCTGTTCACCCAAGGTTACCGAAAATTTCAACGCGATTTCCCCAAGGGCGATTGGATAGGGCGCCAGATCGGCGACATTGCCAGCCTCGATATTTACCCCTGGTACAAAAACTTTCTGCAAAACTATGTCGTGCCCCATAGCGAGATATTTGGTTATCTCGTCACGATCGGTGAGATCGCTGTCGGCGCCTGCTTATTCGTCGGATTGTTGACTCGCTATAGTGCTTTGGTCGGTCTGTTCATGCTGATCAACTATTATCTCGGCGTCGGCATGGCGCGCGGCGGGTCGTTGCTGGCACAGCAGCAGACCTTTATCATTCTGTTGGCCATCTTTGTGCTGGCCAATCCCGGCCGCACCTTGGGTCTCGACGGCATGCTGTTTCGCGGTGGTGGCAAGGGAAAGGGAGCACGATGAAAATCTCTGGCTCGGCGACAACAGAAGGCACGGAGCGTTATCGTCAGCGCTTCAGCGGCAAGCTCGCGCTGGAACATTTCCGCCAATCGCAAGACCTGTGGATGTCGTCCATCGGCATCGGCACCTACTTGGGCAATTACGACGACGCCACCGATCAAGAATATCACCAAGCGGTCGTCCAGGCGGTCGAATCCGGCTGCAACGTCATCGACAGCGCGATCAACTACCGGCTGCAAAGAAGCGAGCGCTCCATCGGCACCGCATTCAAGGAGTTGGCGACGAAGGGCTATAACCGCGATGAGATCGTGGTTGCCACCAAAGGCGGTTTTATTCCCTACGACGGCACGCCGCCGAAAGACCCGCGCGCTTACATCGAGGAAACCTTTATCAAACCCGGCCTCGCCACCGCGTCCGACATCGTCAGCGGCTGCCACTGCATGACGCCGAAATATTTGCTCAATCAACTCGACTGCAGCCTGCGGAACCTCGACCTGGAATCGATTGACATCTACTACCTGCACAACCCGGAAACCCAGCTGGGCAAAATCACTGCCGAGGAATTTGACAGCCGGCTAGTAAAAGCATTCGAGGCGCTAGAAGGCGCTGTGAGCGCCGGCAAGATTCGCCTGTACGGCATGGCGACTTGGAACTGTTTTCGCAACCCGGTGGACGCCAAGGACTATCTGTCGCTCGCCCATGTGTTTGAATTGGCCGAGCAAGCCGGCGGCAAGAATCATCACTTTAAAGTGATTCAACTGCCGCTCAATCTCGGCATGAGCGAAGCGCTGTCGAGCCAGAACCAGCC
>CAYZJE010000646.1:0-5420 GCA_964478485.1 uncultured Syntrophobacter sp. | reverse complement strand
CCGTTTACTGATAAACAGATCAAACTTCTTGAGACCTTCGCTAGCCAAGCGGTCATCGCCATCGAGAACGTCCGCCTGTTCAACGAACTCGATACTCGTAACCGCCAGTTGACCGAAGCATTAGAGCAGCAGACGGCGACGAGCGAGATTCTGCGCGTCATCGCCAGCTCGCCGAAGGACGTCCAGCCCGTGCTTAATGTGGTGGCTGAGAATGCGGCGCGGCTGTGCGATTCGACCGATGCTCACATTTTCCGGGTAGATGGCGATTACCTCCGGTCAGCGGCCGAACACGGCGCACCAAATGTGTATAGCGCCTTACCATTAACCCGCGGTATGCCAGGTGGTCGGGCTGTGCTCGATCGTCGCGCCATCCACATCAAGGATATGGCCGTGGAGGTGGAAACGGATTACCCAGAAGGCAAAGAAGCTCAGAAGCGGACTAATACGCGCTCTCTTCTTGCCATGCCGTTAATACGCGAAGGCGTCGCCATTGGGCTTATTTTAATCCGGCGAACGGAAGTTCGGCCCTTCAGCGATGAGCAGATTGCGCTGCTCAAAACCTTCGCCGACCAAGCCGTGATCGCCATAGAGAACGTGCGGCTGTTCCAGGAACTCGATGCGCGCACGCGCGAGCTGGCGGAGTCGGTGGAAGAAATGAAAGCGCTGGGCGAAGTCGGCCAGGCGGTTAGCTCGACGCTCGATCTCGAAACCGTGCTTGAAACGATCGTCTCTCGCGCCGTCGATCTGTCGGGAACCGATTGCGGTGTCATTTATGAGTATGACGAGTTGGCGCAAGAGTTTAATTTGCGCGCGAGCCACCGCATGGAAGCCGAGGCGGTCGAAGTGCTAAGAGCCGCGAAGATCAAGCTTGGGGAGGGCGCCACGGGGCAAGCGGCGATTACTCGCGCGCCGGTGCAAATCCCGGATACGTTCAATCAACAGGAAAGGGCGGTCTCGAGAGTGAGGCCGTTGCTTACTCGGTTAGGCTACCGCTCCCTGCTGACGGTGCCGATACTGCGCGAGCAGCAAATTATGGGCGGGCTGGCGGTCTGGCGCCGCCAGGCTGGAGAGTTCGAACCCGAGGTGGTGAATCTTCTGCAAACCTTCGCGACGCAGTCCGCTCTGGCGATTCAAAACGCGCGGCTGTTTCGCGAGATCGAAGAGAAGGGCAAGCAGCTCGAAGTCGCCAGCCAGCACAAGTCGGAATTTCTCGCCAACATGTCGCACGAGCTGCGCACGCCGCTCAACGCGGTCATCGGCTTCTCGGAAGTGTTGCTGGAGAAATTTTTCGGTGAGCTGAACGACAAGCAGAACGAATATGTCGACGACATTCTTTCCTCCGGTCGCCATCTGCTGTCGCTGATCAACGACATCCTCGACCTTTCGAAAATTGAAGCGGGGCGCATGGAGTTGGAAGTGACGACGTTTCATCTGCCCGACGCCATCGATAACGCGCTCCTGCTCATCCGTGAGCGCGCCAGCCGACATGGGATCAAGCTTGACCGTGTGATCGACGAGCGGCTCGGCGACTTTACCGGCGACGAGCGCAAGGTGAAACAGGTGCTCGTCAATCTGCTTTCTAACGCGGTGAAGTTTACGCCTGAAGGCGGACGGATCACGGTGGAGGCGAGATTGGGCGAGAGCGCGGCGATCGTTTCAGTTATCGACACGGGAATCGGCATAGCAAAGGAAGACCAGGAGCCGATCTTTGAGGAGTTCCGCCAAGCCGGCGGCAACTACGCGCACAAAGGCGAAGGAACGGGGTTGGGGTTGACGTTGACGCGAAGATTCGTCGAAATGCACGGCGGCAAAATTTGGGTCGAGAGCGAAGTGGGGAAAGGAAGTACGTTTACATTTACTTTGCCGATCGGATAAGAATATTTTCCCGCAAAGGCGCAAAGGCGCTAAGTTATGTCAGAAAACGAGATTGGCAAGGCGGGGAGAGAATCCGGATTCGGGAAAAGGATTATCTCCCGCAAAGGCGCAAAGGCGCTAAGTTATGACGGAGAATGAAATTAGCAAAGTGATTCTAGACTCCGCCATTGTCGTGCATAAGGAGCTGGGACCTGGATTGCTCGAGTCGGTTTATGAAATTGTTTTGGCTTATGAATTACAGCAACGCGGTCTTCGCGTGAGTCGTCAGGTGCCGATCGCGATCCGCTATAAAGATATGACTTTCGATGAAGCGTTCCGTGCCGATATCGTCGTCGACAAGAAGGTGATTGTGGAGCTAAAGTCAGTGGAGCAAATTAGTGAAGCGCACAAAAAGCAGGTTCAGACCTACTTACGATTAACCGGCTGCAAGCTAGGATTCCTGCTGAACTTTGGCGAAGCACTAATGAAACGAGGCATCACTCGCGTCGTGAATGGGTTGAAGGACGACTAAGTGGTGTTACCCCGATAAGAGTATTCTCCCGCAAAGGCGCAAAGACGCCAAGCTCGGAGAAGTAGTTTGAGGGGGCTGAATTAGTTTTATAAACTTTGCGCCTTAGCGCCTTTGCGGGAGAAAATCCGAACTCTTATGGCTAACGAACTTATTTTGATAATCGAAGATAACGAGAAGAACCGGAAGCTCTGCCGCGACGTGTTGCAGGTGAAGGGCTATCGGACCATCGAGTCGGAGTCGGCGGAAGAAGGGCTTGATCTGGCGCGCGGCCAAGCGCCGGCGCTGATTCTCATGGACATTCAGTTGCCTGGCATGGACGGCATCACGGCGATGAAGCAGTTGAAGGCCGATGCCAATACGAAAAGCATCCCCATCATCGCGATCACCGCGTCGGCAATGACGAATAACAGGACGGCAATGTTGGCCGAAGGATTCGACGGCTACCAGACCAAGCCGATCACATTGAAAGATTTTTTTGGCGAAGTGGAACGGGTTCTTAAGGTAAGGAGTCAGTAGTGAGGAGATAGGAGAAGAGATTTTCCCGCAAAGGCGCTAAGGCGCTAAGTTCGGATGATTAGTTTAGGAATTTATTTTTGTTCCTAAACTTTGCGCCTTCGCGCCTTTGCGGGAGATAGTCCGAATTCCGAATGAATTCGCCAGCGAAAATATTGGTGGTCGATGACACGCCGCGAAACGTCAAGCTGCTTGCCGATCTGTTGACCGTGAAAGGTTACGGCGTGGTGTCGGCAACGTCCGGGCGCGAGGCGCTTGATAAGATCGATGCCGAACCGCCGGACTTGGTGCTGCTCGACGTGGTGATGCCCGAGATGAGCGGCTACGAGGTTTGCCAGAAGCTTCGCGAAAATCCGGCGACGGCGATGCTGCCGGTGATTATGGTCACGGCGCTCGATCCCTCCGAGGAGCGCGTCAAAGGGATCGAGGCGGGCGCGGATGATTTTTTGACCAAGCCGATCAATCAAGGCGAGTTGCTCGCGCGGGTAAGGTCGCTACTGCGGATCAAAGAACTGCATGACACCGTGCAAGCGCAAGCCGCCGAGCTTGCCGACTGGAACAAGAATTTAGAGCATCGGGTCGAGGAGCAGGTTCAACAGCTCGAACGATTGGGACGGCTGAAACGATTTTTTTCCCCTCAGTTGGCCGATCTCATCGTCAGCGGCGGCGCCGACGATCCGCTGAAAACGCACCGTTGCGAGTTGACCGTGGTGTTTCTCGACCTGCGCGGCTTTACCGCTTTTGCCGAAACCGCCGAGCCCGAAGAAGTGATGGGCGTGCTGCACGAGTATCATGCCGCGATGGGAAGATTGATTCTCGAATACGAGGCGACGCTGGAGCACTTCGCCGGCGACGGCATGATGATTTTCTTCAATGACCCAGTGCCGGTGCCCAATCCAGCGGAACGGGCGATTCGCATGACGCTGGCGATGCGTGAGCGCGTGGCAGGGCTTAGCGTCAAGTGGCAAAAGCTCGGCTATGAGCTCGGCTTCGGCGTCGGCATCGCGCAGGGCTATGCCACCATCGGCGCGATCGGCTTCGAGGGACGCTGGGAATACGGCGCCATCGGCAGCGTACCGAACCTGTCGGCGCGCCTGTGCGGCGAGGCGAAGCCGGGCGAGATTTTGATTGCGCAGCGGCTGTTGGCTCATATTGAAGAGTTGGCAGAATGCGAGGTTGTGGGCGAGTTAACGCTAAAAGGTTTTCACCGTCCGGTGTCGGCGTACCGCGTTGTCGGCCTGAAGGGATAGCGAAGCAAGGGATTTCGGAAAAAAGAATTTTCCCGCAAAGGCGCAAAGACGCAAAGGTTCGGAAAATTAATTAATGGTCTTTTCTCAGAAAAAATTCTTAAACTTAGCGCCTTAGCGCCTTTGCGGGAGATAATCCGATTCCGGAAAGGATTGGAGAGTGATCAATGAGGTCTATTGTTTTCATACTGTTGGTTGTGCTTTGCGCGCCTACCCCGGGTTTGGCGCAGACTCGCAAACCGATGTCGGTGGCCGAGTTGGCTGCGTACGACAAGCCGGACCGTGAAAAGATTCTCTACGAGGGGGCAAAAAAGGAAGGCAAGCTGACGTGGTACACTTCGCTCACCGGCGGGCCGAATACGGACATGCCGCGCGTGTTTTTGCAAAAATATCCGGGCGTGGCCGTCGAGGTTTATCGCGGCGACAGCGATGCGCTGATGTCGCGCTTGATGCAAGAGGCGCAGGCGAAACGGTATATCGTCGATACCCTGGAGACGACATTTCCGGTGCTCAAAGTGATGCAGGAATGGAATCTTCTGACGCCATACTTCTCGCCCCATCTCGCGGCTTACCCAGACGAAGTGAAAGAAAAAGCGGACAAAGGTTTGGTCTATTGGTCGACTGACCGGGAGTCCTATATTGGCCTCGCTTATAACACCAATTCGGTGCAGGGCGACGCGATCCCAAGGAATTTTGAGGATCTACTGAAACTGGAAATTAGGGGCAAGATCGGCTTTAACACGACGGACACCGGCGCGCGGGTGATCGGCGCGATGCTGGCGACGAAGGGCGCGGAGTTCGTGCAGAAGCTCAAGACGCAGCAGATCAACCTGCATTCTGTGTCGGGCCGGGCAATCCTCGATATGGTTATTTCCGGCGAGCTCGGCGTCTCGCCGACGACATTCCTAAGCCATTCGCGGGTGTCGATCGCCAAAGGCGCGCCGATTAAATGGATACCGATGGATCTGGTGCCGACCAACGCGGGCGGGATCGCGCTCCCCGCCAACGCGCCGCATCCGCATGCGGCGCTCTTGTTCGGCGACTTCATGCTAAGTCCGGCGGGACAGAAGTTTTTGAGCAATTACGGTCTCGACAGCGCGCTCAACAAGCCGGCTTTCAAGCGCTACTACGCCGAGGCGGGCATGAACGCGGAGAAATATGAGAAGGAAAGCGAGAAGTGGGAGAAGCTCTTGAGGGAGATCGGGCGGAAGTAATCGGAGTCAGCCGGCCGGGGGATTCGGAATTCTCCCGCAAAGGCGCAAAGACGCCAAGGT
>CAYZJE010000645.1:0-17168 GCA_964478485.1 uncultured Syntrophobacter sp. | reverse complement strand
CGCTCGGGCGGCTTCGCGATTCAGCTGGCATTGGAAGACCCCAGCCGGTATTCGCACGTGATCATTCTTGGCACCGGCACGCTGCTGCCGCCGCAGACCGAAGCGCAGGTCGGCAGGTACGAAGCGGTGCAGGCGCGCGTCGACAAGGAGATGGCGCAAAAGGAACCGACGCTGGAGGATGCCCGCAAACTCCTGCAGGCGGACACCTTCAACCATGCCTTGATTTCGGAGGAAGACGTGGCCATGCGCCACAGCCGCATGATCGGCGGCAATTTCATCGCGCACCAGGAACGCCAGAGTCACGACGCCCCCGCAGGCGCCGCCGCGCCGGCCAAGCCGCTATGGCAGAGGCTCACCGACCTGAAGCTGCCGCTATTGATGATATTTGGCCGCGAAGACCGTGCACACGCCGGAGAACGCGCCGAATTGCTGAAAAAAATGCAACCACAGATCAACCTCCACATTGTCAATGGCTGCAAGCACATGGTGCATTGGGATGCCTTCGACGACCTGATGCGCCTGGGCGTGCCGTTTTTGAAGAGCTAGCGAGCCGCCTGAGAGAAAAGGGTCAGGGTCAGAGAACGATTCTGCTGAAAAACCTTTAGGAATGCTTCGACAAGCTCAGCACGAACGGAAAATTCTTAAGATTATCAATCCCTCCCCCGTTCGCCCTGAGCCCTGTCGAAGGGTGAACGCAAGTTTTTCAGCAGAATCGAGAACAGGGTCAGGTTGCCGACGATGATCTTCAGCGCAACCGCCGGTCCCCTCCCCACCACCATAGGCGTGCGCCAATTGATCGCCACCATGCGCGAGTTTCGCGCCCGCACGCTGGCGCTGGTCGGCGATTTAAATGACCAGCAGATGATCGGGCCGCGCTTGGCCATCGTCAATCCGGCACTGTGGGAAATCGGCCACGTCTCCTGGAGCCAAGAGTTTTGGACCCTGCGCCATCTGCGCAACGAAAAGCCGCTGTTGGAAGACGGCGACCGGCTATACAACTCAACCGACGTCGCCCACGACACCCGATGGGAACTCTTGCTGCCGACGCGAGCGAGCACACTCGGCTACATGAACGAAGTGCTTGAGCGTTGCATCGCGCACATCGAGAACTCAGCAGAGCTTTCCGCCGACGAATTTTATTTTTACTGGCTGACGACTTTCCACGAAGGCATGCACGCTGAAGCGCTCGCTTACACGCGCCAGACTCTTGGTTATGGCGCGCCGACAAGCGCCACCGAGGCAATTGCCGCCGACTTCGGCGGCGGCGCGCACCCTGGCGACGTTGAAATTCCCGGCGGCAAATTCTTGATTGGCGCGACCGAAGATTTTCCCTTCGTCTTCGACAATGAAAAGTGGGCCCACGAAGTCGAGATCAAACCGTTTCGCATCTCCCGCGCCCCGGTGACCAACGGCGAATTTTTAGAATTCGTCGAAGCCGGCGGTTACCGCGAGCGCCGCTATTGGAGCGAGGACGGCTGGCAGTGGCTCGAATCCGGTGGCGCGCCGCAGCTGGAGCGATCCTTCGCGAAGTTTTTCAACAAAACAGTCAACGAACCGGTCGAAATCGCCGTATTCAAAGAAAGACTCGATCATCCGGTATACTGGCAGCCACTCGACAACGGCCGCTGGCAACAGCGCGTTTACGATCGCTATGCATTGTTGAATGAGGACCTGCCGGTGGTCCATGTCAGTTGGTACGAAGCCGAAGCATTTTGTCATTGGGCCGGGCGCCGTTTGCCGACGGAAAGAGAATGGGAAGTCGCCGCGTCGGGAGAATTCGCCGACAATGGCACGGGGCTCAGCGAACGGCGGCGCCATTACCCGTGGGGCGACCGAGCGCCAAGCGCGGAAGTCGCGAATCTCGACTGGCGCGCCGGCGGTCTCGTCGAAGTCGGCGCCCACGCCGCCGGCGACAGCGCCTTCGGCTGCCGCCAGATGATCGGCAACGTTTGGGAATGGACCGCGGATGATTTTTTGCCTTATCCCGGTTTCAGCGTCGACCCGTACAAAGAATACTCGCAGCCTTGGTTCGGCAGCAATAAAGTATTGCGCGGCGGCTGCTGGGCGACCTCTTCGCTGCTGATCCGCAATACTTGGCGCAACTTCTACACCCCCGACCGGCGCGACGTTTGGGCCGGCTTTCGCACCTGCGTCAAATGATCAACAAGGGTCACGAAACAAAAGATTCGGATTCGGAGGATTGGCCGCAAAGAACGCACAGCTCGCAAAAAAAGGGGTCGGAGAATATCTCCCGCAAAGCATGTCCTGAGCGAAGTCGAAGGGACGCTAAGACGCACAGGTTTCAAGAATAACATTCATCTCCGAACTTGGCGCCTTTGCGCCTTGGCGAGAGGAATCTCCGAGTCCGACAAAATGAACATCCAACTCATCACTCCTGCGCCGCTGAAGATCAACAACGGCAACAAGATCACTGCCGTGCGCTGGGCAGGCATCTTGAAAAAGCTCGGTCATCGCGTGCGCGTCGCCCAGACCTACGACGGCAAGCGTTGCGACGTGCTGATCGCTCTGCACGCGCGGCGCAGTTACGACTCGATCCGGCGCTTCCACGACAGCCATCCCGATCTGCCGCTCGTTGTTGTACTTACCGGCACCGATGTTTACCGCGACATTCATGAAGATCCCCAGGCGCAACGATCCCTTGAGCTGGCGACCAAATTAGTCGCCCTGCAAAAGATGGCCTTGCGCGAATTAGCCAAGCGCTTTCATAAGAAAACCGAGATCATCTATCAATCCGCCGAAACGGTCCGCGCGAAAACTCCCAGCCGAAGCGGAATTTTCAAGGTCTGCGTCGTCAGTCACTTGCGCGAAGAAAAAGATCCGCTGCGAACGGCGTACGCAGCGCAAAAGCTGCCGGACGATTCGCGAATTCAGGTTACCCATATCGGCCAAGCTCTCGACGAAAACTTGCGCCACGAGGCGGCCCAAGAAGCCGCGCGCAATCCACGCTACCGCTGGATCGGCCAACGGTCGCATCGCAAGACTCGCGAGCGGCTGGCCCAATCCGATCTTGTCTGCATCACGTCAAAGATGGAAGGCAGCTCGAACGTGTTGTCCGAGGCGCTGGCCAGCGGCGTGCCGGTGCTGGCGTCAAAAATTTCCGGACTGATGGGAACATTAGGAAACCGATTCGCGGGCTACTTTCCGGTCGGCAATACCGAAAAGCTCAGCCGGCTGCTGCTCCGGGCCGAGCGTGACCGGGTGTTTTACCGATCGCTCAAGCGTCATTGCCAACAAATTGCTCATCTCGTCGAACCGAAGCGCGAGCTGGATGCATGGCGACGGCTGCTCAAAGTAATCGCTTAGTTCGCGGAATTATTCGCGCCTCATCTGTCGTTTAGGCAAACGCCATCGCAAAGTAGACACGCTCACTCGAAGCGCGCCGGCGGGCGGGTTGCGGGTCCGCCCGGCTCGTGGCGCATCACATCGTAGAGCCGTTCTTGAGAGCGCAATGGAGGAACCTCATCGGAACGGAGCCGGACCGAAGTACCGTCGTGGCGCACTAGCCAGGCTTTGAAATTATCGGCCAACTGCACCTCTAAGATGTTTTTTAACTTCGCCTGGTGCTGCTCATCGAGCACCGGGAAGGCGATCTCGACGCGGAGATCGAAATTTCGCGGCATCCAATCCGCCGAGGCAAGCAGATAATCCGGTTTACCGCTGTTTTCAAAGTAAAATATCCGCGCGTGTTCGAGGTAGCGATCGATCACGGACACGACGCGAATATGCTCCGAAATTCCCGCTAATCCGGGTCGCAAGCTGCACATGCCTCGAACGATCAGGTCGATCTGCACGCCTGCCTGGCTCGCCAAGTAAAGCTCGTCGATCACCGAAGGATCGATCAAACTATTCACCTTGGCGATGATTCGCGCCGGACGGCCGGCGCGGGCGTGGTCCGCTTCGCGGTGAATCGCGGTCATGAAATACTCCCGTAATCCAACCGGCGCCAAGATCAGATGATGAAACTTTTGCGGCCGGGTATAACCGGTCAGTAAATTGAAAAGCTCGGTCAAGTCCTCGCCGAAAGTTTCGCGGCAGGTAAACAGGCCCACGTCGCTATAAACGCCGGCGGTTCTGACGTTATAATTTCCCGTGGCGAGATGGCAATAACGCCGAATGCCGTCGCTATCCTGGCGCACCACTAAGCATATTTTACAGTGCGTCTTGTAACCGACCAAACCATAGACGACATGAGCGCCCACCTCTTCCAGCGCCCGCGCCCAAGTGATGTTCGCTTCCTCGTCGAAGCGCGCTTGCAGCTCGACCAGCACGGACACTTCCTTGCCCGCCTCCGCCGCCCTTGCTAGGGCTTGCGCGATGGGCGATGCCGGGCTGACGCGGTAGAGCGTCATCTTGATCGCCAAGACTTTCGGATCTTTCGCGGCTTCCTCGACGAAGCGCACCACGGCGTCGAACGAATGGTAGGGATGAAATGTCAAAACGTCACCGCCGCGAATCGCGCTCCAGATATCCGCGGCGCGCTCGAACGCGGGCACGCTCAACGGCAGCTGAGGCCGGTCCTTGAGTTTCGGCGCATTGACCGCACCGTAGAGTTGGAACAGGTCGGTGAATGCCGTGAAGCCCTTGCCGGCGTAGAGGTCTTCAGCGGTCAGTTCAAGCTCGTCAACTAACTGCGCGACGATTTCCCTCGGCAGATCGGGATCGTATTGCAGCCGCACCGCGTCGCCCATGCGCCTCTCACGAACGCCCTGTTCGATGGTCATGAGCAAATTTTCGTCGAGCCGGCGGGTCAGGCCGAAATCAGCATCGCGGGTGACGCGAATGGCGTGGCAAGAACGAATCTCAAAGCCGTGATAAAGCCGCGGCAGGTGATGCCTCAAGAGGTCTTCCAGCAGCATGAACGCATGTTGACCTTCGCGCCCCGGCAATGGGATGAAACGCGGCGCCACCTGAGTCGGAATATGCACGATCGAAAGCGCCGTTTGCGGCAAGCGCGATGCGTGAGTCGAATCGAGTGACACCACCAAACAGAGCGAACGGTTTGCCAAATAAGGAAACGGATGGGCCGGATCGATCGCCAGCGGCGTCACGATCGGATAGAGCGTGTGCTGAAAAAACTCTTCAAGGAACCGTTCCTGCGCGCCGTTCATTTCTTCCGGTCGAACCAGATGAATGCCTTCGCTGCTCAGCTGCGGCATGATGTTGCTGAGAAAACATTGGTGCTGGTCTTCCGCCAATTCATGCATGCGCTTGGAGACCGCGGTCAGGGTCTCCGCGGCGCTCAGCCCGTCCGCGTCACTGCTTTGATCGCCGGCGAGGATCATACGCTTGAGACGCGCCACCCGCACCATGAAGAACTCGTCGAGGTTAGAACTGAAAATTGCCAGAAATTTAACCCGCTCGAGCAAAGGAACGCTTTCATCCTTGGCTTCCTCGAGCACCCGCCGATTAAATTCCAGCCACGACAGCTCCCGGTTGAAATAGGTCTTCTCATCCATGATTGCACCGTAGAATTAGCTAATTCGCGAGCTGCTCCGCCGCCCGCCGAGGGATCGATACTATCTGCTTTTATCCTGGATGCCAGATAGAATTGTAACAGACTGATGAAGATTAGGTTAAAACAGCGAGTGTCAGTTTCCGTCATATTTTGCAGCTTAAATCACGGAATCACCATACTGGGCTCGTCTCACCCAGAGCCCGCAAAAACAATTTCAACAAGTTTCTCGATCACGGCAACGGCAAGGGCTTGTCGAGAGCGATGACAAAAATATGACTGGTCTTGCCTTTGCCGACGTTGTTGCCTTGGTCATCGTACTTGCTCTCCTCGCTGTCGAAGTCGTTGTCGTTCGAGATCGCGATGGTGTTGCGATCTATCACCGCGATGCCCTCGATTTTTTCCGGCATGTCTTTGAAACGACTGAGATCGAGGACGAGGGATTTCGGCAGCGCGCGAATGTCGGCGCTGGCCGGATCTGGCAGCGCTTCGAGGCTCGGCGTGGTGCTTGGGTCGTCCCACTTGCTTTTGAGTATATTGGTCGCGCGGCTTAGATCGACGGTGTAAAGTTTGGCCACCCAATCGGTGCGCTCCAAAATCAGCAAGGTCATCGGATTGAGATAGACGACGGCGGAAAGCTTCATTTCGTCGCGGTTCATTTTTGGCCGGGGGTCAAATTCAATCGCTTCTTCGAAACGATAAACATACTCAGCCGTCACTCGCTCCGTTTCTCGGTCGAAGACGAACACTCGCGTGTTGCGCGACTCCACGCCGGTCTTGCTATCAGGATTGCCCAGTGGGCTCTGCAAAACAAAATAGATCGATTTTTCGTCCGAGCTGAGCGCCAGCCCTTCGAGGCCACGATTGATTTTTCTCTTGCCCAGTACCGCTGGCAGGCTCGCTTCCACTGGATAATCCGCACCCGGCAGATTGAGTCCAGCGGGAACATATCGTTTGACCACCTTACCGTTCGTGTCCAGCCGGACCAGCGAAGGGCTGTATTCGTCGGTGAGCCAAAACTCGCCGTTCTTTGTCCGAACCAATCCTTCGGTATCGAGCCCGCTCGCGTTGAAAGCGAACTGTTTCTGAGCCGTGTGATCGTAGGCCGTTTCATCAACGCCGCGGAGATTAGGCAGCCCGGTAACGGGCTTGCCGGAGCGGCCGACGATGGGAATGGTCTCAAGCACATGAATTGAATCGCCTTCAGTTTTGACCCGGAGAATCGTCGGATTGAACTCCGGGACCCAAAAGGTGCGGCGGTTTTTGCCGTCGACGCGAACCTGGCCGTTGGGCCCGCGGTCGGTAACCATCCAAAACTCGCCGGGAGCGTCGCTTGCGCCGCGCCAAAGATCGCTGCCGACAGAGCCGAGTAACACTTTGCGATCGTTCTCGACGCTGCCGGGGAACTTGGCGTTTTGAAACTCTTTGATCGACAAATCGGGAAACCGATAAATCGCCTTGATTTGGCCTTGAGCGTAGAGCTCAGCCGATTGAAAAAGAAACGCGCTGTTGGCGCAAAGGAAAAAGAGCACGATACCAAGCGTGGATTTGCAAGATGGTTTCGCGGACATGAGTACCTCCAAGAATAAATTCATCGGAAGGTACGACTCGTTCGTTAATAATCGATTAACAGAAGATTAAAGGTTAATGACAAAAAGCGTTGGCTGAAAGGAGTTCGAGGAATCGAAATAGCGGATTAGGGATTACGCTGACGCTAGAATAGTGACCGACTCAAGATTTAAGCTTTCGCTCTTCCTGAATCCACGGCTTCACCCACGGCAACAACAGATACGCCGGCATTGACAGCAGAAAAGTAATCGCGAAGTAATTGGCGAAGCCATATTTTTCTGCGCCCAGTCCACTAATCGCGCCGATCAAGCGTCCGGTAAGCGAAAATACCGAAGAGAGAAACGCGTATTGCACCGTGGCGTGTTCTTTCTGGCACACGTTCATCAAGAACGCGAGAAACGCCGCGGTGCCGAGCCCGCCGCTGAGCGACTCGAACATCGACGCGCCGTAAAGACCGAAGCGGCCGAGGTTAAACCAATCGACCAACGAGTAGCCGAGATTCGACACCGCTTGGAGCAAACCCAAAAACCACACGCCGTGAAAAATCCCGTAGCGCGAAATGAACGCGCCGCCCATCAGCGCGCCGGCGACGCTGAGCACGATGCCGAAGGTGGTCGGAACCAGGCCGATCTGAAACATTAGATCTTCTTGCGCCGGCCAAATCGACTTGCCGTAGTCGACCCAAAACGGTTTCACCATCGGCCCGATGGCGAACTCGCCGAGCTTGTAGGTCAAGACGAAGAGAATGAGCGGAATAACTTTCCAGGTACCGGCCCAACCCGCGAAACCGGCAAGCCAATGCCCGCGCGCTTCCTCAGGCAAACTCAACCGAGGAATCGCCAACGCGGCGAAGCCCAACGCGGCAAAGACCAATCCAGCCAAAACGAACAGAGAATTCCACGCCAGCGCGCCAGCGAGAAACACCGAGCCGCCGCCGACGAAAACCAACGCGACACGGTACGCCGAAGCGCGCACGCCATTCGCAGCGCCCTCCTCCGCGCGCTCGATCAAGCCCACGGAATAGGAATCGATGGCGACGTCTTGCGTCGCCGACAATGTGGTCAACGCGAGGATCAACACAAGCACGATCACGCCAACGGCGGCGACGTTGACGAATGGAAGCGCAAAGAGAACAGCAGCGATGCCGAACATACAGACAAGAATCCAATGGCGCCGATCGCCGAAGCGATGCACCAAAGGCGACCAGAAAACTTTCAGTGAATACGGAAGCTCGAGCAGCCGCAGCCCGCCGATGGCGCGCAGCGACACGCCGTTGATGCGAAAATAAACCGGCAATACCTCCCACAAAATCGCCGCCGGCGCGCCCTGAATGAAGTAAAGCAGCGCGATCACGCCGAGTTTCCGGCGCGACGCCGGGGACTCTTCACGCACGCCCAGGAGATTCCACATCCATGCCTGCATATTCGTTCATTTATAAGGAGTAACTCACAGACTTGCCAGTAAATCAGGCCAATTTTTTTATCGGCGGGCAGGAGAAAAATATAAATTAGCGCTATTGACGGGACCCGGTCGCCGTTATCGGCTTGCTGGAAACCAACCAACCCGACACCAACGCCGCAAGCGCGCCGCCAATGAGCTGTCCGGCAACAAAGAGCCAGACGCTCTGCGGCGCAATTCCTGCGAACGTATCCGTCATCGCGCGGGCGAGTGTGACCGCTGGATTGGCGAACGACGTCGATGAAGTAAACCAGTAGGCGCTGGTGATGTAAGCAGCAACGGCCATCGGAATCGCCTCGGCGCGAAATCGCGAAGTGAGAGCGATTGTCAGTATCAAGCCAAAGGTTGCGATGACTTCGCCAATCCCTTCGCCGAACGTCGTGCGCACATGGGTCGATATCTGGACGATCGGCAGCCCAAACATCGCATGCGCCGCGCCTACGCCCGTGAGTGCGCCGGCGATTTGCGCTAACGCGTAAACGACACCGCGACTTAAAGTGATATCCCCATGGCACACACTCACTGCCGACACGACCGGATTGAAGTGCGCGCCCGATATCGGTCCAAATATAACGATCAAGACGTAAAGGCCGGCACCGGTGGCAAGCGAATTCGCCAACAAAACGACCGCCAAGTTTCCCTGCGCCAGCCGCTCACCCATGATGCCGGAGCCGACGACAATCGCGAGCAGCAGTGCGGTGCCGATCGCCTCCACCGCGGCGATTCGCTTAAGGCTCACCTCGATCTACTCTTCTTCAGCCGCGCCTTCGCTTTCGGCACGCAGCAGCGCCCCAGCGCGTTCTCGACCGCATCGAGGCATGTTTGCGGCATGCCCTTGCAGCAATTCTCAGTGAGAAACGTCATGAGCTCCGCCATGCGTTCGAAGTCGACGGCGTAGTAGAGAAACTGCTTCTCGTGTCGCGCCGAGACCAAACCAGCGCGCGCAAGTTCCTTCAAGTGGAACGACAATGTCGCCGCAGCCACTTCTAGCGTCTCGCCAATCTGACCGGCCGACACACCTTCAGGCCCTGCTTCGACGAGCAAACGATAGATGGACAGCCGGGTTTCCTGGGCGAGCGCGGCGAGAGCCGGCACCGCCGTTCTTATTTCCATATTTCGACTATCATCGAAATAATAAAATTGTCAAGCGGGCGATTCGACCGGCGCCGAGGGAGAAGATTCGGCCGGCGGCGCAACCTCGACGCAACCTGGGATTAATCGACACTTCGCGGGCTCGTCACACCGCCGCAACTTGGCGCGCATATGAAAGGTGGCATCTTAAACCCAAAAAGGAGATGACCATGAATGATGACGATAACGTGAGTAACCGGTCGGGTAATCCGACCTTCCAAGATGTGATCGAGGCGCGCGTGTCTCGACGCGGCTTCCTCGGGAGCGGTCTCGCGGCCGCGGCGGCACTTTCCCTCAGCGGCGTTGATGCGCTACTGAGGACCGTCCCAGCGTCGGCTCAATCGAATGGCAGACCGCTGCTTGGTTTTCAGGGTATCCCGGTGTCAGCCGCCGACACCGTCGTGGTGCCGCCGGGGTACACGGCCCAGGTGCTCATCGCGTGGGGCGATCCCGTGTCGGACGGGCCGGCGTTCAATCAAGACGCCAGCAACAGCGCGGCGGAGCAAGCCCTACAGTGGGGCATGCACAACGATGGCCTGGTGTATTTCCCGATCGGCGGCCCGACGCACGGCCTGCTCGTGCAGAACAATGAGTATACCGATGACGGCTTGCTGTTTCCCAATGGCATCGCCAACTGGAACCAGGAGAAAACCAACAAGTGTCTCAACGCCCACGGCGTGTCGATCATCGAGATCACCAAGCAAGGCGCCAAGGGCCACAAGGGCGGCGAATGGCGGGTCGTGCGTCCGTCGAAGTACGCGCGCCGCATTACCGGCCAGACGCCGATCCAAATCGGCGGCCCGGCGGCGGGCGATGCTCGGCTAATAACGAGCGCGGATCCGACCGGCAAACTTGTACTCGGCACGCTGAACAACTGCGCCATGGGCTTTACTCCGTGGGGCACCTATCTCGCTTGCGAGGAGAACTTCAATGGTTTCTTTTTCCGGACCACGGCGGCACCGGACCCGCGAAGCGCGTTTGAGAAGCGATACGGCATCTCTCCGTTCACCTCGGGCTTTCGGCTTCACACCACAGACCCGAGGTTCAACGCCGACGTCGAACGGAATGAACCCAACCGCTTCGGCTGGGTGGTGGAGATCGATCCATTTGATCCGACGTCAACGCCCGTCAAGCGCACCGCCCTCGGCCGTATCAAGCATGAAGGCGCGTGGGTGCAGGAGACGAAGCACGGCAGGATCGTCGTCTACATGGGCGATGACGAGCGCAACGAATATATCTATCGATATGTCTCGAACCTGCCGTGGCGGCAGGCGCGCCGACAGGGGATCGATCCCCTTGACGATGGGATTCTCTACGTCGCCAGATTCAACGCCGATGGCACCGGCGATTGGCTACCGCTCACGCCTGACAACCCGGCCTTGGCAGGCCGCTCCCTGAACGATATTTTGATCAATACCCGTGGCGCCGCCGACGCCGTCGGCGCGACAATGATGGATCGCCCCGAGTGGATCGATACATTTCCACACGCGCTCACAGCGATCGCCACGCTCACCAACAACATCCGGCGCGGCAGTGCTACCCCACCTACGGTCAACAACCCCGACGGCAGCACCCTCGCCGGCTCGGCCCGGCCAGCTGTGGACGCAATCAATCCGCGAGTCAACAACGTGTACGGCCACATCATCACTTGGAAATACGACAAGGATTGGACCGAGCCGGATTTTGAGTGGGACATCTTCGTCCTTGGGGGTGACCCGGCGGTCCCGGCCCATGGCTCGGACATCGACGGTGATAAGTTCGGCTCCCCCGACGGCATCTACGTGGCGCCCAGCGGCAGACTCTGGATCGAGACCGACGTGTCGACCTCGACGATCAACGCGGGCGCCTATGCCGGCTTTGGCAACAACCAGATGCTCTGCGCCGATCCGTCGACCGGTGAGATTCGCCGGTTCCTTACCGGCCCCAAGCAGTGCGAAATTACCGGCGTGTTCACGACTCAGGACGAGCGCGCCATGTTCGTCGGTATCCAACACCCGGGCGAGACGGCCGACGAATCGCCCAACAACCCGGCCAATCCGAAGCTGTTCAGCTCCTGGCCGGACGGCTCGGCGGGCGGGCGACCCCGTTCAGCCTGCATCGTGATCACGAAGGACGACGGCGGTCCAATTGGCAGCTGATCCCCTAAATAATTACAGGGCTCCCGTCGGAGTTCCTTTTTCTCCGGCGGGAGCCCTTGGCGGGGCTCATTGCCGTAGTGCGGTTGATCGTTCATCCGGCAACAAGTTCGAAACAGCCGTCGGACTCCAGCCCAACCGCGTGTCGAAAATCTCCTGCAACTCGACACTTAATCATTCGATAACCTGGCGTTAACCGATGGCAAGCATCATCGCCGTCAAAATAGATAAAGGAGAAAATAATGGAGAAAGTAGACTTTGCCATCGTTATCCAAGAAACGATTTCCCGGTGCAGTCAAAATAGAATCGGCGAAAAGCCGCCGGTGTTCGTCACCCTGGCGCCGGTATTGAGTCGCGTTCCCTGGCAGAATCACACGGCGGAAGAGTTCGTCCGCCGTTTTCTTTACGAAACGCTGCTCACCAGCGACGCCGACGCAGCCGTCAAAGTGTCACTCAGGCGAAGGCCCTTGCTTAACGATCTCAATGCGTTTGTCGGCATCCGACCGAGCTACTGGATTCAACTTAGGGTCTCTGGCCGCGGCCTGCGAGTGGCGGAACATTTCATCGAAGAGATCTTCGATGAGATTGGCCTACGCGCCGAAGAATGGCTCGGCATCGCCGGCTCGGGCACGCGCCTGGGCATCTTCGGCACCATCGACGCGCCGAAAATTAAAATGGTCTTCTGTATCGAGGCCGTGCGGCACAAGCAGAAATGCGATCTCCTGCTGCCGATCACCGACGGAAATCCCGCTCCAGATCTCCTCGCCAGTGGACAGGCAAGCCATACCGCCCAGGTTTAACGGACAGTTTTTCGCGCCGTCATCACGCGCTAACAAGGGCGCGCTAGAATATCTCCAGTAAAATTAAAAAGGAGAAATTATGAAACAATTGAGCAAGATTTTAGTGCCCACCGATCTCTCGGAACACTCGCGGCGCGCCCTATTATACGGCTGCTGGTTGGCGAAGGAGCAGCAGGCCTCCTTGGTCATACTTCACGTCGCCTCCGATACCAATGCTTGGCAATTGTCCTCGGAATTCGAGCTCTACGCCGCCAACATCCGCGATGTCTGGCCGCTCGATCGTGTCGTCGCTGAAGCGACTCTGGACCTGAACCACTTCTTGGAACCGCATTTGGCGATTTTTAAGCAGGTCCCATGCGCAACCAAGCGGGTGCTTCTCGGCGCCGTCGCGCCACAAATCATCAGCGTCGCCGAAGAGGAAAATGCCGACTTGGTGATCATGTCGCCGCGCCGTAGCCGCGGCCTGCGCCATTGGATCAGCGGCGGCATCACCGACCAAGTGACCCGCAAAAGCCCTTGCCCGGTGTTGTCGGTCACGCCGCCATTGCCGTCGCAACCCTGGCGCGGGAAATTGGTGCCGTTTTTCTTCGGCTGGCCGCGCCAGAGCACGGCGTCTCTATAAAGTGCTTCGACAACGGAGAATCGGTGCGGCGAAGGAATTGTCGGAACATGTTCGTGCGAGCTTGGAAACGCTTTGACGCCATCGCGTTTTTCAATCAGGTGATGGATGGCTTTTTCAAGCTGCTGATCTTTTTCGTCGTGCTGGTTCTCGGCGTTGGACTGGTGCGCTTGTTTTGGGAAGTTTGGCACATCATGGCCACCAGCGAACTTAAGGAAGCCTTCGCCTTTACCGTAACCAACTTGCTGACGTTCTTCATCATATTGGAACTGTTTAAGAGTCTGGTTGAATACTTCCGCGAGCACCGCCTCAAGCTTACCTTCATCGTCGATGCCACGTTGGTGTTCATCCTGCGCGAAGTGATGGTCGGACTCTACCAGCACCAGGCAGCACCGCGGCAGATCGCCTCGCTGGCGTTGTTGGCCTTGGTGCTGGGGGCCGTGCGAACGCTTGCGATCATCTATTCGCCGATGGAAAAAAACATGGTCGAAGGATTTACCGATCGCAAGTCACAATCGACTGAGCCCGCCGCCGAACCGGCCAAGATTAACGTGAGCGCGGCGGTTTCGCCGGTGCACTAATACCCAAAGGAGCGAATACCCCATGGCAACTTTTCCCCTGGCGACGAATCCGAAACGAGATGAACTACCGTCCCAGCGCACACGCCAACTCGATGCGCAAGACGGGCGTGAAATCGTTCACGACCTGATGAACCACCTGACTGTCATCGATCTTTGCGCCTTTCAACTGCGATCCACGGTCAATCCGTTTGCGCTCGCCGCGCTCGAACGGGCGGTCGAAGGCGCCTTGCGATCGGCAAAACGGCTTGCCGCTGAGATCAACTCAGCGACAGCAAAGCCCAGCTAGGAATATTCGCACCATCACGGGCACCGACGTCGTGATTGGCAAAGGGCCGCAAGGCCAACTGAAGACCGCCCATTTAACCTAAATTTAATGAAGATTTAACGGCTCGTTCACCCCGATGAGTTCCTTGAGCAGCGCTTTGTGATATGAAGCCTTGCCATGGCTGATCATTTCGCGGTGATCGACGTCGGCAGCAACGCCATGCGTTGCCAAGTCGCGGTCGTCGATCGCCCCAAGCACTATCGAATCATCGAGCAAGACCGCCAGCCGGTACGCTTGGGGCGCGACGTATTCAATACCGGCAAACTCAACCCACAATCGGCCGACGCCGCGCTAAAAGTTCTCGCCGATTTCAAAAAACTAGCCGACCGCTTTCGCGTCAAAGCGATTCGCGCCGTCGGCACCAGCGCGTTGCGCGAAGCCTCCGACGGCGCTTCGCTGATCCGGCGCGCGGCGAAGCTCGGCGTGCCGCTCGAAATTTTGTCCGAGCAAGAAGAAGCGCGCTTGATCAGCGTCGGCGTCATGAGCGGCCTGCGCTTCCATTTGCCGTTGGGTCTGTTCCTCGACATCGGCGGCGGCAGCGTCGAGTTGGCGGTCGCCAATACGACGAATACTTTCTGCTTGTTCAGTCTGCCCTTGGGCGCGGTGCGCTTAACCGAGCGGTACATCGCCAACGATCCGCCGCGCCGCAAAGAAGTTAATGAGATTCGCGAGTTTGTCCAAGCGCGATTGAAGCCCGTCGTGCGCCGCGTCCAGCGCGAAAAATTTACCATGGCCTTCGGCAGCGGCGGCACCATCACCGCGCTGGCGGAAACCGACACCCGAGTCACCGGCGACGCCAATAAAGCCGGCTCATTGACCGTATTGCGCCGCCAGCGGCTCAAAGCGCTCTTGGAGATCTTACAGAACGAGCCGGCCGCCGAGCGCGCCGCCATGATCAGCGGCGATCCCAAACGGGCCGACATCATCGTCGCCGGCGGCGTTGTTCTGCATGAAATCATGGCCGAGATGGGTCTCGATTATCTCTTCGTCTCGCGCGCCGGCCTGCGCGACGGCTTGATGGTCGATCTGCTCCAGCGCCACTATTCGGAAACCGGTCCCTGGCATCCCGACGCCGACCGGGCGGAGTCGCTCGACCAGGTTTGCCAGAAGTATTTATACGACGCCCCCCATGCGCATCATGTCAGCCAGTTGGCGTTGAATCTTTTTTACCAATTGCACGAATTGCACCAGTTGCCCGAGAAATACGCCAGTGTGCTCAACGCCGCGGCGCTGCTGCACGACATCGGACTGTTCATCGCCGGGCCGAAGCATCACAAGCATTCTTACTATCTGATCAAGAGTTCGGGCATGAAGTCGTTTAACAAGCTCGACCTCGAACTGGTCGCCAACATCGCCCGCTATCACCGCAAGGCGCATCCGAGCCCCAAGCATCTCGGCTTCAGCCAACTGACGCCGGCCAATCAAGATGCGGTGCGCAAGTTGAGCGCGCTACTGCGGGTCGCCGACGCCTTGGATTTTCGCCGCGAGCAGCGCGTCGAATCGGTCAGCTGCGCGGTCGACAAGCACAAAACCTTGACGATCGCGGCGGCCGCGAGCGCGAACATTGGCGAGGAGATCGAATGGGCGCTTAAGAAAGGCAAACTTATGCAAGAGGTTTTCAATCTCAAACTTTCGCTTAAACAAACCAAGATTAACCGTTCACGATAAAGTAGATCAAATTTAGGAGGTCATCATGAGTCGCAAATCCATCGAACGAAATATTCTTTTCTTGGACGACGACAACGCCTGCTTGAGCCAGATCGCCGAAGCCACGGCCAAGCATCTCGCCCCACCCCGGACAAGAATCTTCAGCGCCGGGGTCAAACCGAGCAAGATTCCCGCTCACGTAATCCAAGCGATGAAGGAATTAGGCATCAGCATGACCGGACAATCCGCCAAAGGCTTGGCCGATGTGCCGATTCAAGAAATCGATCTGGTCGTTAGTTTCGATGACGCCCATAAAAAATGTTCGAATCTGCCGGGACGCGCCAATATCGAAAATTGGCGATCGACAACGCACCAGCCAGATCGGAGCGATGCCGCGGCGGCAAGCGAAGAACGTGACGAGATCAAAGAACGGGTCTTCGCGCTCTTCCTTGACCACTGGCGCAATGCTTCTTAAGCATGGAACAGAACTCGGAATTCACCAAACTAAATGAATCTCTATTTCATGCGTCATGGCGCTGCCGTAGCGGCGGACGACCCATCGGTGGCAACTGACGCTGAACGACCCTTGACCCACAAGGGCGCCAAACGGCTGCGGCGCGCCGGGCGCGGCCTGCACCGCTTCGACATTCCATTCGACGCCATCTTGACCAGCCCGGTCTTGCGCGCGCGCCAGAGCGCCGAGATCATCGCGGCCGCACTCGGTCTGGAATCCCGTCTCGAAGAAGTCTCTGGCCTGGCGCCGGAAAGCACCGTGGAGCTTCTGCTGATCGACCTGGCTCGCTATCACGATCGGGAGCACCTGCTCCTGGTCGGCCATGAACCTTTGTTGAGTAAAACGATAGGCTCGTTGCTGTGTGGCGGCCATGGATTGGAAATAGATCTGCGCAAGGGCTCGCTTTGCCGAATTGAAATCGACGGCTTGCCACCATCGAGTCCGGCCATCCTGCATTGGCTTCTAACGCCTAAACAGCTGCGGCTGCTTGGAACCCGCGCGGCGAAGCATTGAGCCGGCCATGAACAAATCGGCAACGACCTCTAGCGCGGTGCTTTCGAACCACAAAAAGTTGCTGACCCTCGCCCGCAAACGGCTGCAACGGTTCGCCACCCTCATGCCCAAAGTCTTGCTCAGCGACAATCCGGAAACGGTCCACGATCTGCGCGTCTGGAGCCGTCGTTTACAGCAAGCGCTGCGCGTGCTCCATCAAGCAGCGAAACCGCCGAAAAGCAAGAAAGTACTGCGGCTCCTGCGCCAGGTGCGCCGAGCGCTCGGACCTTGCCGCAATCTCGACGTCAACCTGGAACTAATCAATGAGAAGCGCAAGCACGCCGGCGGGGCGGCCGTCCAACGGGCATGGGGTTTGGTGCAAGAAGAGCTTGAAGCGAAACGCGGCCCGCTAATCGAGGGCGCG
>CAYZJE010000644.1:0-1775 GCA_964478485.1 uncultured Syntrophobacter sp. | reverse complement strand
CAAGGAGCAGCGCGACGCGCAGCTTGCCCAGATGCCGTTACAGCGCCAGGCCGAATACAAACGAGCGGGAGTAGAGGAAGGCATCGCTTCAACTGCGGGCAAAGAGGCGACCAAGAATTTTGTGAAGTTACTCAAATGGATTGAAGAATCCACCGCGCGCGGGCCATGGCTTGCCGGACCCGACTACTCGCTCGCTGAGATCGCGGCGACGCCCTACATGGTGCGGCTGGAAATGTTGAAGCTGTCGCGTATGTGGGACAAGAAGCCTGGCGTCGCCCAGTGGTGGGAGCGCATTAAAACGCGGCCGTCCTACGAGAGCGCGATCACCAAGTGGCTCAGGCCGGAGGATATCGCGCGCTACGAGAAGATGACCGATCCGTGGGGCGATGTGAGCAAGAATCTTGCGGCGGCGGCGCATTGACACCCAGATTGTGTCCGGCCTAGCATCGTCGCGGATCGTCGGAGGTGATGCATGCGTTTTCCGTTTCGACATTGGATACTCTGTGTCGCCATTTTCCTAAGTGTACATTTGCCTAACCTCGCACAGAGTTACCCGAAGATACGGTTCTTATGGCCTACGGCGGGCACAACGAAACCATCGGGCCGTATTGGGTGGCTATCGATAAAGGCCTGTACCTGAAACATGGGATCGACGCGCGGCTCCTTCAAGTGCGCAATGCACAGATCAGTTTAGCCGCGCTGGTGTCAGGCGAGGTGCCGATCTTTTTGCCTTCGATCGCCAACGTCTTAAGCGGTGTGTCGGCGGGAGCGAAGATCAGCTGCATCGCTTTTCCGATCAAGGGAGTCTCCCGCGAGTTGGTAGTGCGCAAGGAAATCGATTCGTTGGCGGCGCTGCGCGGCAAAACCATCGGCGTGCAAAGTATCGGCGGCGGATTCTGGCTGCAGACCATGATGGTACTGGATGGTGTCGGCGTGGACCCGGACAAAATCGGCATGAAAATGCGCGTCATCGGCGAGGAAGCGACGATTGTTCAAGCGCTGCTCAGCGCAAACATCGACGCCGCCGTGGTTACTTTGCCATCGGCGGCGGTGGCAAAACGGGGCGGTATGCGCTCGCTGGTCAACTCCACGGACTTGCACATTCCGCTTCAAACCGTCGGGATTTGTGGACGCAACGAGCGCATGGCCAACTCGCCGGACCTCATGATGCGTCTGGCGAAGGGAATGATCGACGGGATCGGTTACATTCTCGACGGGCGTAACAAAAGAGCAGTCACCGAGATTTTGAAAAAACACCTCCGACTGAGCACCGATGAAGACGCGGAGACTTCGTACCATTCGCTTCGCTCGATCGCCAGCCTCGACATCGCCCCGGATCCGGCGGCGTGGAAGAACATTCAAAAATTTACGGCGCGGGTCAACCCCAAGGTCGCCCAAGTCGAGGTCAATGACGCGATCAACACGAGCATCGTCAAGGCACTCGAAGACAGCGGCTATTTGGCAGAGGCAAGAAAAAGAGTAGCTCTGCAATCGGGGCGTTAATCGAGGTTACCGTTGCCAAAGACCGAGGCTGAGATATTTCAGCTTGCTGTCCGTCGACTGGCGCCAGGGTTGGACATTTCCTTCCGGCAAGGGTAAAAAAATTCTATCGTAAAGGAGATTAGATGAACCTAGCTCAGCCTCAAAAGGCGCGCCGCGTGCGCGCCCAACCGCGCCTGGCAGAAGTCGTCCGGGTGGAGCATCTCACGCGTCAAATGGTCCGAGTAGTTCTCGCCGGCGAAGAACTGCAGGGTTTCACGACTCGGGGCCCGGCG
>CAYZJE010000643.1:0-44760 GCA_964478485.1 uncultured Syntrophobacter sp. | reverse complement strand
CATAGAAAAAATTGTCAGCGAGGCTCTTAAATAGGACCAGCAATCCAGCCGCGCCTCCAGCCGCAGCTGATTGCACACGTTACCCGTCAACAAGGAACGCCGACCGTTGTCTGACGTGCGAAGAAAATTCCACGACCGCGCCACGCGACTTAAACGGGCGTTGGCGAATGAACAGAAGAAGTACGGACACATTAACGACGGCGCAGGTAAGCGCTATCTGATCGGACCGTTTTACGTTCTCGCGGATGAGCTGGAAAAAGCTCTCGCGCATTACGATTGGTACGATAAGCACTGCTCGGACGATATTGGCGAGCCCATCCACTATCTCTATTGGGCGTTGGCGCTTCATCGCGTGGGTGAGATCAAAAAGGCAAACGTTAAGCTTCTTGAAACGATGCTTCGAAACGTTTACCTGTTGCCGATTTTGCTTGGGTCGCGACCCGACGCGTACGACATCTGGCATAGCTCAAACTGGCAACAGCCGGATTACATCACTGAAACTCCAGCGGAGTTCTTGCCTCAGCTTTCGGAGCAGGAACGTTCTTGGATTGGGGAACAGTTCGATAGTTTTCGCTTCCGGCGAACCCGAGAAGAGTACGTTGCGACGTACGGCGCGCTGAAACTCGAAAGCAACATAGATAAGCGAGGGCAGATATTGAAGCGCTGGAGTGAGTTCTTAGCTGGCTCGGCAAGGAGTGACGGCTAATCGCGCACTGAAAATGCGTAGAAACACCCGCCCAAGTGGCAAACTTCTGCTGGCCGGACTCGCGATCATTCACGAAGACCGAGATTTGATCGTGGTGGATAAACCACCGGGCCTGTTGACCATCAGCACGGATCGGGAGAAATCGCGCACTGCTTATTTCATTCTCACCGATTATGTTCGCAAAGGTGTTGCCAAATCGAGGAATCGAATTTTCATCGTGCACCGGCTCGATCGCGAGACTTCGGGGATACTTGTGTTCGCCAAGAACGAAGCGGCAAAGTTTCGCTTGCAGAGCCAGTGGCAAGACACCAAGAAAAAATATCTCGCCGTCGTTCATGGCCGCTGTGCGAAGCGCGCGGAGACCATCACGACCTATCTGGCGGAGAACCAAGCGCACGGAGTGTACACGACTCACGACGCGCGCAAGGGCAAGCTGGCCCACACCGCATACAAAGTGCTCAAGCAGACCAAAGACTTTAGCTTACTGGAAATTAATCTGTTGACCGGCCGCAAGCATCAGATTCGCGTGCATCTCGCTGGCATCGGACACCCGGTGGTCGGCGATCCGAGATACGGGCAAGAGCGAAAAGAATTTAACCGCCTGGCACTTCATGCCCAATCGATTTCTTTCGCCCATCCCTTCAGCGGTGAGCAGTTAAGTTTCGACACGAAAGTGCCGGCCTGCTTCACCGCGCTCATGGGCCATTGGGAGCAATGAATCAGTGGCGAACAAACTGAACCCCGCCCTGCCAACCCACCGACCATTTTGGATTTTCGATTTTGGATTTTGGATTAGAAACCCAGGATTTCGCGAGCGCTTCATTCACCGTCGGTTACGATCATCGATCCTCCATCGTCCATCCTCGACCCAATCCCCGTCTGGTTCCCCCCTCCCACTACTCCAGTACTCCACGACTCCAACACTCCATTCATGGCCTGCCAACGCTGTGTCCGCATCCTCGTGCGGCATCAGTTGCCCATTAGCTGCTTCATCTTTTCGATCACCACCGGGGGTTGAACAACAATCTCCTTTGCGAGCTTTTCCAGCTCCTCGCCTTTTGTCAGTTCGATCTCTAATTTCCGCCTCTCCGCTTCGGCCACATAGTCTCGATCGCTTATGGTCTTGGCGAAAGCCTCGCGTAAAAGTTTGACTAGATCCGCGGGCGTGTCCGGAGCGGCCACAAAAGGACGACCAAACGTATTGGAACCGAGGACTACAGCAGCCAAGCGGCGCTCTACTTCTGCGGTCTTATATTGGTCCATGAGTTCATAAAGCGTAGGCACGTCGGGCAATCTAGTATCACGCTTACGGCCCGTTTGTATGATCACGCGGGCAAATCCGGTCTTACGCCAGGTATTGTAAAGTTCCCCGCCGAACCAGCCGGTGATGGTAAAAGCGCGGCAGTGCACTTCGCCTCGTTCCGTTGCTAAATCAATCTCCGGTCCGCCTGGGTATCCCAAGACGAGATTGAATTTTGTCCCGATGGTTTCTTCCAAAAGTTTCGGCATGTAGTGACTCGTGGTGCCGGTTCCCGTGGCGCCGCACTTTGGCGGTGTAGAGGCCGCGCGCACGTCCTGAATCGTCTTATAGGGAGAATCGGCGCGCATATAAACAAGATGCTCCGAGCGGTCGGGACTGCCGAGCCAAGCGAATTTAGCCCAGTCGAATTGGACTTCTTTGCGGCCAGCGAGTTGATTGAAATAGAGCGCCGGGTTGATCGATGCGATGGTTAACCCATCCGGTTTTGCAACCCCATAAACATAGTTGGCCGCGACGATAGAGCCGCCGGCGGGCATGTTTTGCACCGCCAGGGTCGGGTTTCCCGCAATGTATTTGCCGATGTGTTGAGCTATCAGTCGCGAATACACATCATAGGCGCTACCCGCCGTGGTGCCCACGACAACGTTAATCACTTTTCCTTTGTAGTAAGGCGACTGAGCACCGGCGTGGTCAGGTCTCAATAATAAACCTAGCAAGAGAATCAATAGGATCGTCGGCATGGGTTTCTCCTTTCGCCTAACTTGGAGAGTAGGTTTCACCCTGAAAACGCCACCAACTCGCGCCCGTAAGGGGCATTGCAGGGAGGCTAACCGGTGTTTTATGGCATGTCAATGTGGCGGCAGGCCGTCTAGCATTGTTTTGCCTTTCGGCTCGACAATGTATATAGACGAATCAGAAATCCTCGTTGGAGAAAAATTCATGCAACTTCCAGCGATCGCCGCCACCACCATCGGCAGTTTTCCCCGGCCCAACTGGCTCGCGCAACCCGACCGCGCCCGCGTGATATTTCGCCTCGAAGGCGACACGCTGAAAGAAGCGCAGGATGACGCCACGGCGCTGAGCATACACAACCAAGAACAAATCGGTCTCGATTTACTCTCCGACGGCGAACAGCGGCGCACCGGCTTTATCAATCATATACTAGCCGGCTTCGACGGCGTCGACCTGGCCCACGAGGCGTTAAAACCCATTTACCGGCGCCGGGCGCAGGAACGCATGGTGCCGCGCATCGTCGGCAAGATAAAACGCCGCACGCCCGCCATCCTCGACGATCTGCGCTTCGCCAAGGCGCAGACGAACAAGCCGATCAAGATGTGAGCGGAGAAGGTGTCAGGAACCTTTATCTTAACTTGAAGGTCAAGCGGCGAAAGTGGTACAGTTCGGCACGTTCTTCGAGATACACGGCTTCTTTGCCATGAGCGGTTAGGCGGTGCTGCTTCACGTTTGTGGGCTCCTCGCTGGGTTTGAATATTAACTTGAGGACGGTGGCTAGAGATGGTGTGGCCCAACTTCAATGAGTTGGGTGATCTGCCCGTCGGAGTCTGGCGGGCCAAGATTGCCGAAGTCATTTCTCACTTTGGCCGTGGAGCCCCTCAGCGCGCAGCCGTTACCGCTCGGCTGGAACGTATTTATGAGTTGGCACGAAGCACGGGTTGCTTGCAGAGATTCATTATCTTCGGTAGCTACGTTACTACTGAGCCCAACCCGCGTGATGTGGATGTATTTCTCGTGATGCGGGACGGTTTTCAGTCGCATGATGCACCACTCGAGGCGCAGAACCTGTTCCGACACGGTACATCACAAAGCGTGTTTGGTGCGAGCATCTTTTGGGTCAATACTGAGACAAGCTTTGCCGACACCGAAGATTTAATTATTGGCTGGCAGACACGCCGCGATCTGCAACGACGTGGCATTGTAGAGGTAATAGAGCATGATTGATAATGACGTTGAACTTCAGGCCGCGCAAGAGTATGTCTTGCGTTTCGAGCGCATCTTGGCCGCCGCGCGGAGTACCTACACCCCGCAAGCCTATGAAGCGATGGCCAGCAGTTACCTGGCTGAAATTGAGCGTGTCAATGCGGAGATTGTTGAATATTTGAGGCGCTCGCCTTCGCGAGAGGCAGCATAATAACACTGGAGAGAGGGTGTCAGTCTGATCAGCGGCGTGAGCTGGTCCAAGCTCTTCGGAGTGGCCCCAGGCGTAACATCCGGTTGGCATCCGACGCTCGCAAAAACCCGCGCTGCTCATCCGGAACGTTGGAAGGCTGACACCGACAAATCGCGCACTGAAAATGCGTAGACAAACCGGCCCGAGTGGCAAACTTCTGCCAGGAGGACTCGCGATCATTCACGAAGACCGGGACTTAATCGTGGTTGATAAACCGGCGGGGCTGTTGACCATCAGCACGGATCGAGAGAAATCGCGCACGGCACACTTCATTCTCAACGACTACGTTCGCAAGGGTGTCGCGAAATCTAGGAATCGGGTTTTCATCGTGCATCGGCTCGATCGGGAGACTTCGGGGGTGCTCATCTTCGCCAAGAACGAAGAGGCGAAATTTAAGTTACAGAGCCAGTGGCCGGACACCAAGAAAAAATATCTCGCCGTGGTTCATGGCCGCTGCGAGAAGCGCGACGGAACCATTACCTCCTATCTGGCGGAGAACCAGGCGTATAGCGTGTACGAAACCAAAGACGCGCGTAAGGGCAAGCTGGCGCACACAGCTTACAAAGTTATCAAAGAGACCAGAGACTTTTCGCTGCTGGAAATCGAGCTGTTAACCGGCCGCAAGCACCAGATTCGCGTCCATCTCGCCGGTATCGGACACCCGGTGGTCGGCGACCAGAGGTACGGACAAGAGCGTAAAGCCCGCAACCGCCTGGCACTTCATGCCAAGTCAATTTATTTCGCGCATCCCTTCAGCGGTGAGCCGCTCGCTTTCGTAACGAAAGTGCCGGAATTTTTTCACACATTGATTGGGCGTTGGCAGCCAGAGCCTGCCCAGCCGGTAATCTGAACTCTCCGGCTAGAATCGGGGGTGCCATTTCGGGCTCGTCTGGATTCCCGCTTAACGCATGCGGGATTGACGGATTTCGGAGTGTTTCGATCCGACAGCGATCCTCGATCATCTATCCTCAATCCTCGACCCAATCCGACACCCATTACTCCACAACTCCAACACTCCATTCTTCCTTCACGCCAATCTTGTGTTTCGCTTGGCGCGCGTATATAGCCAAAGACAAATCTCCAACTGAGGCAATCCATGCAACTTCCACCGATCGCAGCCACCACCATCGGCAGTTTTCCCCGGCCCAACTGGCTCGCGCAACCCGACCGCGCCCGGGTGATTTTTCGTCTCGAAGGCGAAAATTTGAAAGAGGCGCAGGATGACGCTACGGCGCTAAGCATCCACAACCAAGAACGAATCGGTCTCGATCTCCTCTCCGACGGCGAACAGCGGCGCAGCGGATTTATCAATCATATACTAGCCGGCTTCGACGGCGTCGACCTCGCCCATGAAGCGGTAAAATCCATCTACCGGCGCCGGGCGCAGGAACGCAGCGTGCCGCGCATCGTCGGTAAGATAAAACGTCGCACGCCCGCCATCGTCGACGATCTGCGCTTCGCCAAGGCGCATACCAACAAGCCGATCAAGATGGACTTGCCGGGGCCGATGACGGTAGTCGACAGCACGGTCGATGAATTCTACAAAGACGAAGCCGCCATGGCGATGGACGTCGCCGCGGCGCTCAATGAAGAACTTCGCGACCTGCAAGCTGCCGGTTGCGACGTGCTCGAACTTGACGAACCGGCGATGACCCGCTATCACGAAAAAGTTTTCGCCTACGGCGCCAAAGCATTGGACCGCTGCCTCGAAGGCATCACCGTGCCGACCGTCGTTCATCTGTGCTACGGCTACCCTGGCGGCGCCGGCCAACAGCATGAGTACGAATATCCGGAGCTGCTCGAACAATTGATGAAAACCAAGATCGGCGGTTTCGGCGTCGAGTTCGCGCGCAGCGGTTATGATCCCGCCGTGCTGAGCATCGCCAAAGGGCGTATTGTCATGTTCGGCTGCGTCGACCCGAGCGACACGCCCGTGCCGCCAGTTGCAAAGGTGGTCGAGCGCGTACGCAGCGCGCTCAAGTACATCGAACCGCAGAATCTTTGGCTCGCGCCTGACTGCGGCCTGATGACGATCAGCCGCGAGCTGGCCAATGCCAAAGCCAAGCTGCTGGTCGAAGTCGCCACGGAAGTGCGGCGTACTATTTAAATAGACGAAGCCACTTCGCGACTGGGGTATTAACTCCGGCGCTGTTTAAATATCGTAAAGGGGATGCTCGCCCCCTTTGGAAACCCCATTTAAAGGTTCCACGCTGCGAGCAGCGTGGTCAACGACAAATGATTCAAGCTCCACTCCGTTCGCCCTGAGCCTGTCGAAGGGCTCCGGAACGGAAGAAATTGCTCTCGGAATATGAAGAAAGTTTCCGTCCGGCGACTAGCAAGGACCCTTCACGCGCGTCACTGTCCAGCATGTGAATCCACTTCGGTAGTGCCGGTCGTTCACGGCCTGCCAACCCCGGCGCAGGTCAAAGCCATCAAGCGCGGCGACGCCGTGCTCGCCGACCGCGAGGAATGGGAAGGCATGAGCGAGTGGTACTGCAAAAGCTGCGGCTGCGACTGGAGCCGCCACTCGCGCCGCTTCAAAAAACCCGGCGGCGTTAACGCGACACGGGGGTGAGTCTGTGGGCGAGCGTAAGCTCATGACACACTTCGTGGTGAACAAAGCTGTTCCGGTAAACCTGCTATGATCGCTTTTGTCGCAATCGCACTATTGCTTCTCCCAACCATCGCAATAGGCCAAACGCGCACTGCCGTCTCGCTCATCTACGAAGCGATCGCCGCAACCAACGCTACGTTATGGCTTGCCGAGGATGCGCGGTTGTTCGAAAAATACGGCCTCGATACCAAAGTCATCCACGCCCGCGGCGCCATACCTGTCCAAGCGCTGGTCAGCGGCGCCGTCGAGTTCGGCGCCTTCAGCGGCTCCTCAGCGATCGCCGCCAACCTCGCCGGCAGCGATCTCGTCTTCGTCGCCGCCAAGGGCAACTTCGCGGTCATGTCTTTTTGGGTGCGCAAGGACTCACCGGCAAAAACCCTCGCCGACTTCAAAGGCAAAACCATCGGCGTCACACGCGCCGGCTCAGCCACTCATACGATCGCGCGTCTAGCGCTCAAATCCGCCGGCTTGACGGACAAAGAGGTGAAATACCTCCACCACGGCGGTTTGCCGGAATCCTTTGCTTCTTTGGAGCGCGGTCTCGTCGACGCCGCCATGGGCTCGCCGCCGCGACCGGGATTCATAGAGCTGGTCGACCTCTCAGCGCTCAAGATTCCGTTCCTCCAAGGCGCCATCGAAGTGCAGCGCGGCTTTCTGCAAAACCGGCGCGAGACTGTTGTAAACCTGCTCAAGGCCTACGTCGAAACCATCAAGCTCGCCAAGGAGAAACCCGAGTTGGCCATCGCCGCGATCTCAAAACGGATGAGGGTGCCAGTGGAAGTCGTCCGACCGGTCTATCAGCCGCACGACGACGTGCTGGAAGCGATCCCGTATGTGCGGCGCGACTCGGTACAGGTCATCCTCGATCAGTATCCCAAGGAACAGTTGAAAAATCTGTCCTACGAAAAACTGGTCGATAAAAGTTTGCTACAACAATTGGAAGACAGTGGCTTCATCAAGGGCCTGTATCGCCGTTAGGCGCAACCCGTTCGGCCACGTAAACAAACCGATGGGCGACGATGATGTTAGGGGCAAATTCGACCAAACCGTCGGGCCCGTCTATGGCAAGGGCAAACCGGCCAAGGTTTCGGAACAGTAGTGGAACCTGCGTGAAATATCGGCCGGCGAAGTCACGGCAGCGCTGAATCTTCTAGACGTTAAGAGATAACTATTTGTTAGTTCCGAAAACTCGAAACTCGAAACCTACTTCCCCTGCTCGCATCTCACCCCCGCGCCATCGTCGAGGTTGCCGAAGACATTGCAGCGAAACGTTTGCCCGCTCGCCGCGCGCACGGTGGCGAAACTGCCAAAGTCGGCAACCACATACTGCCCAACCTTGGTTGACGGCGATTCGATGCCTCGGTTCGAAGCTGAGGGCGAAAATCCATCGAGCGCGAGGCCGAGCAGTCCCAAGGTGGCGATGGCGTCGATACCATCCGGTTGTTCGTGCATCCGCAGAGCCGAAAGCTGGGTCTTGATCACCGGCCTGAGCGCGGCGATCTCGTCGTCCATCTGTGCCAATTCGTCCTGCATTTCTATCATGCGCTCGGGCCGCACGTTAGTTTCTCGCAGCGTGATGGCAAATTCACGCTTGCGCAAATCGAGATCCACCAGCCGGTAAAATTCCGGCGACGCGCCGATCGTGCCGGTGACCACGGTTTTGAACTCGCCGGCGGCTTGCTGCCGGGCGGGCCAATTCGACGGCAAATTGCCGGCCCGCTGCAGATTGCTGTGGTATTGGTTCAGCCCATACAAAAGCGTCCCGCCGCGGCTAACATTTGCCGTCGAACAACCCGACGTGGCCAAGACAGCGAATAAAAGCAAAAGGTTTATTCTCAACATACGGTGATGTTACCACATGGCGCGCGCTGGCTGAAGTTTTTTCTCAGCCGAGAAGCCTTGGCGCAGCACTGGGCTGATCATTTTATCTGAAACACAGCGCTTGCAGCGCAGCCCAAGCGCAAATCTCAATGGTATTGAGAACTGGCGAGGGTTAGGACATAAACTGGTTGATCTCAACGGATGCGAAGCGAATGACCAATCCCGTCAACGTTAAGCGGAGGATTCCCTTTATGCGCACGCGCGTTGTGCCGATATTCGTTACGGCGGTTTTAACACTTTACCCGCACCTGGCGCTAAGCGCGGAGACGCTTACGGTTGCGCTGACCTCGAAAGCGTTTCAATACGTGCCACTGGTGATCGCCCAGGAGCGCGGCTACATGAAGGAAGAAGGCATCGACTTGAAGCTGGTCTTCATGCAGAACGCCGCCGGCTTGCAGGCCGTGATCGCCAACGCGGTGCAATTTTCCGGCTCCGGCAGCAGCGCGCTGGTAGCGATTTCCAAAGGCAACGCGCCGCTGAAAACCATGTTGAGGGGTCAAGTCTGGAGTTGACTAGTTATTGTCTTATCTGCTCGTTCTCGCCTCATGTCGCGTCCACTGCGAATCCAGTTTTTCGCCGTCGTGTTTCACGTCATGAACCGGGGCGCGGCAAGACAACCGACGTTTGCCGAGGACGGTGACTATGAAGCCTGCCTCGATCCCGTAGGCCAAGTTTATTGGCTGTGGGGATTAGCTTTTTTCGCCTATTGTTTGATGGGGAATCACTATCGTCTCTGTCTTGGAACACCGAAGTCGGTCAAAAAAAGCGGGAGGCACCCCGACCAGATGCCCCCCTCTCTCAATTACTTAGGTAACGAGAAAACTAATAGCGGTTACGTCCGCCGTCGCGATCGCCGCCACGGCCTCCACCGCCACCGAAGTTATCGCGCTTCGCCATCGGCTTGGCTTCATTGACCGTTAGGCTGCGCCCTTCGAATTGCGTGCCGTTGAACGACTGTCTGGCGCTTTGCGCCTCGCTGCTCGACGACATTTCGACAAAGCCGAATCCGCGTGATTGATCAGTACATCCTTCATGCGACGCTGCCGGAATTCCTAGAAAACCGTGCTTACCTGAATCGATCTTAGTCGAAGTTGAATTCTTTCGCCGTGTACTTCACCGTGGACGCGCTGCGACCTTCGCTTAACTCCTTTACAATCACCCCGGCTTCTTCCGTCGTGGCGAACTCGACGATGCGGCCGTTTTTCTTAAACCAAGTTAGGCCTGAACCGAGTTCGCGCGCAGGCGTTCGGTCACACAAAATCCTGTACATATGAACCCTCCTCGTTGAAAACAATGGTTCTGCTGAAGCTGATTAGTTTTGAGAGATTTGCGGAAAGATATGTCAGTTAGGCTAGGGCTTTTCGGTTGCGTAAGCAAGGGTACGTATCCCAAACGCCGCCAAGGTCACACAAATGAAAGAGGGAGGCACCCCGACCAGATGCTTCCCTCTCTCAACTACTTATGTAACGAGAAAACTAATAGCGGTTACGTCCGCCGTCGCGATCGCCGCCACGGCCTCCGCCACCACCGCCACCGAAGTTATCGCGCTTCGCCATCGGCTTGGCTTCATTGACCGTTAGGCTGCGCCCTTCGAATTGCGTGCCGTTGAGCGACTGGATGGCGCTTTGCGCCTCGCTGTTCGACGACATTTCGACAAAGCCGAAGCCTCGTGATTGTCCGGTAAACTTATCCGAGATCACGTTGGCTGATTCCACCGTGCCGTGTGCCGAGAAAAGTTCCTGTAAACGCCCTTCAGTGACTGAATAAGGCAAACCACCGACATATAATTTACTACCCATGTTGTCCTCCTATGAGACAGTGTTGTGGTCTTTGATCCTGAGAATCTAACTGCTAAAGGGGCAGAACATGGGCTTGTAAAATGCTAAAACCCCGCTCTGGTCGGATTGTCATTTAGAAATTGCTATCAAAGGATAGAGACGGAAAGAGGCCTTCAAATTTTTGCTTTCCTCTCAGAAGGCCATTTACTGAAGAAGATGATTCACGGTAGAGGTTATTCCGGGTGAAGTCAACCCCGGGTAGCTAAATCTAAAAAACTAAAATCTTGCCGCGATTTCACCCTAGGGACCCAACGTTCACCCGTTCACGTGCGTTTCAAATCTATTCGCGGCTTGACTCCCGTGCCCACCTATTGGAGAATCCGGCAAAATCCAGTCCAAGGAGAATTAAATGGTTGCAGCCAATGACCTAAAAGGCATCATGGCGAAGACGCTTTGCGAGAAGTATCCGATGGCTAAAGAACGGGTGAGGAAAACCGCCTAAGCAGTTTCGGGTTTAAAGTTTCGGGGTTCGAGTTCCCCTTCCCCCAATTCGAAACGCGTAACCCGAAACCCGAAACAGCCGCATCGAAGCCGAGTACATTTCATCGAAAACGAATTGACAGAGGAAGATAACATGACAACCCAACCCAAAATCATCGACGGCGACGGCCATGTGGTCGAGGATATCGCGTCCATCGTCAAGTACATGCCCGAAGAATATATCGCAAGAAGTTTCTCCGAAGCGCGTGGCAAAAACCCCTTCCCGCCCATCGATCATTTGCATTCAGCCAACCGCCACATCACGCCCAAGGGCGCGTTTGCCAACGTTGGCCGCGAGGGCTGGGAGCTGTTTCTTGAAGATGTCGGCATCGGCACGACGGTGCTTTACACCAGCGCGGGTCTCGCCTTCGGCAAGATCGTCAGCCGCGACTGGGCCATCGAGCTGGCGCGCGCCTACAACAATTGGCTCTACGATACCTACGTCTCGAAAAGCCCGCGCTTCAAGGCGATGGGGCTGATCCCGCTGCAAGAACCGGCGGAGGCCGTAATCGAACTCCGCCGCATCGTGCGCGATCTCGGCTTCTCCGGCGCGATGTTGCCCTCCATGGGCGTCAACATGCCGCATCTGGGCTCGCAGAAATATTGGTCGATCTACGGTGAGGCGGAAAGACTAGGCTGCGCCATCGCGATCCACGGCGGCGCTCATGAAAATTTACTCATGGACGACATGAGCCCCTACGCGGTGGCCAATGCGCTGGGCCATCCGATGAGCCAGATGATCGCTTTCGCGGGCATCATCTTCAACGGCATCTTCGATAAGTTTCCCGGCCTGCGCATCGGTTTCATGGAAGCGGGCTGCGCCTGGCTGCTCACCTGCATGGAACGGTTCACCGGCTCTTGGGCAAGTCATGTGCAGTTCGACCCGCGCGGCCGATTTTTGCAACTCAAGAAGGGTGAGAAGATCATAGACTATATCAACCGCCACATCGACGAAGGCCGCATCTTCGTCGGCTGCGAGGGCGAAGAGCTGAGCATCACCGAAGCGGTGCGCATCACCGGCAACAAGCCTTATGTCTTTTCGACGGACTATCCCCACGAGGTCGATGCCCAGACCTGCAAACACGAGTTGCAGGAATTGCGCGAAAACCCGCAGCTCACCGCGGACGACAAGGACGCCATCCTGTTTGGTAACTCGCAGAGGTTTTATCAGTTGGCGAATTGAGAAACGATTGACGTCTGTAGTCTAGCGTCTAGCGTTTTCCCGAATTTTAACTCTAGACGCCAGACGCTAGACGCAAAACGATCGAAGTTAGAGGAGCGATCCCATGTCACAGAAGAAGCACAAAATCATCGACGGCGACGGTCACGTCGTGGAAGATCACTCGGCGATCTCGGGGCGCATGCCGCAAATCTATCGCGAACGGTTCGGTTCGGCGCGCGGCCCCTATCCACCCAACGATCACCTGCACGCGGCCAACGCCCATACGCTGCCGCCGGGCTCCTTCGCCAAAGTCGGGCGCGAGGGCTGGATCGATTTCATGGAAGCTGTCGGTCTTACCAGCGCCGTGCTCTATCCAACCAATGGCTTGTCTTTCGGGCGTGTCGTCAGTTTGGACTGGGCGATTGAACTGGCGCATGCCTATAATGACTGGATGCAGGACGAATACCTGAGCAAGAGCCCGCGCTTTCAGGCGCTGGGCCTGATCCCGCTGCAAGAGCCGGCGGAAGCGGTCATTGAGTTACGCCGTATTGTCCGCGAGCTGGGCTTTTGCGGCGCCATGTTGCCGAGCACCGGCGTCATGGGCGCGCAGAATCATCTCGGCGACGAAAAATATTGGCCGATCTATGAAGAAGCCAACCGGCTCGAATGCTGCATCGGCATCCACGGTGGCGTGCACGATCACATGGGACTGGACGACATGACGCCGTACGCGCCGGTGAATGCGTTGGGGCACCCCTTCGGCCAGATGGTCAACTTCGCGGGCATCCTATTCAACGGCGTCTTCGATAAATACCCCAAAGTCCGCTTCGGTTTTATGGAAGCCGGTGCCGGCTGGTTCGTCAATTGTATCGAGCGCTTCGAGCGCGCCTGGAATAGCCACGTGCAGTACGATCCGCGCGGCCGCTTCTTGAAGCTTCGCGAAAAGGAATCCATCACCGAGTACATCAAACGCCACATTGACGAAAACCGCATCTTCGTCGGCGTCGAAGGCGACGAACTAACCCTGCCCTTCGCCGTCAGCGTGGTCGGCAATAAGCCGTTTATTTTTTCATCGGACTTCCCGCACGAGGTCAACAACGACACCTGTAAGGAAGAACTCGAAGAGCTTGACGAGAACCCGCGGCTGACCCAGGAAGACAAGGACGGCGTGCGCTATCGCAACGCGGAAAGATTCTACGGACTGCCGACAGATTAGGTCAAAGCTTGATTGGCCGCAAAGAACGCAAAAAACATCTCGTAGGGGCGGGTTTGAAACCCGCCCGTTTTACACCCTCAACCTCCCGTCTCCCGCAAGCGGGCGAGAGTAAGTCATTGAGAAAGATTCAACTGTGAAAACATCCTCTCGCATGATTTTGCTCCTCTTCACGATCACGAACACGATTCTTATTACAACCACCGTGCGCGCCCAGCCGCTCACAACCTTCCGCATAGCTAACGGCACGTCGGGCGAAAACCCGGCGGCGCTTTGGGTTGGTGTCGAGCAGGGATTCTTTCGCAAGCATGGGCTCAACGTCGAAGTCATTTACATGCGCACCGGGCCGTTGGCCGTCTCCGCCCTCGCCTCTGGCGATGTCCAGACGGTTTTGACGAGTTCCAACGCGGTATTGAACATCGCCGCCGGCGGCTTGGACGTTGCGATCATCGGCAATCTGGTCAACCGGCCGGACGGCGACTTCATGGCGCGCCCGGAGATCAAACGGCCCGAAGAGCTCAAGGGCAAACATATAGCGATACAAAGCATCGGCGGCGGCGGTTGGGCCAACAACATGCTCGCCATGGATTATCTCGGCGTTGATCCCGAGCGCGATAGGATCAATTTCATCGTGCTCGGCGACCAGCCGTCGCGCATCCAAGCGATGGAAACCAACCGCGCCCAAGCGTCATGGATGGGGGCAACTTTTAGCGCGCCGCTCAAAAAGAAAGGCTACTCGGTCTTGCTCGATTTAGCGCGCGCACCGATCCCCTACGTCGGCACGTCGTTAGTCATCAAGCGCAGCGCCATGCGCCAGGAGCCGAGAATCTACGAAGCACTACTCAAAGGCACTATCGACGCCATCCGCTTTTTTCAGAAACCAGAAAACAAACAGAGCGCCATGCAGACGATCGCTAAACATCTGCGCCTGCCGCGTGTCGAAGACGCTGAGACCGGCTACCACGCGATGGTCGCGGCCTACAGCAGTGACTTGCGGCCCAAACCGGAGGGCGTCAAAAAAATCTACTCCATTCTCACGCGCACGAATCCCAAACTCCAGTCGATTAAACCGGAGTCGATCCTCGACGACGCGCTGATCCAGAAGATCCAAGCGGCGGGCTATTGAGCCGAGAGATCAGGGGTGGCTCGTCCGGAAATCAAAACCCCAACCGAGCTAAACGGCAGGAAGATCGCCATCTGCGGCGCCAGCGCGGCAGCGGATCATGTGGCACAGCCAATCGACGCGCCGGCTCCAGTTCGACTCACACCGGCAGCGAAAGCTCACGACTTCTGATCTGGCTTCGCAGCGTTCTTGCGCCTGAACAATGGCCAGATCAGAAACGCCGCAGTCAATACCATCAGCACCGCGCAGATCGGTCGGTTGATAAATATCATGAAGCTGCCGCGCGAGATCAGCAGCGACTGCCGGAGCGAGGTCTCCATGATCGGCCCGAGCACCATGGCGAGAATGAACGGCGCGCCTTCGAAACCGACCCGGCGCAGGAAGAAACCGAGCACGCCGAAGACCAGCATGATGATGATCTCGGCAACGTTGGCATTGAGGCTATAAACGCCGATCATACAGAAGAGCAGAATCAACGGAAACAAAATCACGTACGGCGTCTTGAGCAAGCGCACCCAGATGCCGAGCAGCGGCAGATTTAAAACCAGCAGCATAGCGTTGCCGACGTACATGCTGGCGATGAAACCCCAGAAAAGCTCAGGATACTTTACAATGAATAGCGGTCCAGGCTGGATGCCGTGGATCATCAACGCGCCCATGAACAGCGCCATGATCGCGCTGGTGGGGATGCCCAGCGACAGCAGGGGAATGAACGAGCCGGCGGTGGCGGAATTATTCGCCGCCTCGGGGCCGGCGACGCCTTCGATGACGCCGCTGCCGAATCTTTCCGGATAGCGCGACAGACGTTTTTCCATGGCGTACGAAACGAACGACGCGATCACCGGTCCGGGTCCAGGAAGAATGCCGAGAAAAAAGCCCAGCACCGAGCCGCGCGCGATCGGCCAAGCGCTGTCTTGCCAATCTTTGCGATTGGGCAGCAAGCCTTGAATCTTGGTCTGGTAAACCGATTGTGTGCCGATATCGGTTAGGTTTTCTAAAATTTCGGCGACGCCGAAAAGCCCCATCGCCACCGGCACAAGCCCCAGGCCGTCGCGCAGCGTCAGCGTGCCGTAAGTGAAGCGTTCTTCGCCGGAGATCGGGTCCATGCCGACAGTGCCGGCGAGCAGACCCAACACCGCCATGAGCAGCGCTTTGACCATCGATCCTTGGGTGAGATAGGAGACTAGCGTCAAGCCCGTCAGCGTCAGGGCAAAATATTCCGCCGGTCCGAAACTGAGCGCCGCTCTGCCGAGTAAAGGCGCGAGAAACATCAAACCAACGACACCAAAAGTGCCCGCGATAAACGAACCGAAGGCCGAGATGCCGAGCGCCGCGCCCGCCCGACCCTGGCGCGCCATGCGGTAGCCGTCGAGGCAAGTGACCACCGATGCGGTCTCGCCGGGAATGTTGACTAAGATCGAGGTCGTCGAGCCGCCGTACATGGCGCCGTAGTAAATGCCGGCGAGCATGATGATCGCGCTGGCCGGTTCCATTTTGAACGTCAGTGAAAGCAAGAAGGCAACGGCGCCGACCGGGCCCAAGCCGGGCAACACGCCGACCAAGGTGCCGACGAGAGAGCCTAGGAAACAAAATAATAAATTCGCCGGGGTGAGCGCGACGCCAAAGCCAACGCCGATGTTGTGCAGAATATCCACGCTAGATTCCCAACACTCCGGCGGGCAGCGGCACGCCCAGCAGCCATGAAAAAATTCCGTAGGAAACCGCCGCTGTCACTAGCGCGACGACGATCACCTTGGACCATTTGGGTGCTTCGATGGCGCGCAGTAGGAGTACCATTAGGAGAAACGTGCTGAGCATGAAGCCCAGCCATTCGAGAACTAAGGCGAAGCCGATTAGGGTCGCGAGTGTGGCGCCGATACGAAACCAGCCCTCAGCGGGAATCCTCTCGGCGCGCTGTTCAGTTTCCTTAGCGCGCAACGTTTGCACCAAGCAGGATAGCGACAGCAGCAGCAACAAGCCGACTAAGATTTTCGGATAGAATCCGGTGTGAGGCACGCGGAAGTTGCCGAAGCTCAGCGCGCGCGATTCAAACAGAATGAATCCCGCCAGGAGCAACATGCCGATGGCGGCCGCGAGATTGGCGCGTTTCATGGCGGCGAATTCTGTGGAGCAGGCAAAATTTTCACTGGGCGATTTTCGCTACCCGCGCCACTTCGGACCACTTGCGTTCTTCTTCGCCGAGAAACTTGGCGAACTCGGCGGGGCCGAGGTTTTCGATCAGCGCTTGCGCCTTTTCGATGCTGGCGACCGCTTCAGCGTCCTTCAACGCTTCATTGATCGCCGCCGAAAGCCGCGCCGCCGCCGCCGGCGGCGTTTTAGCCGGCGCGAAGAAGCCGACCCACACTTTCAAGTTAAGCTCCGGATGACCTTTTTCTACCGTCGTCGGCACATTGGGAAAATCCTTGAGCCGGCGGTTAGATGCGACCGCGAGCGCGCGCAGGGTGCCGGCTTCGACGTGGCTGCGCGTCGTGCCCAAGGTCAGAAACGCGATGTTCACATGGCCGCCCAACACCGCGATCACCGCGGCGGATTCCGAACCGAGGGGCACATGGGTCATATCGATGCCGGTTTTCAATTTCACCAACTCGCCGATGAAATGAGGCGTCGTGCCTGGACCGGCGGAGCCATAGGTGAATTGTCCTGGGCTTCTCTTGGCGTCGGCGATGAACTCTTCGAAACTCTTCCACGGAGCGTCGGCTTTGACCACCGTCGTGTTCGGACTGCTGGTCGCCAGCGTTAGCGGCGTAAAATCTTTCAAGGTGAAACCGGAGTTCTTATTGACGATCGGAATCAGCGCGATGGGCGGCGGCGTGACCAGAATCGTGTAACCGTCGGGCGCGGCATCTTTGGCCGCTTGAATGCCCACCGCGCCACCGCCACCGGCTTTGTTGAGGATCACCACCTGCTGTCCAAGGGCCGCCGACATCTTCGGCGCCAACAACCGCGCCACAATATCGGTCACCGCGCCGGGCGGAAAGGGATTGATAATTTGAATCGTCTTGTTGGGAAATTCGGCGCCGCGCGCCAATGAGATCAATAAACACCAGGTGGCGGCGATAAGGGTAATTCTCGAATTAGTCTTCAACATACTTCCTCTCGGACTTCCATTTAATTCGCTCTCTCTGCTAACAGAATCGCCCACGAAGTGTCAATCTATTTCGCCATGAGCCTTGACACGCCGGGCGCGGTTTTCTAGAACCACACCGAGGACATTGATTCATGGGCACCATCGCCGGAGCGCAAAACATACTTGACGGGCTTAAAGCCGCGGGCATTGATCTGGTATCAAGCGTCCCCGACATCAACATGCTCCAGCTGATCAATCTGCTTTACGAAGACGTGGAAATTACCCATGTGCCGGTCGGCCGTGAAGAAGAAGGCATCGGCGTATGCACCGGCGCCTACTTGGGTGGGAAACGGCCGGCGATGCTGATGCAGAACGGCGGGCTGCTGAACAGTTGTAACGGTCTCACCACCACGGCGCTACAGTTCGGCATCCCGGTACTGCTCTTGATCTACTATGCCGGTGACATCGGCGATAATGCGTTCCATATGGTCGGCCTGGTGACCGAGCCGGTTCTGGATGCACTGGGCATCAAAACCATCGTCCTGCGCGACCCAGCCAAAGTGAAGCAAGACATCGCGGGTGCGGTAATCTTGGCGAGCACTGCTAAGCGGCCGGTAGCGCTCCTGCTGACGCGCGCCGTGTTGTGAGCAGCAACAAACATGAAACGATTTGAGTGTCTACAAGCGGTGGCGCCGTTGATCAAGAACGAACTCTTCGTCACCACCGCCGGCGGCGCGACCAATGAATGGAACGCCGTTAGACCGAGCGACGGTAACATCCAAGTTAAAACCCTTGGCCTCTGCTCCTCCATTGGTCTCGGCCTGGCGATCGCCTTGCCGAAGCGCAGAGTATTCGTCTTCGACGGCGACGGCGCGCTGTGGATGAATCTGGGCTCGCTCGCAACCATCGGCCTGCACCAGCCGAAAAACTTGATTCACATCTGCTGGGACAATAAACAGTACGAGTCGTCCGGCGGCGAGCCGACGGTGGCCACCGCCGGCAAGATCGATTTTGCCGGCATCGCGCTGAACGCCGGCATCAAAAGCTCGCGCGCGGCCAACACGATAGATGAACTGACAGACGCCGTGGCGCATGCCTTGAAAAACGATGGTCCGCATTTTATCTGCGCCAGCATCGAAGCCGGCCGCGCCGAAGCGCCGCCGCTTAAATACGACGAGCTGGAGAATAAATATCACTTTATCCGCTATGTCGAAGACACCGAAGGCGTGAGCATCCTGCGCATCCCGCAATCGGCAAGCTACCTGCTCAAGTAATCGAATCATTTCCCACCGAAACCTGCGCTTTGCTAAGCACTATTCGCCAATAGATCGATAGCCAATTCGTCAGGAAAACTATTTTGGAGAGAGCCATGAAAAACAGCTTCGCGATCTTTTCACTCACCGCTAGTTTGTATTGTTGGACACACATGGCCGCCGCTCAATCAACCAAAGTCGCCATCGGCTACAGCGGCATCAGCGCCGATCAGTTAGTGATCTGGGTTGCCCGGGAAGCCGGCATCTTCGCGAAAAACAATCTCGACGCCCAGGCGGTCTATTTTTCCGGCGGGACGATCTCGGTCACGGCGATGATCGCCGGCGACACACCGCTCATTCAAGCCTCGGGACCCGGCATCGTCAGCGCGGGCCTCGCCGGCGCCGAACCCGTCTACGTCGTCGGCGGTATTACGACTCTGGATTATTGGCTGATGACACAGCCGGAGATTAAGACACCGGAGCAGCTCAAAGGCGGTACGGTTGCCGTCGCGCGTTTTGGCGGCGCGGCGGATTTCGTCACGCGCTACGCCTTAGCGCGTATGGGCCTCACGCCAGGAAAAGACATCACTATCGTCCAAACCGGCAGCACGCCGGAGCGCATGGCCGCGCTTGAAGCGCGCCGGGTCTCGGCCAGCGCCCTGGTGCCGCCCGCGATGTTTGCGGCGCAAAAAAAAGGCTTTCATCTGTTCGCCGATGTCGCCGCGCTGGGTTTAGCGTATCAGCATCAAGGCGGCGTCACGACCAAGAAGTATGTGCGCGAGAATCCGCTCCTCGTGCGCAACTTCGTGAAGTCCTACATCGAAGCGGTGCATCGGCTCAAGACCGACCGCGCTTTAGGTCTCAAGATCGCGGCGAAATATCTGCGCTTAGAGGACAAAGAGCTTTTACAACGAACCTACGAAAGCTCCATCGACGAAAAGAAGCTGCCCGCGAAACAGTATCCGAGCGCCGAGGGAATCAAAACCATACTTGACGAGTTCGCGGTCAAAGACCCCAAGGCCAGAGCAGCCAAGCCCGCGGATTTCATCGATGCGCGCTTTGTCGAAGAATTCGACAAGAGCGGCTATATCGACAGTCTTTACGGGCGGAAAAAATAACCCCGCGAAGTGACAGCGAATTGAAGGGGATTTAGCTATTCCCCACGAAGGTACGAAGGGTTCGGATGATAAAAACTCCGACCTTCGTGCTCTTCGTGGGGAGATTTTATCTTAGTGGAGTCGTCGGGTCCGCAACATTCCAATCAGCGTTGCCGCTAATCCTTGAGCCGAATACCGATCTTCGACAGCCGGTGTTTCCACACACCGCGCCGTTCGATCCCTTGCCAGACCTCAATTTCATGCTTGGCCAACTGCGATTTCTTTTCCTTGAGCTCGCCCATAAGGTCATTGATCAATTTGTCGCGCGTCTTGAGCAGTGCTTCTCTTTCAGTGCGGATATTATCCAGGCCGTCAGCCTCGCCGTTTTCAGCCGCAGCGTTGTCGTCATCGAGTACGGCAGGCTGGAGGTTATCGGCCACGATCAGCGCCTGGCTCTCTTTATTGCGTTCTTCATGCAGCGCATTTTCCAACCAAGTCTTGGCATTTTCCGACTCCTTCAGCTGTTCTTCCAACACGCTCATCTGCGCCCGCATGTCGCCCATCTCGACGCTCGCCGCTTCCAGAAGCTTTTGCTTATCGTTCAACTGCCGTTCCATCGTCTTCATTCGACTGTTAAGGCGATCTTCCAAATCATCCAGGTCAGCGTTCTTGGTCTCCAGCAGGGCATCTTTCTCGCGCAGATCGTCCTGCAACTGGCGCTCAATGCGCCCCCGCGCCGACTCCAATTCCGCCACTTGACCGGCTAGACTGCTGACCTTGGCGATCAATGTCTCAACCTCGGAGTCCCTGACGTCAAGCAGTTCCTGCTTTTCGCTGAGCTGTGTCTCCAAGGACCGCAGCGAGCCGCTCAAGCGTTCTTCCAGCCCCTTCAAGGCGGCTTCCTTGGCCTGCAGTAGCTCGGCCCTTTCTCTAGCCTCTTCTTGGAGCAGTTGCGCCGCTTCGCCCTGAGATGCGCCGACAATGCTTAACTGACTGGTCAAACTCGCCAGCTTGGCGGTTAATCCAGCCACCTCGGACTCGCGCTCGGCTAACTGTCGGCGCTGCTCATCGAGATCCCCGTCCAACGATCGCACCCGTTCGGTCAAGCGATCTTCCAATGCTTTCGCGTGCGCTTCGCGCTCCTCTAACTCCGAAGTGCGCTTTCTGATCTCTTCCTGCAGTAACCGCGCGGTTTCCTCTCTTGAGCTACCGGCATCGTCCAGCTGGTTCGTCAGACTCGCCAACTTTGCGGTCAACCCCGCCAGCTCCATTTCACGCCCCGTCAACCGTTCACGTTGTTCGAGGAGATCGCTCTCCAACGACCGCACCTGTTCGACAAAACGTTCTTCCAATGCTTTCGCGTGCGCTTCACGCTGTTCCAATTCCTCGGTTTTCTTTCTAATCTCATCCTGCAATTGGCGCGTCGTCTGATCTTTCGACGCCCCGGCATCCGCCAGCTGGTTGGTCAGGCTTCCCAGTTTTGCCGATAAACCGGCCAACTCCGCGTCGCGGTTACCAAGCTGATCGCGCTGCTCGCCCAACTGACTCTCCAATGTCTGCACCCGCTCGGCGAAACGTTCCTCCAACGCTTTCGCGTGCGCTTCACGCTGTTCCAATTCCTCGGTTTTCTTTCTAATCTCATCCTGCAGTAAGCGCGCCGTCTGATCCTTCGATGCGGCAGCCTCGGTCAGCTGATGCGCCAAGCTCCCCACTTTCGCCGTCAAACCCGCTAATTCAGCATCGCGGCCATTGAGCTGCTCCCGTTGTTCGGTCAACTGACTCTCGAAGGACCGTAGCTGCCCGACGAGCTGTTCCTCCAAGACTTTCCTGGCCGACTCCCGTTCCTCTAATTCGTCCGACTTCTTTCTGAGATCGTCCTGTAACAAACGGGTCGCGTGATCTTTGGCCGCGCCCAGTTCGGTTAGCTGTTTCTTGATGACCGTCAATTCCTCATCGCGCCCCTTTAACAAAGCATCTCGGTCACTCAACTGCGTTTCGAAGGCACGCATCTTGTTGCTGAGGTTGTCTTCCAACTCCCGGATCGAAGCATCTTTAGACCCCGCCAGTTCCTCTTTTTCTCTGACCGCCTCGCTAAACAAGCTCTCGGCTTTCTCCTTAGCGGCTTCCATGTCGCTCAATCGCCGGTTCAACTGGGTCAATTCTGAAGTGAGCGACTGGAGCTGCGAATCGCGGCTGCCCATGGTTTGCAGCTTCTCGCTGACCTGCTCTTCCAGAACCGCGATTTTGCCTTTGAAATTTTCCTCCAATTCTTTGAGCGCCGAATCACTAGCGTCGCGCAGCTGTTTTTCATTTCTAATTTTGTCTTGCAGCAATGCCGCGCTACGCTCCTTGGCGGACTCCACCTTGGCAAGATCCTCGGTTAGCGAGGCAAACTGTGTTTTGAGGGCAAGCAGTTCGCCATCGCGGCCTTTGAGCGCTTCGTCTTTCTCGCCGAGCTGTTTCGCTAGATGCTGCAGTTCGCTGGCATGACGATTTTCCAATTCGCAGTTGGTGGCTTCCCGCGCCTCGCGTTGTTGACGCTCCTTGCGCAACTCCTCTTGCCACGACGCTTCCGCGCGCTCCTTGGCAGCCGTCCCGTCATTTAATCGCCCGGTGAGCGCCTTGACTTCCGATCTTAACGCCGTCAACTCGCCATCCCGCGCGCCGAGGGAGTCATCCTTTTCGCGCAGCTGGTTGGCCAGGTTCGTCAGTTCGCTACTATAGCGCTCTTCCAACTCGCGGTTGGTCGTTTCGCGCCCCTCGCGCCGTTGGCGCTCCTTGCGCATCTCCTCTTGCCACGACGCTTCCGCGCGCTCCTTGGCAGTCGTCACGTCATTTAATCGCCCGGTGAGCGCCTTGACTTCCGATCTTAGCGCCGTCAACTCGCCATCGCGGCCATACAGGAACTCTTCTTTTTCGCGCAATTGGTTAGCGACGGTATCCAATTCCTTAACGTAGCGCTCTTCCAATTCTCGGTTGACCGCTTCCCGCGCCTCACGCTGTTGCCGTTCTTTGCGGATTTCTTGTTGTAAAGTGGCTTCGATCTGCTCTTTGGCGGCGTTTACTCCTGTCAATTTTCCATGGACGCTCTGCAGTTCCGATTTTAAAGCGGCCATTTCGGCGTCGCGCGTCTGGAGGAGTTCCTCGTGCTCGCGCAGTTGATTTGCCACGTTGGTCAGTTCGGCGCTATAACGCTCCTCAAGTTCACGGCTAGCAAGATCCGTTGGGCCGCGCATTTCCTCTTTGCGCAGCGCCTCTTCCAAGGCCGCTTCGGCGCGCACCTTCGCCGCCGCCAGTTCGCTTAAACGGCCCGCTACCGCGTTGACTTCCGATTTGAGCGAATTGATTTCGCCATCGCGCACTTCCAATAGTAGATCTTTTTCGCCAACCTCGGTCTTCAGGCCTTGAACTGTGGCGCCGTAGCGTTGTTCCAGTTCTCGAACCGCCACGTCCTTAGCTTGCTGCCACTTATCCGATTGACCGAGTAGTTCTTGCAGCGAACTTTCCGCCTGCGCCTTGGCTGCGGCCAGCTCTTCGTGCTGGCGGCGAAAATTATTGATATCGCCGTCGCGGCTCTTGAGCAGTTTATCTCTCTCGATCAGATGCCCTTCGAGAAGCCGGATTTGCTCTCCCAGCCGCTGTTCTTCGGCCTTGCTGGCCTGCTCATTGGCTTCAATTAATTCTCGCCGTTTGCGAGCCTCTTCCTGAAAGCGCTCTTCGGTGCGCTTGCGGGCGGCTTCCATGTCAGCGAGCTGGTCGGTGAGATCGTTGATCTGGTAACGCTGACCTTCGAGCTCGCCTTCACGCCCCTTAAGTTGCCGTTCTTTTTCCCGAAGCTGATTCTCCCACTGAGATGTCTTTGTACTGAGCCGCTGTTCGAGATCTTTAATAGTAGCGTCCCGCGCCTGCAAGGCCTCGGACTTTTTACGAAGCTCTTCGGCAAGCATCCGGTCGTTTCCCGGTCCCCGACCAGGTGCTACCCCCGCCCGTGCACTGGGACCGGTCTTGAGTGATATCATTTCCGATTCACGAATCTTTAATAACTTTTCCTTCTCTCCCAACTCGTTGAGCAGAATCTCGATCTTGTCGATGCTCGATTCGAGATCGCGCATCGCGCTTTCCTTGGCCTGCCGATCGGTCTTACCTTTCCACACCTGATCCTGCAGTGCGCGCTCCGCTTCATTCTTAGCCGTGTCCAATTCTTTCACCCGCTTGCGCAGCGCCACCGTCTCGCCATCGCCGGTGAACTTCAACATGATCAGCATGAAGACCAGGCCGATGCCGCCGATACCGATGTAAAGGAGCGGGCTCGAGTTGCCGTCCGAAGCCGAATCGCCGGCGAGAAATTTCATGGGCGAAGCAAAGAATAGGCTGATATTGTTGGCAATAGCCCAACGCATATAACCAGCCTCGACGTTGTTGCCCCGCATGTTAAAGAAGATGATTGCTCCGAGCACCAGAGCGAGAGCAATCGCTATCAAGAGTACCTTATGTCCAGTTCGCATGGCGCGTTCAGCCTCGATTCGAAGAACTTTCTATAGGATTCTGTAACGAAGTCATACTACGCCTTCAAAAAGAGTTTGCCAAAGGAATTAACGCGGTTTTTGGACCGCGTCAAGGGTCGAGGGGCTTTCGATTATTCCAAAAATTAACCTGGGATTTCCAGAGCTTACCAGTTTTACCTTGGCGCAAAGGACGACTTTGAGAAAAAATTTTCGGCGCGGTCACTCTAACGCGGAATTGACCGCAAAATGGTAAAATTTGCCGGCTCGTGACGATCGCCAAGCTAACTCGGTCACGTCTGCTTTCATATAGTCCCGAAAATATGCCCGCCACGAATTCGCCGAGAAATTTTTGCCGGCACTCCGATGCCGAAAATCACTCGGCCCACTCTTCTCGGCAACTTGCGATTGCGCGCGAGAAGTTTTTTTTACATGATCGCGACACACATCATCGCGTGGCGATCAGCTTCAACGCGAGGCTCTGCGTCGCGACCGCTTTCGATCGAACGCGATGTGCCGAATGAAACAGTCACGGAGCGGCATCGACCGTTCGAGCTGAGATTCGCATTACTGCTTAGCTTTGAGCTGTTGATCGTTGTCTTTGAGAAAGGTTTTGATCTCGTCGGCATAATCGAGAAGCCGCGACCATTGCTCTTTGTAAAGCGTCACGGGAAAGCGCCCAAGGCCGTACACCGAGAGACCGCCTTTTTCGCTGACCTTCAAGCGCAGCTGACCGGGTTTCCGTTCCACTTGATCCTTGAGTGCTTTGTTCTCGGCTTCGAGACGCGCCAATTTTTGCTCCGTGGTTTCTTCCGTCATAAATCCTCCGTAGTGTTTGCAATCACCAACCAGTAAGTTCGCTTCATCTGTACTCTTACCTGAAAGCCGCGGCGATGGCGAGATACAATCTGAGACGATGGATCGTGGCCCCAGGGCTGATGCGGCTCAGGCAGCTTGAACCTCGAACTCAAGTCGGATTATATAAGGAGTGTTGAGACTGACGGTAGCGGCAAAAAAATCTTTAACGGATCGGGAGGACAGGGAAATGAGTGCGAATCTAGGCACGAGGATCATCGACGGCGACGGCCATATTTTCGAAGACAACAAGGGGATCATCAACCACATGGAGTCCCCCTACCGCGAGATCGCGGCGCGCAAAGGTGTGGTCTTCCCGCCGTTGGATCATTTACATTCCGGTCGTGCGGTTGAGACCCCGCCGCAGCGCGACCAGCGCGCCCCGGTCGGACCCAAAGGCTGGCTCGATTTCCTCGACGATGTCGGCATCGAGTGGACCGTGCTTTACCCCACCGTTGCGCTCGCCTACGGCAAGATCGTTAGTCTCGATTATGCGGTCGCGTCGTCCAAGGCGTACAACGATTGGCTGAGCGAGACTTATGTAAAATATAACCCGCGCTTCAAGGGCATGGGCATCCTACCGATGCAGGACCCGCCGGAAGCCGCCAAGGAGCTGCGCCGCGCGGTCACCGAGCTGGGCATGCTCGGCGCCATGATTCCTTCCAATGGCTTAGCCCAACCGCTCGGTTCGAAAGCTTATTGGCCGGTCTACCAAGAAGCCAACCGGCTCGGCTGTTGTCTTGCCGTGCATGGCGGCGCCCATGACCGTTTCGGCATGGATCACATGAACATGTATGTGCCGGTACATGCTCTCGGTCATCCATGGGGCTTGACGATCAACTGCGCCGATATTCTCTATAACGGCATCTTCGATCGCTTCCCAAATGTGCGCATTGCATTCTTGGAAGGCGGCGTCGCCTGGCTGCTGCTGTTGCTCGAACGATTGCACGCATCGCATGAAACCCACTTTCAACATATCCCGCCCAGCGAATTTGGCATTCGCGAGGAAGACGAGCCTAGCGATTACATCAAGAAACTGATCAACGATGAGCGCTTCTACCTTGGCATCGAAACCGAAGAATTGACCCTGCCGTTCGCGATTAAGTTCGTCGGCAACAAACCGTTTCTCTACTCGTCCGACTTTCCCCATGAAGTGACCCACGAAAGCTGCAAGCACGACCTCGGCGAGTTGATGGCGAGCGATGATATCACTGCGGACGACAAAGCAGGTATGCTCTGGCGCAATTCCGAGACGTTTTACAAATTGCCGCTGTAAAATAAGCCATGAGGCGCAGCCTGAGGAAAGAATAAACCGATAGGGAGCAAAAACGATGGCGACTTGCCGTGCGGCTGTCATTACCGAGCACAACAAACCACTGACAATCCAACCAGTGCAAATCCCGACCCTTGATCCGGGATCGCTGCTGGTCAAGATCGCGGCCTCGACGCTGTGTGGCACCGATGTTCATCGTTGGCATGGACCGCTGGGTAGCGAGGATTCTCTGCCAATTATCACCGGCCATGAACCCTGCGGCCTCATCGAAGACATCGGCGGCAAGCGCACCGACATCCTCGGCAACCCGGTCAAGCGTGGTGACCGAATTGTCTGGAGCTATGTTGCCTGCGGCTCTTGCTACTACTGTGCCGTCGCGCAACAGCCTTGCATCTGTCCGGGTCGCGCGTCCTGGGGCCACAACCGCAGTGACCAGCATCCTTATCTGCTCGGTAGCTGCGCCGAGTATATGTACGTACCCAAGGAATGCTTGATCATCAAAGTCCCTGACGAGGTCACGTCCGCTTCAGCGGCCGCATCAGCCTGCGCTTATCGAACCGTCATGCATGGCTTTGATCGACTCGGCGCGATCAAGAGCCACGAGACCGTGGTCATTCAAGGCAGCGGCCCGCTCGGCAATTTTGCCACCGCGGTGGCGCGCGATCATGGCGCGAAAAAAGTCCTGGTCATCGGCGCGCCGGCAAACCGCCTCGAAGTCACCAAGCGCATGGGGGCGGACGCGGTTTTGAATCTCGAAGAAGTGAAAGAAGAGAAGCAGCGCCGTCAGTGGGTACAGGATCACACCGACGGACGAGGGGCGGATATCGTCATTCAGGTGGCTAATAACATGGCCGTGCCCGAAGGCCTCACGCTGCTGCGCGGCGGCGGCCGTTATTTAAACATCGGCGCTGGCGGTAAAGCGAACATCGCGGTCGAAAGGATTCCCCAGGAAATGCTTTTCATCACCGTGCGTTCCGCCGAGCCACGCCACTGGCTGCAAGCGATCGATTTTCTCGCCTCGCGCAAAAAGACTTACCCCTTTGAAGCGATGATCAGCAAAAGTTATAAGCTTGATCAGATCAACGAAGCGATGGAAGCGATGGCGAATTACTCGGTGGTTAAAGCGGTGATTAATTTTTAGAAAGATTGGCTACAGGAGTCGATTACAAAGTAGGTGAATTTGAGTCGGCAGACTCGGCGGGCTTAGGCTTCAGCCCGCAGGGAGTCGAGCACCGGGCCACGCAGCATACCCAAACAGCCCAACCCGCCCGCCAACACGGTGGCGCCGGTGACGCCAAGGACGATCAGGAGAGTTGGCGTGAGCGAAATCGACAGCGCCGCGCCAAAAAAATAATAGCTCAATCCCCAACTCGCGATGGTTCCGAGCAGAGCGCCGGTGACGCTGGCAATGCCGCCGAGGAATAGGTATTCGGCGACCACGGTGCTGATAATTTGCCTGCGCGGCGCGCCGAGAGTGCGCAGCAGAATACTTTCTTTGAGGCGCTGCATCCGGCTGCCGAGCACAGCGCTGATCAGCACGGCCAGGCCGGTGAGAATCGTGAATAGCGCGACGAAGCGCATGGCGTAAGACACGCGACTTAGGATAGAATTCAGCGTGCTGAGAACCAGGCTCAAATCGATCACCGAGACATTGGCGAACTGTTCCACGACGGCGCGCTGCAACTTAGCCGAAGCCTGCGGCGAGTCGGCGCGGGCCACGATAGCGTAGAACTGGGGGGCGCTTTCTAGAACTCCCTCGGGAAAAACCACAAAGAAATTCGGCTGCACGCGCTGCCATTCGACTTCGCGAAAGCTGGCAACTTTGGTCGCCAATGAAACGCCTTGTACCTCGAACTCTAGCTCATCCCCGACGTCGACTCTCAAGGTTTCGGCGAGGCCCTTTTCCACCGACACCGGGATCGCCCCAACATGGCCGTCGACTTTGCCCTGCCATTTTCCTTTTACGATCGACTCCGTGCCGGTGAGTTCGGCGCGATAGGTGGAGCGGTATTCCCGGCGCAAAGCCCAGTCGGGAATCTTTGCTGTCGCATCGCCGCGCAACTCCTCGACTTTTCGCCCCTTCACCGAGGCCAGACGCATGGTGACAACCGGCACCTCGGCGCGCAGTGGAATTCCGTTCGCACGCAACAAGTCGGCAATCCCCTTGCGCTGGTCGTTCTGGACGTCGAAAAGCACCAAATTGGCATCACCATCGCCGCTGTGCCGCTGCACCTGTTGAACGAGCATATCCTGCACACTGTAAAGTGTTACCAGCAAGAACGCCCCGAGGCCGATGGACAAGGTCACCGCCAGCGTCTGATTGTTCGGGCGATAGAGATTCGCCAGTCCCTGACGCCAAGCGAAGGTTAAAACCTTGGGCGCGAATTGCCTCATGAGCGCGGTGGCGCCGCGCGCACAGAGGACCATCAGCACGAAGACACCGAAGAGTCCCGCCGTGAAAATAGTTCCATGGAGCCAATTCCCGGTGGTCGCCACGGCGAAGGCGACGATCAAACCAACGATCAATATAAAGGTCGCAATTACCAGTGGATCTTTTGGCTGGCGCTCAGGCAAAACGGCGCTGCGCAAGGCTAGCAGCGGTGTCACCCGGCGCAAGGGCAGCAAAGGCAGCAACGCGAACGACAGGGCAGTCGCCATGCCGATGCAAACACCAGCGACGATGCTGTTCGGTGTGATGCGGATCACTGTCGCGACCGGCAAGAAATCTTTGAGTATATAGGGTAGCCAATCCTGCGCCGCGATTCCCAATGCCGCGCCGACCCCGGAACTGAGCAGCGTCAGTAAGAATATTTGTAACAGGTAGACCGCCAGCGTCTCGCGCGGCGTCGCGCCGATGCAACGAAGCAGCGCCACGCCCCGCGCTTTTTCCTTTGCGTAGACATGCATGACGCTGGCGACACCGATACCGGCGAGCAGCACCGCGACGAACACCGCCAGGCGCAAGTAGCGCGAGAGATTTTCCATCGCGCCGGCGATCGACGCGGCGCGCTTGCTGACGGTGTCGGCTTCCAGCCGCAAGCGCTGGAGCGTGGGCATCAACGTCGCGACCAGCTTGTCGACATCGGTGCTGCCGTCGAGCTTGAAAAAGACCCGGTAACGCACCAAGCTCCCCTTCTGCACGAGCTGGGTGCGATCAAGATAGTCCATCGGTATATAGACCCGCGGACTGATCAGCGAGAAGGCTAGGGTCTCGCCGGGAATCTTACGCAGACTGCCGACGATGGTGAATTCGAAGTTGCCGATCTTGATGCGGTCGCCGACCTTGGCGTTAAATTGCCGCATGACGTTTTCGTCGAGCAGCGCGTTGGGCCCCTTGGCAAAGACCGATAGTGAAAATGGCGGTTCGGTTTCGAGGGCGCCGTAGTAGGGGAACTTGCCGCTGATGGCGCGTACTTGGACGAGTCGCGATTCGCCGCTGGCGGAAAAGTAAGCCATCGAGGTAAAGCCGACCTGGCGCGACTGATCGCCGCCCAAGGAAGCAAATAGCTTTTCCTCTTCGGGAGAAAAAGCTTCGCGGCTTTCCAACGCCAAGTCGGCACCAAGCAAGCTCTTCGACTGTGCCTGAATGCTCGACAACAAATTTTCCCGAAAAGAGAAGGCCAACACCACCGACGCCACCGCCAAGACTACGCAAGACATGGAAAACAGCAAAGAACGCAGACCGCGCCGGCCATCGCGCAGGGCCATGCGCCAGACCCAAAGTTTGGCGAATGCGAGCATAGGTTTTGTTGCTAAGAACCGGTGGCAGCAGTAATGAAAGTCCGGTTATCGGCGACCAGTTTGCCGCCGCGCAGGCGGATCACTCGTCCGGCTTGTTGAGTGAGATCACGGTCATGGGTGACCAAAATCAAAGTGGTGCCTTGGTCGGCGTTGAGATCGAAAATCAGCTTGACGATGCCTTGCGCCGTTTCGGCGTCTAGATTACCGGTGGGCTCATCGGCGAAAAGGATTTTCGGTCGATTGATGAATGCGCGCGCGATCGCCACGCGCTGCTGCTCACCGCCCGAGAGCTGGGCGGGATAATGATACAAGCGATTATTTAGACCGACCCGACCCAGCAACTCGAGGCCCGCCCCACGCACCCACCTTTCGCCACTGATCTCAGCCGGCACCATGACGTTTTCCAAGGCGGTCAACGACGGCAGCAATTGAAAGCTCTGAAAGATAAAGCCGATCGACTGATTGCGAATCCGCGCCAGTTTCTCTTCGCTTGCCTCATGTAAGGGTATACCGTCGAAGAGCACCGAACCTTCCGTAGGACGTTCTAGGCCGGCACAGATAGCAATTAAGGTCGTCTTGCCGCTACCGGATGGTCCGACGATAGCACAGGTGCTGCTCTCCTCGATCCCAAACGACACGTCATTGAGCACATGAACCGTATCGTCGCCGCTGGTAAATTCCTTGCTCAAATGCGCTACGTTGAGAATTATGTTAGTATCCATACCATTCCAAGCCTCGAGAAGTCAGCTACTTATGCGAGATTTTCTATAATTAGACGCATTTTGATTGAGATAGTTTAGTTGGTTTATGTTACAGACACAACTTTTTTTTCTAGCCCGAAAAGCCATCCGATCGTTACTCGCACCGCTCGCGCTCATTTACCTAACCGGGGCCATCCCGCCGCCAAAGAATATCTTGTTTCTTGGCGACAGTATCACCGCTGGTTACGGTCTTGAGCCAGCCCAGGCTTATCCTGCGTTGATTCAAGTTAAGATCGACGCCAAAGGCTGGAATTTCAACGCGATCAATGCCGGCCAGAGCGGTGACACCACCGCTGGCGGTTTAAACCGACTCACCTGGTTATTGAAGAACCGAGTCGATGTTTTGGTCCTCGAACTCGGCGGCAACGACGGCCTACGCGGGCTACCCGCCGAGACGAGCAAAAAGAACCTCCAGTTAATCATCGACGGCACCAAAGCGAAATATCCCGAAGCAAAAATCGTTCTCGCCGGCATGAAAGTCCCGCCCAACATGGGCGCCGTCTATGCCAAGCAATTTAACGCGACCTTCCCGGAGCTAGCGAAAAAGAACCAAGCCACGCTGATCCCGTTTATCCTCGAAGGAGTCGGCGGCGTGCGCGAATTGAATCTCGCCGACGGCATCCACCCCACGGCAAAAGGCCAGCAAAGAGTCGCCGCCAACGTCTGGAAGGTTTTGCAGCCGGTGTTGCAAAGTTTGACCAGCAAATGACCGCCGAAAATGGGTTTTGAATTATTCCGAGATTCGCAACGATCGCGACTCCTTGACAACACTCAAACGACCGACTTACAACTAGAGCAAATCTCGCCACTCACGTTTCGGAGGACATCGATGTTCGCGAAAATCCGCCATATCGCCATGTACACGCACAATCACGCCGCGGTCGACAAGTTTTATCAAACCGTCTTCGGCATGCGGCGCATGACCAGCAACACGCTCGACGAAACCGGCAAGCACAACGCCAATCGCGGCCATATCAGCGACGGCGTCATCGGTTTGGCGATCCTATCGCGCTACGCCGGCATGCAGTCGGGCATGGATCACTTCGGCTTCGAAGTGGAAGACATCGAAGAATACGTCCGGCGCATGGAGCGGCATTATCCGAATACGATGATCGCCAAAGGTTTGGACTATGTTCCTTTCGCGGGCCTGCGCAGCTACGATCCGGCCGGCAGCCAGTTCGATATCGCCCAAGCCCATGTCGCCAACGTGCGCGAGGGTTACAACCAAGCGGGCTGGGATCAACCGCGCTGGATCAATCACATTTCGATCCGCGCCAACGATCCTGGCCAAGTTGCTGAGTTCTACGAGAAAGTCTTTGAGCTAAAGGAGTCCGAAACTTACCGTGACGATGGTTCGATCTGCATGACCGATGGTAAAGTGAAACTGCTGCTGCGCCCGCGCGATCAAAGTCTCTACCGCGGCCTGCGCGAAGGCCTCGATCACTTCGGTTTCAAAGTCGACAGCCTAGTGCAAACCAAGAAAGAACTTGACGACCTGGCGGCCAGCGATCCGTACACACCGAGCGGGCGCTTCGTCGGCGGCAACGGCAAGAAGAACGAGGAAGATTTTCGACGCTGCTGCTTAGGGCAACACTTCATCGCCGATCCGGACGGCGTGTTGATCGATATTGCGGAGGAAGGATCAGGAAGTAAGCAGTGAATGGTAAAGACTAAGGCGTCCCCTCCCCTGGCTCCTTACGACTTACTGCTTACGGTTTACTGTGAATCAGTTGAGCGTTCGCGGCGTGCTTTCGCCATCCGCCTCGGCCGGTCCGGCGCCAAGGCGCAACAAGTCGATGAGCATGGTCTCGCGATCCTTAAGCGTCGGCGCTTCCAACAGCGCCTGTTTCTCCGCCGGATGAAATGGCAGTGAGACGCCGAGAAGATTGACCAGCTCTAGATCGGAAAAGCGCTCGGCCTGATCCGGCCGCACCTGCATGCCGTGCGCCTTGCCGTAAAGCGCGAGCGCGTCCAGCACGGCGGCGCGCCGACACTGCCAGCCTTGTTCTAAGCTGATGTCAGGAAATTCGCGATAAATCGCTTTGACCCGCCGGTAGCCGCGTTGCAACGAAAACTCTTCGGCAAAGCGAAACCGATTGACGCCTTTTAGTTGAACGAAAAAACCGCCATCCGGCAACTTTTCCGATTTTTCGATAAATCCGGCACAGCCCACTTTGTATAGGTCCGGCGCCGCGTTGGCAGCCTCGGGCTGCGGGCCGCGATTGTCGTCTTGCGGCATAAACGGTTGAATCATGCCGAAAATTTTACCGCCGCCGAGGGCATCTTCGACCATGTTTCGGTAACGCGGCTCAAAAATATGCAGTGGCAGAACCGTGCCTGGCAAGAGCATGACGCCGGTCAATGGAAACACCGGCAAAACTTCCGGTAAAGTCACTTGGGGTATTGTCATCGCCACTCTCGTCACCTCGGCATGATTTGGTTATAGGGCAAGCGGCGTGAGCGGTCAAGGCAACTTGGCCAGGCGAATTGCTCGCCCAGGAATTTCGCCACTACGGCTTAAAGCTCAGCTACGCTTGCATTCTGGCACCACGCTATCCTACTTTGTCAAACAACGGATTACAGATCACTGGAAAAGGAATTGAATACATGGCTGAATTTGTCCCCATGCAGTTCGACCGAGCCAAAGAGTTTCTCAAAAACCATCATCACGGCGTGCTGGCGACCCGGCGTAAGAACGGCGGCTTGCAAATGTCGCCGGTGACTTGCGGCCTGGACGCGGAAGGGCGCGCCGTCATCAGTAGCCGCGAGACGGCTTATAAAGTAAACAACTTACGGCGCGATCCGCGCGCCTCGCTGTGCGCCTTCTCCAACACTTTTCACGGCGAAGGTTGGGTGCAGGTCAACGGCACGGCGGAAATCATCGCCTTGCCGCAAGCTTTGGACACTTTGATATATTTGCAACGGCAAGCCTACGGCGAGCATAAAAGCTGGCCGGAGTTCCACGAGCGCATGGTGCGCGAAAAGCGCGTGATCATCCGCATCAGCATCGAGAGCTTCGGCCCAAAGGTGCGCGGTTAGTCTCCATGGCGCATACCGAGCATGTCAATAATGGATCGCCGGCCCGTTTCCGTCTGTTGCGAATTGCGATTCTATGTCTACTTTTCGGCGCGCTCGGGAGCAGCCACAATGTCCGCGCCGCCGAACGCGAAAGCTTTCTTACTGGTCAACTATTAGTCGCCACTGCGGAGATGCAAGACCCGCGCTTTGCTGAGAGTGTCATTTACATGGTCAAGCACGACGCCGAGGGCGCCATGGGTCTGATCATCAACAAACCGATAGCCAAGGGACTCATCGACGATTTGCTCAAAATTTCTGGCGAAGAAACCAAAGCTTCGCAGAAGCACATCGTCATCCATTACGGCGGCCCGGTCGGGCAGCGTCAAGGATTTTTGCTCCACACCGACGATCACTCAATCGACAGCACGATGAAAGTGAGCAACGGCATCGCCATGACTGCGGATATCAAAATGCTTGAAGCGCTGGCCAGTGGCAAAGGGCCGCGACAATCGCTTTTCATGCTCGGTTACGCCGGTTGGGCGCCGGGCCAATTGGAGGCTGAGCTAAAAACTAATTCATGGTTCACCCTGCCCAGCGACAAACCATTGATCTTCGGCGGCGATGCCGATAAGAAATGGCGCCAGGCCATGGACAAGCGGCAGATTCCGCTCTAATTGAGCGCGAGCACCTTACAATCAATCGAAAGCGAAGGAGCAAAAGTGAAAATCGTCAGACTCTACACCGGCAACGATCAGAAGTCGCATTTCGAGGAGATCGAAATGAAATTCGGCGGCAACCAGCCGATGCTCACCACCGACGCCCGCGCCGCCACCAGCGCGATGTTTCGCTCGGCTCCAGTGGGTTTGGTGATCGACCGCCATCCGGCGCCGCGCCGGCAATTTCTCGTCACCCTGTCAGGTTCCTGGGAGATCGAGGCAAGCAACGGCGTCAAGCGGGTGTTCAAGACCGGCGACGTCATGCTTGCCGACGATACCAGCGGCGAAGGCCATGTCTCGCGCGTCCTTGGCGGCGAGCCGCATATATTCATGACAGTGCCGCTGGCGGATTAGAATTTGGCTCAAAACGTTCCAACCGTTCAAGCAGTTCAAAACGTTCGTCTGAATAGTTCGGGAGAAAAGAATGTTGCGTATCGCCGTTCCAGACTTAGTGTCCAACTCTTATTTTCCCATCATCGCCGCCGTTGAGATGGGTTTCTTCAAGGAAGAAGGCTTCGATGCTTCCGTCGATCTCCTGTTTCCAATCCCAAAAACCTTCGAAGCCCTGCGCGACGGACAACTCGACTTCGTGGTCGGCTCGGCGCACGCCACGCTGCTCGCCTTCCCGGAATGGCGCGGCGCGAAGTTGCTCGCCGCCTGTGGCCAACACACCTATTGGTTTCTGGTCATCCGCAGCGATCTAAATCCCAAACGGGGCGACTTGAGTGTCGTCAAGGGGCTGCGCATCGGCGCCGCGCCCGGCGTCAATCTCAGTCTCCAGCGCATGCTGGTGGAAGCCGGCATCGATCCCGAGAAGAACGGGGTGCAAATCATGCCGATCCCTGGCGCGGCCGGACCGAACGTATCCTTCGGACTGTCAGCCGCCAAGGCACTCGAAGAAGGCAAGCTCGACGGCTTCTGGGCCAATGGGATGGGTTGCGAGGTTGCCGTGCGCCGCGGCGTCGGCAGCATGGTGCTCGACCTGCGCCGTGGTGACGGGCCGACTGCGGCGCGTCACTATACTTTTTCGGCGTTGGTGGCGACTGAAAAGAAAATCAAAGAAGAGCCTGGGTCCGCACAGGCCGCCATACGCGCGCTGATGAAGGCGCATAAGGCGCTCAAAGCCGACGTAAATTTGGCCACCGCGGTCGGTAAAAAACGTTTCCCGCCGTCGGAAGCCGCACTGATCGCCGAGCTAGTGCGCCGCGATCTGCCCTACTACGATCCCAACATCCCAGAAAAAAAGGTCACCAGCATGAACCGCTTCGCCCAGGATATAGGCTTACTTGCGGCGCCGGTGCCCTACGACCGCGTGGTCGCCACCGAATTCAGCCATTTGTGGAACGAGCCGGTGTGAATGCGAAAGATGATCTCGTCGCGAGGATAACCGTTTAAAAAACCAAGCAAATGGTTTGCATCGGTGGCTAATGACGCGCATTCGTAGCGGATTATCGGCGGCGCCGCGCCGCGCTCTGGTCGCGGCGTCATGAACAAGGTCGAAACTATTTTAAGCTGGGAACCTTTTAGTGAACCCGAAGTCTAATATTTCTGAACCAATGGTGTCTGAAGCGATCAGCGACGCGGAGTGCGTCCGGAAGCTACAGCGCGGTGAAACGGACGCCTTCGAAACCTTAATTCGACGTCATCAAAAGACGATATTTAACTTGGTCTATCGGATGCTCGGCGACTACGACGAAGCGGCGGAAATTTCCCAGGAAACGTTTCTGTCCGCTTACCGCGCCATTGGTAATTTTCGCGGCGACGCGAATTTTTCTACCTGGCTTTATCGTATCGCCCTCAATCACGCCACCAGCCGGCGCAAGAGCTTAAATACCCGCCAGCAGCGCAGCGTGCCCATCGAGAATACCGAGCCCGCCAGCGACCCGCGTCCCGGTCCCGCTGAAAGCATGGAGAAAAAGGAGATTCGTCAACGCGTGCAACAAGCCTTGAACCGCCTCGAACCGGAAGACGCCGCCGTAATCTTACTGCGCGACCTGCAAGATGTGCCCTATGAAGAAGTCGCGCGTGTGCTTGAGATCCCCATAGGGACCGTCAAGTCGCGCTTGCACCGCGCCCGTCAAGCGCTCAAATCCGAGCTGGCCTCCTTCTTCTACGCGGGAAGGAAAGCCGTATGAACTGCGAAGAAGTAAAATCCCATCTGATCGAGTATCTAGACAAAACACTCGACACGCCGACGACGACTCGGGTAGCCACCCATCTGATTTCCTGCGCGCCCTGCGGCGCCGAGGCTAGCGACCTGGCCGATTGCATGCATCAGGTCGCGGCTTTGCCGGCGCTCGATCCGCCCCTCGGCTTTGCCCAGCGAGTCATGGCCCATGTGCGCGAGATCGAAGCGAAGCCCACTCTTTGGCAACGCCTGCTTATGCCGCCGAGTAAGTGGAATCGGAAGATACCGCTCCAAGCAGCCGCGCTCGTCATGGTTGGCATCATAGGCATAGTGCTTTACCAAAAAAACGACCAGCTCAAGCGCACTGAGCCAAAGAACTTGACACTCTCCGCCTCGGTGGAGCCAGACAATCCAAGCGACAAATCTACCCCGGCAGAGACTCGCCAAACCGACAAGCAACAAGAAACCGCGCTGCCAGCGCCCGTCGCACTTGCCAAGCGAGCAGAACCAGCAGCGGAAAAGAAATCTGTGAGTTCGCCGAGTCGCGCGCCAAGCGCAAGCGCGAAGAGCGAAATCGAAGCTGGCTTAGAAGACAGCAAAATCTCGAGGCGGGGACCGATTCAAGTCCAAGAAGCTAGTAACCTAATGGAGTCGGGCCGTTTCTCCGGTGATGCCGGTTTTGCCCCGCCAATGCCGCTCGGTGGCCTCCGCCCAGCCGCGCCGCGTTCCGGTACGATGGCGTTGGATAGAGTCATTCCGCTCGGTGACCGAGTTACGGATTACGAGTTTGTCGTGCGCCGCCGCCCTCCCCTACGCCGCGAGCTAACAGAAGGCGTGGGCACGGACTCAAAGCTAAAGTCGGCGGAAGCGGACAGCGCCGCGCGCCCCGCCGCGCCAGCTCCGCCAACGCCAAGAATCGAGTCCATCGCCGAAATTAGATTCTACAACGTCGCCCCAGAGCACTTTGAGTATTTCAAAAAGGAACTCGCCAGCGAAGCGATCATAGAAGCGGAATCGAAGCCCGCGGCCAAGGAAAAGGAAGTCGCCCGATTCGACCGTCAGTTATTGATTAAAGTCACCATTCTACCGCCTGAACTGCCAGAGCCTACAACCTCACCGCGTTGATCGTCGCCGAACTTTTTTCCAGCGCCACCGTCTAACTCGGTCAATGAACTCAAAAAATAGTTCGTTAACCAGCACGGAGGTGGTCATTGAAAAGCAAGTCTCTTAGTTTCGCTCTCTTTCTCATTGTCACAATTCTAACTCCTGAGTTAGCTTCCCACGCGGGTCTATCAACTGCACGCCTTGAGCCGGCCAACGTCAGCACCGGACTCAACGATCAAGAGAGTGTCGCGGTCACCGTCTACAACAGCGATATCGGCCTGATTAAAGACATCCGTCAATTGACGTTGCCGGCAGGCTTAACCGAACTTCGCTTTGGCGAAGTCGCCGCCAAGATCATGCCGCAAACCGTGCACATCAAGTCGCTGTCGAATCCAAATCAGCTGCGTGTCCTCGAACAAAATTACGAGTACGATCTGCTCACACCGCGCAAGCTGCTCGATAAATTCGTCGGCAAGGAAATCATGGTGCTCAAAGAAGGCATCGAAGTGCCGGTGACAATTCTCAGCACCAACGAAGGCTTGGTTTACAAACTTGGCGGACGCATATTCACCGGCCAGCCGCACAACCTGATCTTTCCCAGTATTCCAAGCAATCTCATCTCCGAGCCGACGCTGCTTTGGTCCCTGGAGAATCGCAACGCCAATGCACAGAAAGTTGAAGCAACGTATTTAACCCGCGGCCTCAATTGGAAAGCCGACTACGTCGCCGTGCTCGACAGCAAGGATAAGTATCTCGACTTGTCCGGCTGGGTGACGCTCGACAATCAAAGCGGCGCGACGTACCAGAACGCGCGGTTAAAGCTGGTAGCCGGCGATCTCAATCGCGTCGTCGAAGAGTACAAAGCCCGCGATGCAATCGCCGGACGGATGGAATTGGCATCCAAAGTCGCATCGCCGGCACCCTTCGCCGAGCAATCCTTCTTTGAATATCATCTCTACAGTTTGCAGCGACCGACGACGATCAAAAACCAACAGACTAAGCAGGTAAGCCTGCTATCCGCCGACCGCATCCCGGTAAACAAACGCTACATCTTCACCGGCTCGCCGCGATATTTTCACAGCCGCTATACCGGCGTCATCCCCACACAGAAAGTCGGCGTGTTCGTCGAGCTGGCCAACAAAAAAGATAACAACTTGGGCATGCCGCTGCCCAAAGGCACGCTGCGCGTCTACAAAGCCGACGCTGACGGCAGTTTGCAATTTATCGGCGAAGACCGTATCGACCACACGCCGAAAGATGAAATGATCAAGATCAAAATGGGCGACGCCTTCGACGTGGTCGCCGAGCGCAAACAAATGGATTGGCGCAAGATCGCCGACAATATTTACGAAGCCGCCTTTGAAATCAGCCTACGCAATCACAAAGACGAGCCGGTGACGGTGAGCGTCGTCGAACCGATGATGCGCGACTGGGAAATCCTCACCAGCTCCCACGCGCACAAGAAGGTCGAAGCCCACACCGCGCAGTTCGAGATTCCGGTGGCGAAGGACGGCGAGACGAAACTGACCTACCGGGCGAGGTATAAGTTCTAGCTCAAATGAATTCGTGTTCGTTGTTCGGACGAGCGCGATCACGAGAAACGATCACGATCATTCAGCCGACGAACAGTGTGAACTTGGCGCCGTTTAGATTGGTGAGCGGCTTCGGACTGAGCAGGCGCCGATCCGGTGCGAGCACGCGCTGAGCGATCTCCAAATTGACCGGTGGCAAGGGGTTCAACTGACCGATCTGTTCAAGTGTGAAATATTCCGCGTGATCGGTTTCATGACCGTCCGCTCTCGGTTCGCCGCTGACTGGCCGCAACAAGAGAATCACGTAAATGCCGTTGCCATTGTCGGGATCGTAGCGACTGCGCAGGCCGAGCACGGCTTCCACTTCTGTGATAACACCTGCCTCTTCCTGAACTTCACGCACAACCGCTTGCTCGATCGTCTCATCAGGCTCGATGAAACCGCCGGGCAACTGCCAGTTACCCCGCCCATGGCGCGACGCGCGCCGGATAAAAAGCAACTTGTCATCGCGCACCACCGCGCCGCCGACGCCGATGTTGTAGCCCGTATTGTAACGCTCAGGAATCGCCACGTAGATTCAACCTTCTCAATTATTTTCAATCACACCGGCGCTCGAAACAACCGCTGCGCATTCTTCCAGCGAATCAATTCTTTGGCTTGTTCCGATATCTTTGGGTTCTCGCGAAGCAGCCTAACATCTTCGAACTTCATCCGGCCGCCGGGATCGTCGTGGGGATAGTCGGTGGCGAAGAGAAATCGTTCGGCGCCCAACAACTCGATCGCATCGACCAGCTCCGGCTCCTCGGTCTCGATTGTGAAGTAGAAATTGTTCTTGAAATAGTAACTTGCCGGCTGCTGGTTCTTCTCCAGAAAAATCTGCGCCGGATAGAGCGCGCGGGCGCGGCGCAGCCGTTCGCCAACCTCGGTCAGCATGCGATTCGACAGCGGCGATTCCTGATCGTCGTAATCGACCGGCGGCGATTCCAAGACTTTGTCCAAGCGCTCAACCAGCGGCTTTATGAACGACGTGCCAGCCTCGGTGAAGATGAATTGCAGTGCGGGAAAATCATCGAGCAAACCGCTGGTGATCAGCGACACCAAGCTCATCTGTCCTTCCTGCGGCGCGAAGATGTAGAGCCCGTCGCGCTGGAACACTGGCAAATTGCTCATGCGGTGGCCATGCTGCACGTTGTGCAAATAAATCGGCGCCGACAATTCTTCGGCGCGCTTAAAGAACGGCCAGAGCTCGCGATGGCTGCCCAACGGTTCGCTGCACGCGTGCTCTTTGACGGGATAGACTTTGTCGAGGACGACGGAGCAAAAACCATTGTCCATCGCCCATTCCATCTCGCGTACCGAAGCCGAGACATCTTGCAGCGGAATCAGCGCCACGACTAGGATGCGGCCCGGATATTTTTTCATCAGCCGTAGCAGCGCTTGGTTGTGCGAACGCGCCATGCGGCAGGCAAGCTCGGGCTCGATCAGGTAAGACCACCAGCCGGAAAATTGCGGCAAGACGACCTGCTGTTCGATGCCGAGCCGATGGTCGTAATCGGCCATGCGCGACTCGGGGTCCCAGAGACTTTTGAACTTGGCGCCAGAGCCTGGCGCGAGCAGCGGGCTGGTGCCCGGCACTGCAGCTGGATAGCCGGGGAAATCGACGTCGACATAAAGTTCCTGGCTGTCGAATTGCAGTTTCGGTTTGACCCTTTCCAAGCGGCCGTCGACGCCATCGAAGGCATCCCGCGGCATGAAGTGAGTATCGCAATCGATGATCACGGCTATCTCCCAAAGTGTTTTAGCACGCTTTGGTTATAAGGTCCTGATGAATGAGAAGTCAAGATTGGCGGTTGACCACGCTGCAAGCAGCGTGGTCAACGCAAAGTTCCGTGGGCCGCTGAGGTTGGTTCCGTCAAACATTAATCTCGACCGTGATCCCAGCCCCAACGGTCGCGGCTGCCCCAACTGTCATCCCGTCCCCAGCGCTTTGGGTAGTCGCGGCGATTCCATCCTTGGTGGTTGGCAACATGGCGATCGTTTCCATAACCGTAGCGGCCGCGATCGCGGCGTAGCGCTGCGTAGTCTTCTCTAAGCTCGCGGCGGTCTTGGCCGATTTCACTGCGATCCTGGTGAATTTCCCTCTTCTTATTGTTGATCACCTCGCGGCTCGCGCCATGCCTGGAGAGACGCCCTAGATCCGCCCGGTCGCGTTCAAGCTCTGCGTGATCGCGCCGTAGTTCGGCGCGATCCTTGCGGATCTCAGTCCAGTCCTGATGAGTTTCCTGACGAGTTACCTGACGCGCCGCCTGATGGCGGGCCTGTTCATCGCGCTGATGGCGAGGGTAACGATTCGCGTCCGCAAGATTTGGCATTCCGAGTGCTAACAAGGCAGCCATTCCAGCGGCGGCAAGTGGCAATGTTGATTTTGTCATTTTAAGAACCTCCTTGCCGATTTAGACGGGATGAGCCTGGAGTTGTTAATCGCAACATTTCTGATTGGATTATTGAACCGCGCCGTTAGGATAGATATAACGCCTAGGGAGCACCATCGCCAAAAAGGAGTGAGAACCAGTGAGCAACCATCCCGCCTACGATCCGACCGACTCGCGCTACTACGACGAGAGAGATCTGCGCGCCGAAAGCGAGCGCGTTTTCAGCCTCTGCGCCGATTGCCGCATGTGCGTTAAATTCTGCGGCAGCTTTCCGAAATTATTTAACGCCGTCGACGACTATTGCGTCGAAGGCAAATACGCCGATGTCGACACTAAGAAGCTCAAGGCCGAGGACGTCCGCGCCGTCGTTGACGACTGTTTCCAGTGTAAGCTTTGCTATATCAAGTGCCCCTACACACCCGGCGATCACGACTGGGCGATCGATTTTCCACGCTTGATGGCGCGCGCCAAAGCGCAGGAAGTAAAAAAACATGGCGTGCCGCTGGTCGACAAAATACTTGGCAATCCCGATCTCGTCGGCAAAGTCGGTTCAATGACCGCGCCGCTGGCAAACTGGGGAAATCAAAACTCTCTAAACCGCAAGCTGATGGAAAGCACGATCGGCATCCACAAAGACAAAAAGTTGCCGCCCTTCGCATCGCAAACCTTTGCAGCTCAATTCGCGGCCAAACGCAAAGCGCCCCAAGGCGAGCCGGCCGCCAAGATCGCTTTCTTCTCCACTTGCTACGTGAATTACAACCAGCCGAGATCGGTACGGACACCCTCGAAGTGATGGCCCAGAACAACGTCGATGTCGCATTCGCCTACGAGCGTTGTTGTGGCATGCCGCTGTGGCACAACGGCGACGTCGACGGCGCCATCGAAGCGGCGAAGTTTAACGTCGCCTACCTGCTGCCCTTCGTCGATGCCGGCCGCATTGTCATCGCAACCAATCCGACCTGCTCGCAGATGCTGCGGGTCGAATACCCGCGCCTGCTCGGCAGCGATGATGCCAGGAAAGTCGCCGCGAAAGTCTGCGACCCGATGGAATTTCTCGCCCGATTGGCGAGCGCAGGAAAGCTCAATAAGAATTTCAAGACCGGCGCGGGAAATATCAGCTATCACATTCCCTGCCACCTGCGCGCCCAGAACGTCGGCTATAAGACACGCGATGTGCTGTCGCTATTGCCGGACACCCAAGTGAAGGTCGTCGAAGAATGCTCAGGCCACGACGGCACCTGGGCGATGAAGAAGCAGAATTTTGAGCAGTCGCTCAAATGGGGCAGCCGGGCATTTCAGCAAATGGCCGAAGGTAATCCGCAAGTGACTTGCTCCGATTGTCCCTTGGCGGCGATTCAAATCGAACAAGGCAATGGTCGCCGGCCGCTCAATCCGATGCAGATACTGGCCAGGAGTTATCGCGGCGAAGCGATCGGCTAAGCGCTTAGATCCTAACGCGGCAGAGCCCGAACGAAAGAGAGATGACTACGAAAGACTTAACCACGAAAGGCACGAAACACACGAAATTTATCTCAGGAGATTTCCCATACTTTCGTGTCGTTCGTGTGTTTCGTGGTTGATCCTCTGATGATTCCGAAACTGCAAACAGCTAGACGGCCTTGCTGAAAATTCCAGCTTGGCTCAGGCCGATCCCACAGATGACCGCCACCTCGTCGCGATAGAGCAGCCAATGGTTTAGGGCGTCTTCGAAGGCACGGACGACCGTGCCGCGGCGGGTTGGATGGACATGTTCGAGGATCGCGCGCCACGCCTGGGTGCGGTGATGGCCTTCGACTTGGCGGTGCGCTTTGGTAAGCGCCAGGTGCTCGATCGCCATGCCGTAATGTTTGACCAATGGGTGCTCCTCCAACGGCAGCACTTCAACCTTTACTGAAGGGTCGAAAAGCGCCCGGTCGTCCCGGGTCCCCTCAATAAAGATCGTTACGATTGCGGCGGCCACGTCCCATCCCTGTTTCTGCGTTGCTCCGTCGAGAAATTCACGGTAGCGCTTGGCCGCCGGGAGCAAGTCGATACGCTTAAACCTCTCAAGATCCATGCCCAAACCGCGCGGGTATTCGAGAAAAAGCTCAGGGTGGGGATTGCCGGCCACTAGCCCGCCGGTTTCTTCTTCATAGAGATTCTCGGCTAGGCTGCGCCGCACCTCGGCGACCGGGCAATGAACATAGGCCCAGCCGACCATGATCGGAAAGTCTCGGACATAGGTGGCGTATTCTTGTTCGAAATGAAACTGGAGCCGTTCCCTTGAGACCTGCCCAGCAGTGAAAGCCGGCCAGGCCCAGTGGAGCTTGCGTTCCATTACGCTAAGCAACTGATGACGGAAAGTTAACCGGTCCATGAGTGGCTCCTTTTCCGGCTTGAAGACCAAGCTGGAAAAACAGCAACCGCCATGCCAGAAGGACGCATCTAACTCTTTGGAGCTTTGGCACCACACCGTCCCGTCGCCAACAGGAAAATGTGACAGAAGCCGATGACTAGGGCCTAATTCAGGTAAAGTTGTCGGATTCCCGTCAAAGGGTGGATGGTTTCATGAAGCCACCTTGGAGCGCAGGGTCACAAACTCTTCGGCCGCCGTTGGATGAATGCCTATGGTCATATCGAACTGCGTTTTCGTCGCGCCGCAGTTGAGCGCTATGGCTAAACCTTGGATAATTTCGCCGGCGTCGGCGCCGACCATATGGCAACCGAGCACTTTATCGGTCGCCTGATCGACGACCAGCTTCATCATCGTTCGTTCGTCGCGCCCGGTGAGCGTGTGCTTGAGCGGCTTGAAGGA
>CAYZJE010000642.1:0-10129 GCA_964478485.1 uncultured Syntrophobacter sp. | reverse complement strand
CCGAACTCCTTTTTGCGCCCTTTGCGCTCCCGATTGCCCTGAGCCTTGTCGAAGGGTGCAGGTAGATCTTCCTCGTTCGGCTCACTGTCCGAGAATTCCCGCTTCTCTCAGCTCGCGCTCCAACTTGGCGATTTCGTCTTTGGGCATCTGCTCGGTCTCCCACTTGGGGAATCGTTTCACCGCGAAGCCGCGCATGCGATAGACTTCTTGCAGCGGCACCCGGCCGTATTTGCGTAGGCGCGCGGCGACGATGCGCGCCGCGCTGTCGACTTTTTTCTGCGCTGCCACCGCGCGCGGATAATCTTTGCCATCGAGAGCCTTGACCAATTCCACGCAAATTTCCGGCACGAAGCTCGTCGGCGGATTGATCATGCCGGCGACGCCAAATGGAACTAGACCAAACAGTTCGGCATTGCCCGTGAAAACGGAAACGTCGGGCAACAAGCGCACGTATTCGAGCAGCGCACCCTGGCCGTAGGCGACTTTGATTCCCTTTAACGCCGGCACCTGCTCTTTCATGCGCACGGCGAAACCGGGCGGAATAGAAATGCCCGAGTATTTCGGATTCTCGTAAATATAGATCGGCAGCGCAACCGCTTTGTGCACCGCCTTGTAGTGCGCCATGATTTCAAACTCGCTGTGATCGGAATAATAATAGGGCGGCACGATGGCAACGGCGTCGGCGCCATTGGCAGCGGCATGTTCGGCCAGCTCGATGGCAGTGCCCGCGTCCGCCGTGCCAACGTGAATCACCACCGGCACGCGCTGCTTCGCTTGATCGAGCGCAATCGCCGCGGTCTGTTTTCTTTCCTCGGTCGTCATCGCCGGCCCCTGCCCGGTGGAACCGAGAACGAACAACCCTTGCACACCCGCCTTGATATGAAAATCCACCAACTGGCGCATCATCTGCTCGTCGACAGAAACTTTCTCATCGAACGGCGTAATGATCGGCAACAACACTCCACGAATCATCTTTTCCTCCCGCTACTCGAAAATAAAATCCATCCGACTCCGATTTTTTAATTTTTAATTTTGACCTTTGCCTTTTTACTTTTAACTTGATTCTCCCGCACACCCACCTGCGTATCCAATTGAATCGTTTCTTTCGCTCGCTCTTGCGCCAACACGCCCTTCGGCCTGCCGCCGTTCATCGCCGTGGTGATTGCGTCTGTTACGATCTTGCGAAACTTGATCACGCCGCGGTCAGACACGCCGAGCTGCTCGTCGCGCTCGCCGAGCAAGCCCTGGGTCCCCTGAGTCATGATGTCTTCCTTGCGCACGTTGCCCTTGTACGGCATGTATTTCCGCTTGTCGTAAGGCTTCACTTCCTGCGCGGGTGTCTCCTTCGCGCGCATTTCCTTTAACCGCTCAAAAAAATTCGCCACAGGTCCGAGGTAGTTGTCCGCCGTGAATAGCATAAAGTGCTCGTCGTCGTTCGGCGTGACGAACATCCAATGCTCACAACGCGAACCTTCTAGGATCAACGCCGCCGCGTCCATCTTGGCGTGGACAAATTCGGTATCGCCCACCTGGACGATGCTCGGCAATGCCAGACTCATTTCGTCGACGAATTCCGTCCCCGGCGTCGGCCCCGGCTTGGTCATCACGACCTTCATGCCGTAGTCCATCTCGACGAATTCAACCTGCGGCATGTCTTTATAGCTAAAAAAATGATCGCCCCAAGACTGCTGGCCGTACCCGGCGTGGCGATGGAGAATGCAGACATGCGCCGGGTCGGCGGAGTTTTCGAAAAAATTAAACCAGTTGTAATCCGCATGGCGCACCGGCTCGATCTGGCGTTGCCCGCCGCGGTCAAGCAGCGGCGCATAATTTGGCAGTGGCGGCGGATTATCGCGCTCCGCGCCCAGGTAAGCGAAGATCAATCCGCCTAGCTCGCGCACCGGATACGACAACTGCTTCACCTTCTGGCAGAACTTACTGTCCTTCGGCTCCGCCGGCATTTCCAAACACTGGCCGTGAATATCGAACAGCCAACCATGATAGGGGCAACGCAGTCCGCCGTCTTCGATGTCACCGTATTCCAACGACGTGCCGCGGTGCGGACAATGCTCGCCGAGCAACCCCAGCCGGCCATCGGGATCACGAAACAACACCAGCTCTTCGCCAAGAACTCTCACCGCTTGAGGGATATCGTAAAGATCACGCGCCACACCGACCACTAACCAATAACGGCGAAACCACTCGCCAGCCGGCGTACCCGGCGCCACGTGGGGAATGTCTGCGATTGTAACTTTCTTGTAGCTTCGTTTGATACTTGAGCGCGCCATGACAATCTCGCTTTTAACTACACCGCGATCCTAAAACGGCTTGAACGATTTGAACATTTTGAACGGCTTGAACACCGGTAGCGCGTTACTTAAATCCATACTCCCGCCACTTCTGCAAAACCATTGCGCGCATCGCATCCGTCGGCTCGGCCACCTCGCCGCGGAAGTTCTGCTTCTTGGTCAAGTCGAGCATAAGTTTCGACGTCACGCCTTCCGCGGTTGCCGAAGGTTCCAGCGTGCTGGTGATGCCGCGCGGGATCACGAACATATCGGTCGCCGGTTGAAAGCGCGTCGTCAGCGCCCACAAAACTTCGTTGGGGTCTTCGATGTTGATGTCCTCATCGACGACGATGACATGTTTCCATTTGCCGCTGCGAGTATAAAGCGACGCGGCGAGAATGTTGTCGACGATGCCCTGGCGCATCAGCCGCTTTTCCAGTTGTAGAATTAACACAATCGACACACCCCAGGGCGGCGCATAGGCTTTTTTCAGTGCTGGATAGGCTGGTTTGAGTTCTTGATAGGCCGCCACGGCATAGGTGAGCGCGTCGACGTATAAATGTTCATGGGGCGGCTTGCCGAGCCAGATGTTGTGATAGATCGGATTTTCTCTGAGTGTGACTGCCTTGATGGTCATGATCCGTTCGCCCGGCACCTGTTGCGTCGTATAGCCGCAGAACTCACCGAATGGACCTTCGTTGCCGGTCTTCGCGGGAATTTCGAGTTCGCCTTCGAGCACGATCTCCGCCAGCGCGGGAACTTCGAGATCGACGGTGCGGCATTTGACCACGTCGACGGGCTCACCGGCCAAGCCGCCGGCGATTTCCAATTCATAGACGCCAATCCGCGGCTCGAACTGCGAGGCAATGTAAACCGCCGGCGGCACGCCGATGCAGACGGCAACTTCGAATTTCTTATCGCCGCGCTTCTCGGCGTTCTTGATAAAATCATGACCGTCATGTCCCGGCGTGAAACGAATCGTCACTTCGTTTTTCGAAACCAGCATCATCCGGTAGATCGAAAGATTCTTACCATACTCGGGATCTTTCAAGATCACATGACCCGCCGTGATATACGGCCCGCCGTCGCGCGGGTTGTTGGTGCACAGCGGCAGATGGGTCACGTCAACGTCGCTACCCTCATAAACCACCTCCTGACAAGGCCCGCTCGCCACCAGCCGCGTCGGCGACGGATGATTGGCGCGCCGCACGGTTTCGTCGAAAACGTTTTCCTGCGATAGCCCGAGCGCCAACGCCACGCGCCGGTCGCTCGCCAAGAGTTGGCCGACGACGGGAATCTTGTGGCCCTTCACGTTCTCGAACAGCAGCGCCGGACTGTTGGGCCGCTCGTTGTGAATCTTACAGATCGCGCCCAGCTCATGTTTGACGTCGACTTCAGCCTTGATTTTGACCAGCTCACGCTCTTCTTCCAAAACTTCGAGAAACTCATGCAAGTCCATCATGTCATTGTCATCCGTCAGTGTTAACTTCCCGACTATTCGTCATGCCCGCGGAAGCGGGCATCCAGGTTTGAGTCTTTCTCAGACAGGGCCTAGATTCCCGCTTTCGCGGGAATGACGACCTACTACTGCAATCCTCTTAGCGAATTGAATTGCCGGTCATTCCAGCAGCGATATTTTCGCCTCGAACCCTAAAACACTTTTCGCCTTGAACACCGCGTAGCCGCTGCTCCTGCCATGCAATCCCTCTCGTAAATCTTTTACCTGGGATAGATAGCGGCTGACAAGCTCCCGCGTCGGAATGTCCATGATCGTGTCGGGCGCGCAGATGTTGAACGTTTGATGTCCGGCCAAATCCGCTTCCAGCGCCAACCGGCAAGCCCGCGCCGCGTCGCGCACGTCGAGGTAACTCCACAGCGCGCCGGTGCCACGAATGGTCGGATGCTTCTTTCGCTCGGCGAGCAGCGCGCGATGTTCTTCGGTATAGATACCGGAGAAACGCAGGCTAGCGATCCGCATGCCGCTCCTTTGGCAGACCGCATCGCACAACTTCTCACCGACAAGCTTAGTTAAGCCGTAAGGATCCTGCGGCCGGAGCGGATGCGCTTCATCGATCGGCAAGTAATCGGGCCGCAAGTCGGTCACCGGATAGTACAAGCCATAAATCGCCAAGCTCGAGCCACAGACAACTTTCTTTACGCCGGCAGCTTGCGCGGCAGCCAAGACATTGTTGGTCATCGCAACATTCGAACTGAACCGCGCCGCGTCACCGGCAACGTCGGCAAACTCCCAACGCTGGGTCGAGGAATTAAATCCGTTTTCGGTGTAGGGAAAGCGCTGGCGCGCCAGATGAATCACCGCGTCGGCGGTGTTGAATTGCTCGAACAGCAATCCAATATTGGTTAAGTCGGCGACGTAAGTCGGCACGGGGCACTCGCGCGGCTTGATCGTATCGATGGCGGACACTTGATGAGCGTGGGTGAACAGTTCGCGCACAACGAACTGACCAAGCCGGCCCGAACCTCCGGTGACGACAACGCGCATGGTCTCACTTTGCCGAAACCTTGAACCAGCCGCTCTTGTCCAATTCCTGCAGCAAGCCGTTGTCGATAAAGTCGCCCGCCTTTGCTTCGCGCGCCTCTTTGCCCGGCGTGCGTTTGAGTATCTCGTCGATACTCTCAGGCCGCACAAACGGAATCCGATCGCCGCTGTAGCGCAGGCCGTAAGTTTGATGCAGTTGGCTGAGCGTTTCCGTCTCGGTCACTTTGGTGTACTTCGACAAGACTTTCATGCTGAATTCTTTGTCCGTCCGTAACCGTTGCAAACCCAGAGTGAAACCGCGCATGAACCGCAGCGCGCCGTCGCGGTTAGTGCGGATAAACGATCGCGTCGTCGACAACGGCGTATTGGGAAAAACGATTTTCAGCTGCCCGACGTCTTCGAGCTCGTGCATGCCCGCTTTCGCCGCGCGGAAATTGCTCGGCGGTGAAAGGATTACAGCATCGAGCGCACCGGCCGTGAGTGCCGCTAATCCCTCCGGCATGCCACCGGTTTGAATGACCGTGATTTGGTCTCGCACTAGTCCCCACTGTTTCAAAGCCGCATCCAATGCCCAGTCCGTCGAACCGCCGAGGCGTGTCACGCCGACCTTCTTGCCCTTGAGCTGCGCCGGCTGCTTGATCTCCGGCCGTGACATGACGGAGAAAACCAAGCTGTTGCCGGTGTTGCCGATCAGAACCAAATCGGAACCGCGCAGCGTCGCATTGATCACCGGCACCGACGGCCCGTAGGCGAACGGCACGTCGCCGCTGAGCATCGCTTGGATCAACAAAGAGCCGCCGGCGATGTAAAGAAGCTCCGTGTCCAAACCCTCGCGCTTGAAGTACCCGCCCTCGTGCGCCACCCAAAGCGTCGACATGGCACCGCTGATGGCACTGTAGGCGATTCGCAGGGGCGCGCCATGGCTCGACCCGTTCCATGCGCAGCAGAAAATCGCCAGCAGCGATGGCAAAATCCTCAGTCGCATTGTTTACATCAACCCTTTCGCGCGCACACCGGTGAACGAATCGATCTGCACCAATCCGTTATTCTCGACCGCGCAAGCTAACGCTCTTGGCGGTTGACCGCGATGGACCGCTTCGATGTCATCGAGAAGCAATTTTCTTAGCATAATCACGCCGCGGTCCGATACCGCGAGCTGTTCGCGTCGCGGACCGAGAATTTTCTGCGTCGCCTGGCAGGCGATATCCTCCGTACGGACACTACCGCGAAACGGTGAGAATTTGCGCTGGTCGTAAGGCTTCTTCTCAGCCTGGGTTTCGACCTTTCGGCTGGGCGCAAGCTTCTGAAAGAATTCGGCATCGCCACCGGTGTAATGATTCACCGTGTAAAGTGTGAAACTCGCGTCGTCACGTGGCGTGACGAACATGATATGCGCATTATGCGAACCGGCGCCGAGCGCTTCGCGCGGCCGCTTGAAGTGAGTGTACTCGGTATCGCCGATTTGGAGAATGCTTGGCAGCGCAAAGCTTTTCTCGTCGACATACTCGGACTCTGCCGTCGGTCCCGGCTTGCGCGAGACGACCTTCATTCCGTAAGCCATCTCGACCGCGTCGAACGGCGGGATGTCGCGAAAATTGAAAAACCAACTGCGCCAGGTGCCGTCATCGGGATCGGCGCGATGGAGAATTGAGAAATGCACTGGGTCGGCACCGTTCTCGATGAAGTTAAACCAATTGTATTCGTAGACCCGGGTCGCTTCGAGCGATTTTTGTCCTTGCGCACTCACCAAAGGGAGATATTCCGGCAGCGCGGGCGGGCGATCGCGATCCGAGCCCAAGTAAGCGAAGAGCAAGCCGCCCTGCTCGCGCACGGGATAGGAGAGCTGGCGCACCTTGCACGCGAAGCGGCGTTCCGCCGGCTCCGCCGGCATCTCTAAGCACTGCCCGCGCACGTCGAACAGCCAGCCATGATAGGGACAACGAATGCCGCCGTTCTCGATGTCGCCGTACTCTAGTGAGCTGCCGCGATGGGAACAATGCAAGCCGAGCAAACCGACGGCGCCATGGTCATCGCGAAACAAGACCAACTCTTCGCCGAGCACTCTTACTGCTTGCGGAATATCGCGCAAATCAGGCGATGTGCCGACCACTAACCAATGGCGGCGAAACCACTCGCCAGCCGGCGTGCCCGGGCCGACGTGCGGAATATCGGCGAGAGAGACTTTCTTCTTGCCTCTTTTGAAATTTGACCGTGCCATGACAGTTTTGCTTTAATTCACACCGCGACTCTAAAACGGCTTGAACGATTTGAACGGCTGCCCATGCTTCGCTTAATACGGGCTGGCGGAGCTGTCAATCAAATTGACAGGACGCTGGCACGACAAAGACGCGTTTGACAGTGAAAGTAAGCCAAAATCCTATTGCCGAGTCAAAAAAGGCCCCAAAGCTCCCGTTCTGGCTTTGCACGATTCTTGCCTTTACCTCGGCATATGAACTCTTATGGCAATGGCGTCGAATCGTTGATCGAGATCCTAAACTTGTGCGAGCAAACGCTGGCCGCATTCGACACGTCAAATGGGACCCACGACCCACGCCCATTTCCGGTCAAGACTCGCGTTCCAGCACTCCAGCGTCAGGGCCGATTCGGCCGGCGCTTTGAGCTGATTAGAGGCGGATTGAGCCAGTCGGACGACGGCTTGAAAATCGCCTAACCCGTCGCGATTTTTCTCTTCGCTACTTCGCTCTCACAAACGTTTGTCACCACCTTCAGGCCGTAATTGGTCCGATGCCTGGCCGCGTTAACAGCGAGCCCCCATGGAGCACCGGTCATCTATTAATCAATGCAGATCTCGCGAGGGAATTAGGATTTAAAATGGTGGTCGCAGTAGGATTTGAACCTACGACCTCGCGCATGTGAGGCGCGCGCTCTAACCAGCTGAGCTATGCGACCACTGACGGGTTTTTAGCACCTGGCGGTGAAAGCTTCAACAACGGAGGCGAAAATACGGCGCTGACAAATATCCCACGGAGCACGCGAGCATCTGCGCCCGCTCACGTTCGCGGCCCGTCACCATATCTCGCGCAAATCAAGCTCGAATCCGGAGAGTAGCGGATCGCCGGAAACTGTTTCGGGTTTATCTAATTCTTGAACCGGTTCTTGGGGCCGATAGACGTACACGCGCCTTTGCTCTGGATCGATGAGCCATGCCAACTGCGCTCCGTTGTCGAGATATTCCTGAATCTTCTCCAGTAATACGCTCAGGCTATCCGTCGACGAGCGAAGCTCGATCACAAAATCAGGACAGAGAGGAATAAACCTCTTTCTTTCCTCGGCGGCCAGCGCATCGAGCCGCGAGCGCCGGACCCAAGCCGCGTCGGGGGAGCGCACGGCTCCATTTATGAGACGGAAACCGGTCGACGAATCGAAGGTCGCGCCTTCGCCATTCCGCTTGGTCCATAATCTTAGCTGCATGTTGATTTCAGAATTGCGCTCGCCGGTATCACCGCCAGTGGGAGGCATAATGATCAGTTCTCCTTGCGCGTTACGCTCGATTCGCAAGTCTCGATTGATCTGGGAGAATTCGTAAAGCTGATCGTCGGTCAGATTTACCACTGGCCGGAGATGGACAATGAGCGGCGGATGACCGAGGTATATATTCTGATTGTTGTCCTGAGCTATCGCTTCCATATTAAATGTCCCCACGACCTCGATAATTCGGTCTCAATCATCGTCCTCATTACAACACGCCAGCAACTATTTTGCCACCACCCTACAAGCCGCCTCGATATTATTCGGGTAGCGGTCCTTGCCTGCCCAATCGTCGGTCTCCGGCATACGCACGTCCTTTTAAATATCGTCGAGCGACTTTCCCGCCTTCACCATCGCGCCGACCTGTTCGAAAAGCAGGATGTAATACTTTTCCATGTCTTCTAAATGCTTTGCGGGTAGTCTTCGATTTCCACTTACTGTCTACATAACCGTCGTCATGAGCCCTTATTTCGCGCTTTAATCCGCTGATTGAGCGACTGCAAAACTCCCGCGTCGACGGCCGAAATCACATCCACCGCCGCGTCGAGTTCTTCTTCAGTCATCCCTGCTTTCCTTGCGTCCGCAAGGCGCCGCTCCACTCATGGATCGCACAGCCGCATCATCGCCACGGCGAGTCCCATGAGCATCTTCTCACGCTCGCTCAGACACTCCACCGCATGCGCGTCCCGATAGAAGGTTCGAAAGTCGGCTTTGTTCATCGGCAGTGCTCCTTAGTTTTCTGGAATAACACCCATGAGGTCAGAAGTCGGAGGCCAGAAGTCAGAAATCAGAGGTCGGATGTCCGACTTCAGACTGCTGACCGCTGACCTCTGACTTCTAACTCCTCACGCCGGTTTCACCCCGGTAATCAGAGCGTAGGAAAAACTCCCCTTCACATGGGCGTGATCGCCGTGGGCGTGCCAGCTGAAATAATTTTTCTTCATGCGTTCGGCGAGCTCGGGCGCTTCCTTTTCCAATTCCAACGCCGCTTCGAGCCAATGGCGCCCGGTTGGAATCCCGTCCATACCTTCTTGATTGAACGGATAAGAAAGCACGCTCGTGCGCGGCACGCGGTAGCCCGCCTTGGTCAGCAGGCGTTGAATACTGCTCGCGGTGTGGAATTTGAAGTCGGCGCCATGGGTGCGGCGAAACACTTGATTGATCTTGGCCTCCAGCGCGATATCGACGGCATCCTTCGCCTCTTCGATGACCGGATCGAGCACGACGAAGCGCCCGCCGTTCTTGAGCACGCGCAGCACTTCGCCGACGACGCCGGGCGAATTGCCGAAATGGTGCAAGCTGAACGAGACGAAGGCGCGATCGAAGGTCCCCGTCTTGAACGGCAGCTTGTCCGCCTCGCCGGCGCTTTGCGCGTAGTGCGCGATCGGCTCTTTGTGCTGATGGCCGACGTTGAGCATCGCCAACGCCTGATCGACACCGACGATGCGGCCGTTCTTGATCTGCTGCGCCAACGGCCGCGCCACTCGCCCCGTGCCGGTCGCCAAGTCGAGTATCAACTCATCGCCATCGAGGGTCAGCGCTTCGATCAATTTAGTCGTCAAGTGACTTCGCATATCCGACAGCGCGCGCTGGTCGAACTCCTTCGCGTGCGCCGGATCGTGGAAACGAGTTTTATGCTCGTGGCTGTGATCGTGATCGTGACCATGTGCACTGCCGTGCTGATGACCGGCGCTCGACTCGTGCTCATGCGTGTGGCCAGCCTCGTGACCGTGGTCGTGGCCATGCGCGTCGTGCGTATGAGATTGGCCATGCTTATCGTCATGCGGCTCATGGCCGTGATCGTGCGAATGCTCGCCCTTGTGTTCGTGCTTATGTTCGTCCGCCATTGTCT
>CAYZJE010000641.1:0-6991 GCA_964478485.1 uncultured Syntrophobacter sp. | reverse complement strand
GCCGCTCCAGTGGCCGAAGGGGCTGGCGCCTATGTCGGTTGCCATCTTGATGCCGTCGCCGGTGTTGTAGCGGGTGCCGCGCACTTTGACCAAGTCCCAGTTCTGGCCGAGATAGCGGGCGCGCATTTCCGGATTGGACTCGAAGCCGCCACAAGCGAGGATCACGGCTTTGCTGCGGATCTTTTGCCTGCCGCCCGGCGTCGCCACCAGGGCGCCGTCGACGGCGCCGGTTTGGTCCTGCGACAGTTCTAGCGCGCGGGCGCCGTAGAGCACTTCGATAGCGCGGCTTTCGACATGTTTGAAATGCATTTCTTGCAGGCCATGGCCGCCGCCGCGGGAGGACACCGGAATGGTGCCGGAGCGCCAGACATATTTCCCCTTTACTTTGGCGACGTGGCTCATGTGCAGTTCCCAGTCGATGCCGTGGCGCGCCATCCAGGTGACGACTTCCTGCGACTTGTTGACCAGCATCTCCGAAAGCGCCGGATCGGCCAAGCCTTCGGTAACCCGCATCAGGTCGCTGTAGAACATATCGGTCGGATAGGGTTCCACGTCGACATCTTTCATATCTATGCCGGGAGTGTCTTTGATGATTTCCTTGACATGTTCAAATTCTTTGAAGGCGAAGCGAAACAGCCCGCCGGAAAACGCCGAATTGCCACCGCGCCGTTGTTTGGGTGCGCGCTCCAGCGCGATCACTTTCATGCCCGCGTCATAGGCCGCTTCAGCCGCCACCAAGGCGGCGTTGCCGGCGCCGATCACTAAGACGTCGGTTTCAATTTCATTCAGAGTAGCCACGGTTGTTCCTCCTGCTGAATACTAACTCGTTCAACTCGTTCAAATCGTTCAAATCGTTCAAATCGTTCAAGCCGTTCAAATCGTTTTCGGATTACTGGAGCCGGGTTTCGACCCTGCGCCAAGGCTTCGGGTCGTGGTCCGTCCTGCGGCTCAGAGCCTCCGGGCGGCGTGCCGTAGCTTTGAGCGTAGGAGCCATCCAACCCACGGTGGTTCAATCGCAGACAGCAATGTCCGCGCTCCTTTCGCGGATCATTATGTGGAGTGAAGTCATTATGCAAGTCCGAAGGCCGCTGGCAGCAAGCTGCGTATTTCGGCTTGTTCATCCAATTGCCTGAGCGAAGACAAAAGCCCCTGCGCCTTGGCTGTGCCCAAGGCCGGTTCGGCGCAGCCGAGAAATTTCGCCTCGACATCGGCGTCGGTCAAGAACAGCGGCGCGCGGCCGCGCACCTCGGTGGCGCGATGAGACAATTTGCGGCCGTCCTTCAGTTGGACGTCGACTTGGCCGAAGGCTTTTTTCTTTGATTCGAGGGTTTCAAGTTCTGGATGGACGGCGACGGTTACTTTGCCCATAAACTCCTGAATATCTTTTCTGCCGAAGGTCGCCGGCGTGAAGTGCTTGAGTTCCACGGAGCCTTCGAGCAGCACCAGCGCCGTTGTAAAGTGCAGGCTGAAGCGTCCCTGCTCGGCAGTCGTCACCACCGGCTCTTTGCGCAGCGCTTGATGCGATACCGCGTGGACGCGGCATTCAACTTTGTCGATTTGATCCGCGCTGAGCGCGTGGTCGCGCCGCAGCGCGATCATCGCTTCGATACAATGATGGGTCGCGGAGCATGACGGAAAGCGTTTGATGGAAACGCCCGGCGATTGGAAATGGAACGGCTTGCCGAGATTTAATTCGCCGACTTCGCCGCACTGAAAAGCCTCAAAGAAGCCTTTCTTGGTTTCCAAGATGTTTTGATTGGCGCTCCAGCCCGCTTGCGCAAGTTGCGCGGCCATTAGGCCGTTGCGCGCCGCCAATCCAGCATGGAGCGGCTTGGTCATGGTGCCGAAGTTGGCGCGCAACCCGCCGGTCATGGAGGCGGCGATGCCGAGCGCCGTGCGTAACTGTTCCGCGCTAAGTCCAAGGAGCCAACCCACGCCCGCGGCGGCGCCGAAACTTCCGATCACGGCCGTGCTGTGCCAGCCATGGTCATAGTGTGTGAGCGAGACCGCGCTGGCGAGCTTGCACTCGACTTCCACGCCGAGCGCATAGGCAGCCAGAATCTCCCGCCCCGATAGACCCCGGCTTTCAGCCAGCGCCCACACCGCTGCAAGCACAGGCGAGGACGGATGCATGGGCGTGAGAGCCACACCGCCATCGTCGAAATCGAGAGTGTGGGCGAGGGTGCCGTTGGACAGGGCTGCGTCCAAAGTGCCGGTCTTGCCGCGGCCGTTCCACAGAAACGCGTCCCCCGCGGCTGCTGGCGGAAATGTCTTTGCCAGTATGTCGCCAACCGGATGTGAAGCGGCGCCGATGGCGACGCCAAGAGTGTCAATGACGCCGCGTTTGGCGAGGGCGAGAACTTCTCCAGGAATGTCTTGGGCCCGCGTCGCAGCCAAAAAACTGGCGATCGCTTCGGTCGTGTCCACGGTTGTATTACCGGCCCGCGAGAAAGATTTCCCGATAACGCTTCTCGTGTTTTTCGAGATGCTCGGATTGCGCGATGTCGACGGGAATCATTTTGACGTTTGCGAACTTCTGTTGGATGGCGTTCTTGATGCCTTGGCGCGCCGAGATCTTGAAAAACTTGCCGACGATATAGTCGCGCTGAATTTCCTCCGATAGCATGTGATCGAGGTAGAGGCGGGCGGCATTCGGATGGGGCGCGCGCGCCGCCACACCCATAAGGTTGGTGCTGGTAACCGTCGGGTTGGGCGCATTCCAGTCGATGGGCGCGCCCTTGGCCTTGACCGATTGGGTTTGCGGCGCGTAGAGGAACACAGCGCCCGGATACTCGCCGGCGGCGACCAGCTGCCCCATGAGCGTGTGGCCGTGGCGAAAAATAAAATTTTGCGCCGCCAGTCTCTTCATATACGCCAAGCCTTTTTCTTCGCCCCAAAAACTCATCATGGTGGCGAACCATTCTATTTCCTCGTCTTCCATGACCAGTTTGCCCTTCCATTTCGGGTTGAGCAGGTCGGCGTAGTCCTTTGCCGATTCTTGATAGGTGACCTCCCGGGTGTTGTAGGCGGTGATGATGGGATTGAGATAATAGGCGGTCCAGAAGCCGTCTTTATCCTTGAAGGCACTGTCGATAAACCTGCGCTCCGGCGATTCGTATTTGCCGACGATGCCGCGCTTGATGAGCTGATACATTTGAAAGCCGGCTATGCCGATGACATCGGCCAGGTGAGTATTGGCGCGCGTTTCGGTCTCGATGCGGGTGTACATCCGCTCGCTGGTGGCGCGGTAAAGCGCGACATCGATGAACGGATATTTGGCTTTGAAGCGATCGATTATCTGAGCGTGATCGGAAACCACGAGCAGGGCATAAATCTGCAGCTTGCCCTCCTTCTTCGCGCCTTCGATCAACGCTTCTCGTTTGATCTCCTGGGCTCCTGCTAAACTCGTAGCGAGACAGCAGACCGTGAGAAATATTGCCAGTGGTTTCATAATTCACTCCGCTCAGCTTGCGCCAACGATCGAATCGATGGTTTGTTCCAGCCTCACGCTCGCGTCGGTTAATTTTTTACGCTTGCCAGCCAATGATTCGCCGTCCTCGCGCAGCTGCTCGTAGCAGCGGTCGATTTGGCGTTTCACTTCCGCCGGGGCGGTGCCGCCGAACAGAGTGCGGGCTTTGACGGCGCGCAGGGGATTGAGCGCTTCACGAATGGTATCGTTGCTCAAGCCTACCGGCTCGCCGATGTATTCCCTGGCCGCCTGGTCGACGAAAGCGCTGTTGACATCGGCGGGCTTTTTGCCTTGTTCCAACGCCATGCGGACGAGGATGGCGGTGATCTGGTGCGCGGTGCGCCAAGGTAATTTCGCTTCGCGTACCAGGGCTCCGGCGAGGTCGGTCGCCAACGCCCAGAAGTCGGTGGTTTTCTGGCGCATGATTTCCTTGTTCACTTGCAACGTTGAGATAATGCCGGACCAGAGGTCGAGCGCTTCGACGGTGGCATCGAAGTTTTGCAATACCGCTTTGATCGATCCTGAGATGCTGCGCGCGTTGGTCAACGCCGCGGTGAGCGATCCGGTCAACTGGCTTGCCAGCTCCGAGACATTCATCAGCGAGTGGGGATTTTTCTTCTGCGGCATGATGCTGCTCGAGCCGCAGTAACGGTCGGCCATTTCGACAAAACTAAATTCATTCGACGAAAAAAGATAGATCGTGTCGGTGGACCAGGCGATGTTAGTCATCAAAATTGTCACCGCGCTCAGCCCTTCGAGGACAAAATCGCGCCCGGCGTTGGCGTCTCTGACATTTTCGCAGATGCCGTCGAAGCCGAGGAGTTCGCCGGTTCTTTGTCGGTTCAATGGAAAATCCGAACCGGTGCCGATACCCGCGCCGGCGGAGCTGAAATTGGTTCGGCCATAGGCGCCGGCGAGCCGCTCGAAGTCGCGCTCCAGCGGCAAAGCCCAGGCGACTAGATAATGGGCGAAGGTGCCGATCTGGGCTTGCTGCCACATGGTGTAGGTCGGCAGTACCGTTTCCAGATGCAGTTCAGCAAGCTTGAGGTAAGCCTCACGGCAGCGCAGCACCGCTGCCATCGTGTTGAGCAATTTTTCCCGCACGCCGACGCGAGCGGAGACGGAATTTAGATCGCCGGAACTTCTGCCGAGGTGAATCTTGCCGCCGATCTCCTCGCCGAGCTTTTCGATGAGATAGGCCTCGCCGGAGAACAAACCATGGCCACCTTCGCCACGAATACGCTGCCAGCCTTCAGCTTCCATCCGGCGGAAGGCGCGCAGGATCGCGACGCCATCTTCCCCGGGAAGCAATCCCTCTTCGGTCAACATTACGACATGCGCTTTGTCGAACATGTGGTAGGCGTGGAGCAATGGCAGCGTGCGCTCGGAGGTGCCGACTTTATGGGCGATCTGCGATGGATCGGCGTCTTCTTTAAGTCTCGCGCCGGCTTTGCGGTAGAATTCACCCGCGGCGACTTTTCCGTAAAGATTTGACTGTGCCATCGATCCAACCTGTGATCCAACTGAGCTTTCGCTGCGATTTTTTCGCAACGATCAACCGCCGTGCGGCTTGAACACTTGCTGAAATTCCTTGGCGACCTCTTGATATCTTTGCGCGATCGTCAGGTCGAGGGGAATGACTTTGATGCCTTGCCAGCGCGGGTCTTTGGGAGTGATGTCGCGGCGCGCCGAGCCTTTCCATGCGGCGTTGACCCAAATCTCCTGCTGTACTTCTTTCGACAGCATAAAATCGATATAGAGCTTTGCCGCGTTCGGATGGGGCGCGGCTTTGTAGACGCCCATGCCGATGGCTGTCGAGAACACCGGCTGAAGCGCGGCCCAGTCGATCGGCGCTCCGTTGGCGCGCACGACGCTCACCCGCGGCGCATAAGCGACACCCATGATGGGAAATTCGCCGGCAGCTAATAACTGTACCATCTGCGAATGTCCGCCGCGGTACTGTAAGTCTTGGCGCGCCAAGCGGCGCATAAAATCGACGCCTTTGTCGCGGCCGACGAGCTTAAGATAATTGGCATACCACTCGTACTCTTCCTCATAGAAAGCGATCTTGCCCTTCCACTTGGCATCGAGCAGGTCTTCCCAACGTTGCGGTGCGTCTTTCGGCGCTACTTGCCGGGTGTTGTACGCGGTGATGATGGTGTTGACATAATAGGCCGTCCACAGCCCATTGGCGTCCTTGAACCCTTCGGGGATGGCGTTGGCTTCCGGTGAGCGGTATGGCGCGAAGAAACCTTTGTCGCTGAGAAACGCCAGCTCAAATCCGCTCAGTCCGAGGATGTCAACGTTGCTGCTCCGGCCGGTTTGCGCTTCGGTCATCAAGCGGGTACGGAGCTTTTCCGAAGGAATGCGCACGGCTTCAACTTTTTTCATGAACGGATATTTGCGCTTGAAGCGGTCGACGACCATGGTCTGGAAAGTGATCTCACCGACCGCCCAGGTGACCAGCTCGCCTTCCTTCTGCGCGCCGGCGATGATCGCATCGGACTCGGCGGCGCGCAACGTCGACAAGCCAGTCACACACAGCGTTGCCGCCAGCGTGACAAAAAAACTAAGGTGCTTCAGATTTTCGTGTGGATGATGTGTCACGTTCAGTTTGTTTTGTTCACCACGAAGGTCACGAAGGACACGAAGGGTTCGGATAATTAAAACTCCGAACTTCGTGCTCTTCGTGTCCTTCGTGGTGAGAATGTTTTTACGGTTAGACTTGCCAGTGGGCCGCTAGCTGCAAGGTGTTGCCGTCGATGTCCTTTACTTCGAACTTGCCGTTGCCCAGCGACTTTTTGTGCGGAAATGCGCTGGCGGTGTTTTCGGGATCTTTTACTTCCATGCCCATGCTTTGGAGCTGGCAGGAGCCGCCGCCTCCATGCTTGACGAAGGTCACGCTGACGGTCCCGTCCGACAGGACTACGTCGTTGTCGCTGCGGCTCAACTCTTTCAGTTCAAAAGTATTCCGGTAAAACGTCGCAGTTTTCACCGGATCAGCGGCGCCGATGTCGACGTGGCGCACGGTCGGCGGCGTCAGGTCGCCGCTAGTGCGAAATCCTTCTTCGGAAACGTCCACTGGATGGCCGTTCATGTCGAGGAAACGATATTCCGCGTAGCGTCCATCTTGCGGCCGCTGTCCCCACTGGCAATCGGGCAATGCTTCGGTAACCCGTTTCTTGGCTTCCGCCATGTTGTCGACGTGAAAGCCGAAGTGATCGTAACCGACCCAGCGCGCTTCCGACTCGGCGCGCTTTTTCAACATGGCGTACATGATCAAACCGTCGGTGGTGTAGAGCGAACCCGACGGTGAGCGGCGAATCAGACTAAAGCCCAAGTTTTTTTGGTAGAAATCGAGCAAACGATCCGGGTCTTCGGTAAATAGAGCGACATGTTTGAACGCGCCTTTCATGTTTGGTTCCTCCACTTCAAGATTTTCTCGATCATGGTACAGCCTTGTATCGCCTGTCAAGCGCGAATGGTTAGACTTTCGCCGCCGCGCGGGTTATGTCTGCAAAA
>CAYZJE010000640.1:0-18872 GCA_964478485.1 uncultured Syntrophobacter sp. | reverse complement strand
TTGATGTCGGGCACCTTGGAGCAACCGACTCCTTGATCCACCCAGCGCACCACGTAGCCGAGAATACCTTGCGCGTTGTTTTCCAATTCTCGCTGGATCTCTTCTACCGTCAACTTCCGATCAAGCAGGGGCGGCGTGAGTATCGCCGCCAGACTTGCCCGGCGCCGCTGCGCCAGTTCGGCCTGCCGCTTGGCAACATCGACTTGATGATAGTGCAGCGCATGCAGCGTCGCCGCCGTGGGCGAGGGCACCCAGGCCGTGTTGGCGCCGGCGTTAGGATGCGCAGCTTTGGTCTCAACCATCTTGCGCATCTCATCGGGCATGGTCCACATGCCTTTGCCGATCTGCGCTTTGCCCATCAGTCCGGATTCAATCCCGATATCGACATTCCAGTCTTCGTAGGCGGCAAGCCACGGCTGATTTTTGATTTCCAGCTTCGGCAGCATCGCTCCCAACTCCATGCTGGTATGGATCTCATCGCCGGTGCGGTCGAGAAATCCGGTGTTGATGAAGACAACCCGCTCACGCGCCGCGCGGATCGACTCGGTCAAATTGACCGTGAGGCGACGCTCTTCATCCATGATGCCGAGCTTCAGGGTATGGCGCTTCATGCCGAGGGCGTCTTCCACTCTAGCGAATAATGCCACCGTCGCCGCGACTTCCGCCGGACCGTGCATCTTGGGTTTGACGATGTAGACGCTGCCCGTGCGGCTGTTGATCACTTTTCCCGTGCGCTTTAGATCGTGCAACGCCGCCAGCGCCGTAACCATGGCGTCGAGGAACCCTTCAGGAATCGCCGCGCCGTCAGCCGTGGTCACGGCATCGGTGTACATGTGGATGCCGACATGGCGCACCAGCAAAAGGCTTCGCCCCGGCAGCGTCAGGCTCTGACCGTTGGGCGCGATGAAGTTTCGGTCGGAGTTTAGCCGGCGCGTCAGCGTACGCCCGTTTTTTTCAAAGTCGGCCGCCAAGGTGCCGCGCATGATGCCGTTCCAGTTGCGGTAGATTCTCACCTTGTCGGCCGCGTCCACGGCGGCAATCGAATCTTCGCAGTCTTGAATCGTCGTCACTGCCGACTCTAGAATGACATCCTTCACGCCGGCGGGGTGGAGCTTGCCGATGGCATGATCGCGGTCGAGCTGAATCTCGATGTGCAGTTCATGGTTCTTGAAAAAGATGCTCGCCAGTTCCCCTTCTTTGAGCGCGTAGCCGGCGAATTTTTGCCGATCGGCCAAGCCCGCTTCACCTCCGTCCTTGAGCGTAGCCACGAGCTCCGTCGCGCCATTGGCGTGGCGCAGCGAAAAGCTCGCAACATCGGCAAACTTGCCGGCCTCAAGACCGACCGCTTCATCGAGAAAAGCTTCGGCCTTGGCGATGACCTTAGCGCCGCGAATGGGATTGTACGATCGACCTTTTTCGGCACGGTCATCCTCAGGGATGACGTCCGTGCCATAGAGCGCGTCGTACAAACTACCCCAACGGGCATTGGCCGCGTTTAGAGCGTAACGCGCGTTATCCAACGGCACCACCAGCTGCGGGCCGGAGACGCGAGAAATTTCCCGATCGACGTTTTCCGTCGCGACTTGAAAGGGTTCAGCTTCGGCAATCAAGTAGCCAATTTTTTCGAGAAAGGCGCGATACTCCGCCACAGCGAATGGCCGGCCGCGATGGCCGAGGCACCAGGAGTCGATCTCGCGCTGCAGCCGATCGCGCTCGCCAAGTAAGGCGCGATTAATGGGAGCGAGGTCGTCAACGATTTTGCCTAAGTCAGCCCAGAAGGCGTCAGGCGCGATGGCCGTGCCCGGCGCGATCTCGTCTCGCACCAGGGCGTATAATTCATGGTCGATCCGTAAGCCGCCGATTTCAACAGGTTTCGCCATAGCGTTTCTCCTGGGAAAAAATTAGCGCACCGCTCTTATCCGGCCGCCCGTAGCGGCGCTGCGCCGTGATGCGGCGCGATTGCCAACGGTTTCGCGATAAACCGCTGGATCGAATCGTCATTGGCGAAAATCTTTTGCGCCCTCGCCGTGTCGACCTCGATGGCGATGATGTTGGGATCGTCGGTGCGCGCCGATCGGAACACGCCGTTGTGGATCATGCGTTGAACCGACAAACGATTGTCGCCGCTGGGCGTCACATAGTGGACCAGATCGGTCTTATAGCGATGCAAGATAAAGAAATGCATCAGCGACATCAAGCGCCGGTTGCGATATTTTTTAATCGTGTTCTGGTCCTTGACGGCGAGAAATTTTCGACCCTGGCGATCCCGGTCGACACGAAAAATAATTTCGGCGATCTTATCGCGCGCCTCATCGAAGACATTGAGCATCATCTCCTCGGCGCCGGCCCACCGCTCTTTGAGCTCGACGCTTAATTCTCCTTGCTTATAGAGCCCCTGTTTGTTCCAATGATCGGTCCACTTGCCAAGCCAGCGGTCGAGCACGCTGGTCGGCACTTCGACCGCTTTTCGATGCTGCGTCTCGGTCGACTTTCCACCCATCGACGATGTCGTCAGCGACGGCCCCCGGGCGGCGCGCCGGAAGCGATCCGCCCAGTCGCCGCCGACGAAAGTCTGCGGATACTGCGCCGGGTCGTTGGCGAGCCGAAGCGCGCGCTGCACCAATCTGACGAATCCAAGCACGCCTTCTTCTTTTAGCGCTCGCGCCAGCCGCCCGTTCATCAACGCCTCGGTTTGATGACCGCCGTAAGTGATGAAGTTGAAAACATAGCCCATCTTACCCAGCTCATCGGCGAAACCGCGGATCTGGTCGTCGGTAAAACCCCAAGCATCCCAATTCCACGAAGGCGACAGATTATAAGCCAGCATCATTCGCGGAAAATCGCTGTGGATCGCATCGGCCCAGCTTTTGTCATCGTCTAAATCCGGCTTGGCGGTCTCGCGCCAGAGCAGATCGGCAAACGGCGCGGTCGCCAACCCTCTTTGAATCGCCATGTCGCGCCCGCCGGTAATTTGGTAAAAACCCTCGGGCGTGCGCGGCAGCTCCCAGTCCCAGAAAATGTCGATGCCCATGGACGCCGCCTGCTCGCGCGCTTCCCCATGGGAAATACCGTTGGCACATTTGCGCCACTGTTCGATGGACATCGGCTGCTTGCCGTGGTCTCGAAGCCGCGCCTGCATGGCGTCCGCCACCGCGTCACCGTAGGTTTTGAGGCCGGCCTTTTCCGCCCAAGCCTGGCGCGCCGCTAAGAGCACGGAGTCAATCGTTTCAGCGGCGATTTTTTTGCTGGTGATTTCGGCAACGGCCAACTGCTCACGAACATTCCGCGCTCCGGCCCCCTGCCGGCGCAATCGCTGGCGCAGTTTTTTGAGCGCGCCGTGGTCTTTCTTAATCTTGCCTATGCCCTCGTTGATTCGGCCATCTAGATGCTCTCGGCGCAACCAATCCTCCGCGGCTTTGTAAGCCTGGTCGGAAATCTGGTGCAGCAGATGGCCGTTTATTTCTTTAAAGCCGGCCTGGTAAAATTTTCTGATGGCCGCAAGATTAACATTCTTGAATGGCACGATCGGCTTGGTGGCGCCGTAAACGAAGGGATGATCGCGCTCATCATCCACGCTATCGATAGCCGTGGCGTCCTGGGAATCGGTGCGCGCCACGATCACGCCCGCTACGCCCATGATGTCGTATTGCAGCCTTGCGGTATTTAGCCGGGAAACCATTTCGGTGGTGGAGACCAGGACTTTTTGCCCCTGGTGGCCGCAGACTTTAGCGCCCGGGCGCTGGTCTTCGATATGAATCGCGCCGATTTTACTCTCGACGAATTTTTTCACCAGGTTACGGATATGATGTTCGCCGCCGTGGCCGGTGTCACCGTCGGGAATGATCAGCGGCGGAGTGAAACTGATCGCCGGATATTTCTTGCGCTGCGCCGAAGTCATCCTCAGGCGCTGCGCCCTTTGCAGTTCATCCTGATGCAACAACGCGCGTGCCCACGACGCGCCTTCCTTCGGCACTCGGTCGAGCGCGTAATTGGCCAGATCGGCGCCGGGATCCTCGGAGTCAGATCCTTTCGCCGAGGTCGCCCAGCCGCCCAGGTAAAGAACCTTTATGCCCTCCATGACGGCCCTGACCGCTCCGGTCGGAGAAAACGGACCGTAGGTGGTCTCCTGCTTTTTTTCTTTGAACAAGCGCTGCAGATAATCGTGCAGTTTCACCGCTGACTGGCGCGCCACGGTGTAGTCTTCCGTCAGGCTGCCGCGCAGCGCGACGGCTTCGTAGGGCGTATGAAGTCGCGTGACGTCGCGAAACCGTTCGCTGTGAAACCACGCCTCGGTTTCACGCAGTTCCTTGGCCCATTGGATCGCTTCAGCGTCGCGCCGGGAATCCAGCCGCGTCACATTGTCCATGAGCAAACCTCCCCGCTGGAATTTTTCATTTTCCAGCAGCAAGATCAAGGCCACTGGCCGCTGTTGTGAAATTGCGCTGAATTAGGGTCCAGTGGGCAAGTCGCTATTTCTTAGAAATTGGCAAAGCCACGGGCGAAATTCTCACGGCATGGAAAGCGCCGCTATCGAAGAGCTGGCTAATTCTAGCGACTATCTCCGACAATATTTTCACCCTGCCGATCCACAATCAATCGCCGCTAACTCTTTACCCGTCGATTCCAAAAGTTGAGAGTTAGACGAGCAAGTTTTTTCATTTCTGACACGCGCGCGCCGCGACCTATCCCATCCTCCCAGGTTAACTCTAGCCCTTTTCGTGGGCACAGGACTTGCTCGTAATTCTTAGTGTCGTTGCTGCCGGGAAGGAGGAAAGGGTTATGTTCACTAATCCACTGCTGCTTATCGCTGGGATTGTGGCCTTTGGGCTTGTCTTCGTTTTAGTTCCGATTGCTCTCGACGCCTTCCGACAGTATCGCTACCGCAGGGTCATTACCTGTCCGCAAACCCATGGCCTCGCTGAAGTGGACCTCAACGCTGGCCTGGGCGCGTTAGGCGCCGCGTTCGGCCAGCCGGTCATCCGGGTCAAGCGTTGCTCGTTGTGGCCGAAGCGAGAAGGATGCGACGAGAATTGCGTAGCGGAAAACTGGCCCGAACTACATTAAACGAAGCCATTTCGCGGGCGGGGATTTAACCCCGCCGCCAATTGAAATATCGCAAAAAGGATGCTCGCCCCCTTCGGAAAACCCATCTAAAGGTTCCACGCTGCGAGCAGCGTGGGCGACGGTAAATAAAGAGGCGAGCGCCGCAATGCTCGACGATCTGTTAATGTACCAGCCGATCCTGTTCATCGTTGGCGGCTATTGCATAGTCAAGCTCGGCGGATGGTTCTGGCGCTCACGGTCGCGCGCATTGGTGCTGTGGTGTGCCAGGATGAAGTGCTTGTCGGTCGTTGATACGGAGGGGACCACCTCTGAAACCGGCCAGAGCGAAAAAGTCATCCACTGTCTGCTCTGGCCCGAGCTTAAGGATTGCGACCAACGCTGTATTAAGTAGTTTGGGGGCTTTCTCCTGATTCACTCGCAGCCGCTGCCGAAGCGTTGATTGACGGACAGGGCCGCCGCTTTAACGAAACCGTCGACGAGAATCTCTTGCATGGTAAATTCCGCGGCGAGCTTGCCGGCCGCTTTTTCTTCGTCGATCACTAACTGAAGCCCGGCTTGATTGACGCTGCCATCCGGCGGGATGCGCTCACACATATTGCTCGCCAGGAACCCTGATTAGACCGGGATATTCATCAAAGTGACCGTCAAAAGCAAAAGCATAGGTGATGCTCAGCCTTTCCATGACGGCAAAGCTCGTACAGTCAACAAAGCTGAACAGATGGTCTGAATAATCCCGAAATACCTGGAATGCCTTTTGGATATCGGCTCCAGTGATATTGCGCAGGATGGCGGCCTCTTGTCTCAGGATGGACGACGCAATCCGTACTGCCAACCGGTGCCCACGCGCTGTTTTGTCGCGCATTCGAATCAGGGTTGCAGTTTCCGCCAGGACATAGTCCGTCGTGATCAATGGCTCGCGGTTCTGCCGGAGCCATCTCATAGCAATCCCGTGGTCTGCATCATTGCGCACCGCAACGGCGAACCATGCGCCGGTATCGACGAAGATCACAAATCTTTCCTATACAAGACGGCGTCGTGTTCTCGTCCGGAAAATCCTTCCTTTAGCATCATCCCTGCCCACTTCTTGATGGCAGAAAGTTGTTTTCTTGCCTGCAACTCTCCGTTGCGGCCGTTCGCGTGCCTCTTGCCGTTCTGTTTTTTCAGGGAATCGATAAACGCCTTAACTTCCTTCAAGGACTCCCGAGGCAATCCCTCCAGCGCTCGTAATATCTCTGGCTTTCCCGCCATAACACCTCCTCGTTACTACGCGTCTCGCTCATGCACCGGCTTTTCGCTGCAAATATAACAGGGATGGCCGCTTGAAACCAACTGCCCCGAGGGCGTCTAGATCGCGGTTCCTAGGGCCGCGGGGTTCGCCAATTATATGTTCACTGAAAATGAACAGGAAAAATAGTGAACGCGAGTGTCTATTTGAACGCCGATTATGTGCGGCAGAGATGATTTTCGGGGCACACGGAATAGCCGTCGCGTCCACCCCGCGGCTACGGTTAGACGTCTTGTCGTCCTGCTGGCGCGGTCATCGCTGCATTGCCTTGCCAAGGAACCAGAACACTTCACCGTCCCAGACCTTGCCTCCAGTCGTGCAAAAGCTGTGTCCTTCTTGGGCGGTCGAGCCATGCGCAGGGTAAATCTCTAACTGGTGCGGCTTGTTTAGGCGTTCCAATTCTTTAGAGAGGACGCGGCTCGGGTTCTGCGGCGACGGAGAAACTGATAGCACAGATGCCGATTCCAACCGCGGCAGTAAAGACACCAGTCACCACAGGTGAGCTTGCGCCTCTCATGATCCGTCCTCCTTAATCGGTGATCCCATGACAACGTTGTCGTGCGCGTTCGTCAGAAACACATTTATCATCTTGGATGATCGGCCATGGTCTGCGGCCCGCTGCGAATATTGATGACCTCCACGTTCACGCCATGCTTGCAATAAAAACCCAGCTCGGCGGCAACCCCTAGAGCGGCAAGTTTCTCGTTGAAAGCGCCGTGCGCGATGCGCACCAACGGCAGCTCGGCCGCTGGAACCATGGGCGCAGATAGGAGAAGGAAGAAGAGAATCGAAGCGTGAGCCAAACAAAAGCGTCGTTTGTTTTCGCAGATTGAACTTTTTGTACTCATGGCCTTGTCCTCTCCGAAACCCTAATTGCATATCTAATTAAACGAAGCCACTTCGCGGGCGGGGATTTAACCCCGCCGCTTATTTAAATATTGCAAAGGGGATGGTCGCCCCCCTTTGGAAACCCCATTTAGCGGCTGATCCACGATGTTCGAGCGCGCAAAAAGGCGCGCCAGAAGCGCTCCGGCCGGCCGAGGTCGAGCATGAGAAAGAGCGTGCCGATGACAAGCAACATCAAGCCCAGCGCTTCGCCCCAGGGATGGGTCATGTAGAGCGCGGCCAGAAACAATCCGGCGCCGGCGCCGCCGAGAAAGAGGTAGGTGATCACCAGCCAGCCCCACTCTTTTTGCGGCTTAACGTCGATCAAAAATTCATCGAGCCGTGCCGACATAACGCCCTCCTCTCGCTAAGCCGCGCGCGAAACTTTCACGCGGATACATGAATCGACCCCGGATGAAATCGGATCGATGCGATCCATGTTCAGCGGCAACAGCGTGTTGAAGTGAACGCCCTTGCCTTTCGCCACCGGTTTGCCTTCGGCCCAACTGCCGAAGACCCCCGCGATGCCGACCACTTCGGGATGGATACACTCGGTGACTTTCGCCACGCCTTTGACCTTCCCCGCTTCAGATTCCACCCAGATATCATCGCCGTCACGAACTCCCTTGCGCGCGGCGGTTTCGGCGTTGATCAAGATCTTGTAAGCGTAAGGGTTGCGCTCGGCGAGTTCGCTCAACCAGGGATTTTGCGTCGTCACGGAAAGACCGTGGAAGGGAATCTTGAAATTGACCACGAAAAGATCGAACGGCGGCGTGCCGCTTTCATAAGCCGGGCATGGCTTCCACTCGGGCAACGCCTTGTAGTCGGAAGTGTCCCACTTGTGCCCCAACTTGGCGGCAACCTTGCTCACCGACTCTTTGGCTCTGAGCATGTTCTCGAAGTACATCGGGAAGCGCGCTTTGATGAATGGGCCGGGATAATTCTCCTGCGCCGTGCGGCGCACTTTATGGTAGCCGTGCGTCTTGAACCAGTCGATGCCGCGCTCAGGACCGAACAGCGACTTGGTCCAACGGTCGTACAGTTCATTCATGGTGTAGCGCGCACTGGGATCGAGTTTGTAGGGATCTTTGAGGCCCCATTTCACGTTGAACATTTTGTAAACGTCGCCCAAAAACCCCAACCGATCGGCAACTTCTAGCATGACGTCGATCCAGCGCCGCGCCTGGCCGATGGGCTTCACCACCGGCTGTCTCAGTCCCCAGTAAAAATATCCCGTCGCCTGACTCATGGTGTGGCTTGGACGGTTGGGGAAGAGATCGAATCTTTCCAGATAGTAAGCCTCGGGCATAACTAGATCGGCGAACTCGGCGGTCTCATCCAACTGCGTGCTGAAGGTGGCGATGAAAGGGATCTCTTTTAGCATCTCGGCGATCGCTTCGGGGTTGGTGTTGTTCATCAGTAAATTACGCCGGCAAACGATCAGCGCCTCCGGCTTATAGGGAAGGCCGAATTTATTGGGCTCACTGAGATTCATCTGATACATCGGGCTGCGGTTGGTGCTGATCGGAAACAGCTCGTTCAAGCCGAGATCCTCCGGCGCCCGTTCTTCAAAATCGTAATAACGGGCGCCGTGACCGATGGCCGCGGGCGGCGTGATCAATCCTTCCTTGGTTGCGCCCGGCTGCCATTGCCAGCGCGGACCAACGAGGTTGGGTCCGCGGTGGCCGCCGGGGACATAGAAGGCGCCCACGACCATGTTGAGGATCTGCACCGCCAGCGCGGTATGCGTACCATGCTTGTGCGCGCCGGCGCCGCGATAAATGTTCACCGCCACGGGCCGGTACGGCAGCGGCTGCTCATCGATCATGATCGTCGAACCGATGCGCGCCGCCGCGCCAAACTCTTTGGCGATGCGCCGAATCGTCTCAGCGGGTATCGTCGTGATCGAGGCGGTTTTTTCCGGCGGATAATTTTTCACCTGCTCTCTGAGTAATTCGAAAGCCGTCCGGCAGGGCTCACCGTGGACTGTGAATGAGCCTTCCAAAGCCGGCTGAATTCCTTCTTGGTCAAAGGGCACGGCACAGCCGCTCTTTTGGTCCCACACCAGTGGTTTCTCGCCCGCTGCTTCTTTTTGATAACTGCCGTCGGCGAGCACGAGGTAGGGCGCATTGGTTCGCGCGCACAGAAACTCGCGGTCGTAACAGTTGAGTTCGTTGATGAGCACGTTGATCATGCTCAAAATGAACGCGCCGTCGGTGCCAGGGCGGATCGGCACCCATTCATCCGCTTTCGCCGCGGCATTGGTGCCGACCGGATCGACCACAATCACGCGCAGCCCGCGCCGGCGCGCCTCGGCCATCTTGCGCGCCATCACCGTGGCATTGAGCCCAGCCATGAAGCCTTGCTGGTTACCGAGCAGAATGACGTAATTGCAGTGATCGAGATCGAAGTCCGAGTGAAACGCGCCGTTGATGAGGTACATGGACGCATGGAGATAGTTGCCGCAGAAGTAACCCACCCAGTCCGCATTGGGCGTGCCGTAAGCGATCGCCCAGACCGGGCGGATGAAATAGGAAAGCGCGATTTGATCGAAGCTGGAAATGATCAGCTTGCGCGGATCATCTGCACGGATTTTTCCGAGCTTCTCAGTCAGAATATCCATCGCCTCATCCCAGCTGATCTCCTGCCAGCCCGGAGCGACGCCGATGCCTTTTTCCGGATTGGTCCGTTTTAGCGGCACCTTGACCCGCGACGGATCGTAGAGGCCGATCAGTCCAGCCTGGCCCTTGGCGCAAATCTTCCCCGCGCTCGCTGGACAGTCCGGGTCGCCTTCGATTTTAACCAGCACGCCATCCTTTCGATGGGCGACGATACCGCAGGCGGCAAAGCACATGTCGCAGACGGAATGGAGCCAAACATCTTCGCGCGGATTAAACATAGCTAACCTCCTTCTGGCGGGTAAACTCCGACAACAATGCTGACTTGCCCATCTTCGCCCAGCCGGGTGTCAAAGCCATTCAACTCGTCGATGTCACGATCGTCGACGCACACTTGCGCCATGGCGCGCAGTTCGCCGCTTTGTTTCAAGACGCTTTGTTTAAATGGAGAGCCGTGTTTATCGCCGAGCAGGCGGAGCAACTGACCGACCGTGGTGCCCGCGAGGACATCGAGATCTTCCTCGCTTCGACCGATGACGTTTCGAACTAAGCCCAAGTAGGAAATATGCAGCTGGGTTTTCATCCCAACTCCTACCTTGGTTGCGGCAAATTTGTTAAACTACACCTCTAATTGAGCTAGATTGAGCAATCTACATGCCACGAGGTCTTAGCGAGCTTTGCAGAGGGATTAAGCGGCGATTGTTTTCACGCCGTTCCACAACCTAAGAAAAACGCCGGAATTCTTCCAGTTTCTGCGACCGCGTCAAAGGCTTTACGGCGCCGCCTGATGTGGCGACAGGTTCGCGGACTTGCAGCGAGCGCTCCCCGGCGAGTTCTATCGCTATCAATGCTTGAGCCGTTCCGGGATTGACCGATCGCATGCGGACGGCCGCGCCGGAGCGATCACACTACGCCGACATAAGTCGCCTCGGGCGAAACGGCGCGCGAAGGCTGCCCACAACAACGCGATTTTCGCCAAACGATCATGCGGTTGATTGCTGTTAACCCCCGCCTCTTGAGGCGGGCACGATTAAATGGGGTTTCTAAAGGGGGCGAGCATCCCCTTTGGTCGCGAGCGGGGTTCAAACCCCGTTCGCGAATTTAATTGATTACGAGCCGGTTCGGCGCTATAGCTCCCGTCAGCGAAAAGGGTGAATAAATTTCCTAGAGGTCGGCAAGACAGCAGCATTTGTTTCGCTGAGCATAGCAAGTTGGCTCCGAACCGAGGCATCCGTAGAATCGCGCAGGAGTGGTTACACTTTGACACTGAGCAAAATTTCATGGGGGACGCTGTCGTGAAAGTTCTCCTCGTATCGGATCTGCACTATGCTCTCAAACAATACGACTGGGTAACCAACGCCGCGAAAGATTTTGACGTCGTCGTGATCGCGGGCGACCATCTCGATATCTCATCGGCGGTCGAGGCGCGGGCCCAAATCGCGGTGATTTTGACTTACCTGAAGCGCCTCCACAGCAGGACCAAACTGATCGTCTGCTCGGGCAATCACGATCTCGATGCGCTTAATGATGCTGGTGAGAAGGTGGCGAAGTGGATCACCAAAGTTCGCCAATTCGGAGCGCCAACCGACGGCGACAGTCTTTCGGTTGATGGCGTCTTGATTACCATCTGCCCCTGGTGGGACGGCCCGCAGACGAGAGAGACCGTAGGCGCTCAATTGGCGCGGGACGCGGAAATGGCCAAGGAGCAGTGGTTTTGGGTCTATCATGCGCCGCCTGACGATTCGCCGACGAGCTGGGGCGGGCAAAAACATTTCGGTGACACCGAGTTATTGCGTTGGATCAAGCAATACCAGCCGGACATCGTCCTCAGCGGCCACATCCACCAGTCGCCGTTTCGCCAAGGCGGATCTTGGGTGGACCGGTTGGGCTCCACCTGGGTCTTCAATCCTGGACGGCAGATAGGCCCCGACCCGACGCATATCGTTTTCTACACCACCGAGCGGATGGCGCTGTGGTTCTCGCTGGCTGGCGCTGAAGTCGTCCACATGGACAAACCGCTCAATCGCCCGGTGCCGGAACTCACGGCATTGCCAAGCTGGTTCAAATAGTCGTATTGGGGTCGCGCTCAGAGCCTGGACTGCACTCCTCGACCTGTTGGTGCACCAGCGTCTCCAGCACCTCATCGACCATGCCGAGATGGTCTTGGCGATCCTCATACTGTTTTTTTAAGTCAACGAGATAGGTGGTGACGCTATAGAGTCTCTGAGCGAGTAGTTGGGCGAGTTGGTAGGTAATATCGGTGTGTGAGTGGAGAAACTCCGCCGCGCGCTCGACCACGTGCAGCCGAGATGGCGCAAGCGTTCTGACGGTAGCGGTATGTGGAATATCGAGGAGAATGGACATCTCGCCAAAGATCGCGCCAGGCTCGGATGCCGTGGTGATTTGAAAATCGCCCTTCAGCACTTCGATCTCTCCCTCGATGAGAATATAGAGAATGCCTTGCTTCTCCTTTTCGACTAGGAGCACTTCACCGGGGCCGAAGTTACGTTCAGGCAGCCCTTGGCAATAACTCAAAATTGTCCGCATTGCCGTACCTCCGCAAGGCGGTAATGTACCACGAATGGCGATGCGATTAAACTAAGCCATCGCGGGCGGGGATTTAACCCCGCCGCCAATTGCAATATCGCAAAGGGGATGCTCGCCCCCTTTGGAAACCCCATTTAGTCGTGCCCGCCTCAAGAGGCGGGGTTAACATAGAATCTAATGAGTAAAGATTTGCCCCTACTCTGGCCGCGGCCTGCTCAAGCGAAAGGTTATGCGCCGCCCATCGCAACAAATTTCACCTGCAGGCCCTTTCCTAGTGCGCGAGCGATCTTATCCAGCGTTGCGATAGTTACGTTTTGAGCTCCACGCTCGATTCTCGAAACGGTCTGCTGTTTTGTCTTAAGCGCATCCGCGAGCTCTCGCTGACTCATCTTCTTCGCCTCGCGCGCCTTGGTGACATCAAGAGCGACGCGGAGTTCGATGTCCGCCTCCTCGTAGAGCCGCCGAAACTCAGGGTCTTTCATTTCCCCGCGCAGGTACTGGCGAAGTGACGTGCCTCGCCTATTTTGCCTCTTGCCTTTCATGCCGGGGCCCGAATGTAGTCTAGTGCCGGCTCAATCCCCGCGCTTGTGCGATAGAATTCAAGCCGGAACGACGTTTCTAAAATTTACAGCCTTATACACTGTTTACGCAAGAATTCATCTGTCCCTGCGCAATTGTGCGCATAACGTTTGAAGTGAGCGGCAGCAAACGGCGGCACGGCCGCTTGGAAGAAGTGCAAACGTTCCCCGCCGTTGGATGTCTGCTCGACCGACGTGTTATGCCTTTGACTTTGGACACTCAAGCATGAATTGCCTGTGCCACCAGCCGCACCCCTAGCGCCCCGCAGACTTTCGCGATGGTGTCGTAGCGCGGCTTTGCATTGGGTCTGAGCGCTTTGTACAAGGCTTCGCGGGTCAGTCCGGATGCCTTGGCGATCTCGCTCATGCCACGCGACCGAGCGATGTCTCCCAAAGCCGATGCCAGCAAAGCCGAATCGTTCGCCTCTAGAATGTCCGTCAGGTAAGCCGCAATTGCCGCCTCGCTGTCGAGATACGGCGCGGCATCAAACTCGGGCAAGTCGGCTACCTTGATACGTTGAGTCATGGTCATCTCCTTCATTTAGTCCAATAGAGCCGCCAGTGCCTTGGCTCGCTTGATGTCTGCCTTTTGGCTGCGCTTGGTGCCGCCAGCGAGCAGCACAATCAACTGAACGCCACGCTGCACGAAATAAATGCGCCAGCCCGCACCGAAATGAATGCGCAATTCCGACACCCCGTTGCCGACTGGCTCCACGTCCCCCATCAAGCCGCGCTCCAGACGCTTGATGCGCGCCGCGATTACCCCGCGCACCGACACATCGGACAGACCGTCCAGCCATTCGGTAAATTCAGGCAGGGGCTTGATCGAGAACACGAGAAATTGTAATCGAACGATTACAGCGTGTCAATTAACATTCACCCCGCGGCGCATCTGATCGACCAGTGAGTCTTGTCCTCTGCAAATCTGCGCGCGTAATTTTCACGCATTTACCGTGACGGGAAGCCAATACCTAAACAGCCACGTACCACAGCACCGCGGCGAAATGACACGCGGTGCCGGTGAGCACAAACAGATGCCAGACAAAGTGGCCGTAGCGGAGCCGCTTCGGCGCAAAGAATGCGACACCCGCCATATACGAGATACCGCCGGCTAATAGCCAGAGGAAACCCGACAGGGGCAGATGGAGCCGGAGCGGTTCTATCGCGACAATGACCAACCAACCCATGGCGATATACAGACAGGTCGAAAGTATTGGGAAGCGCGCGCCGCCAACCGCCTTGAACACGATGCCGACGAGGGCCAACCCCCACACCAATCCGAGCAGCGTCCAGCCCCAGCTCCCGCGTAGCGGGCCGAGCGTGAACGGCGTGTAGGTGCCGGCGATCAGCAGGTAGATCGCGCCATGATCGAGAATCCGAAATACCCGCTTGGCCCGATTCATCGGCAACGCGTGGTAGAGCGTGGAGGTGAGATACGCCAGCAGCAAGCCAACACCGTGGCTGACGGCGTTGGCGATTTCCTCGCCGATGGATTGGCTGCGCTCAGGCAAAGCGTGCGCGTCGCTCATGACTTAATGTGGAACAATATTTACTCCGACGAGCCAGTCCGATGGGTTCAGCGAGTAATGTTTTTTAAACCGACGATCTCTTTTTAAAGTTTCGGCGCTTACGCGATGCTCTCGAGTTCCTGGGCGATGGTCAAATATTTTTCGTGAACCCCAGCGCCCATTTCTTCGGCCTCGTGGGTTTCGAAAGTCTTGAGCAGTTGTTTTTGCTCATCTGCGAATCAGGGGTCACCCATCATCCGTGGCGCAGGAAATTCGAAACTGGGCTTCCTGGACCAAAGTCCAATCCGACTTCAGTCCAATTGCGCGGCTATATCCTATTGATAGATTGGTCGCGGCTGGAAGAGGTGAACAAAGCGTGAACCGACAACGACAGACAACAGTTGATTGTTCCCCGATACTAGGGGGTTTGGCTGGGCTCGACAGAAACGGCCTCGCGGTAATAGAAGGCGACCTTAGGAGGTTTTATGCATTCAGTAAACAATGAAAAAGGTGCGGTTCTTGTGTTTATCACTCTGATGATCGTCTTGCTCTTGATCATGGTCGGGATGGGATTGGATACCGGGCAACTGGCCTATACCCGGAGCCAGGGGCAAGCGGCCGTCGATGCGGCCGCTCTTTCCGCTGTCTCGGGTCTCCCCATGGGAGCCGCCCAAGTCACCGCGCGAGTTGCCGCGTTCAACGCAAATAACGATTACTTGTCGAGTCCGTCAAATCCAATCGGCGCGGCGAATATCACTTATGTCAACTACGACTCCGCCACGGGTGCGATCACGGATCTGCCGAACATCTCCGGCGCCAACGGCGTTCGTGTGGCGTTGGAAAAGACCAATCCGTATACATCGGTTGCAGCCGGTACGGCAATGAAGTCGCCGGTTTTTCTCACGCCGCTAATGAAACTTTTTGGCCAGTCCGCGCCTGGGAAGGTCGATGTGAGCGTGAGTGCTGTGGCAGCCATTAAAGCAATTCCGGGAATTCCGATCGCGATCATGCCGCAGGCTTGTTATGGTGGGAATAAAGATTCCACGACGACGAAAATGGGCGTAGAATTAACAAGGTCGCCGTCTAAGACGGATAATTCTTGTTGGACGACCTATTGGGATAATCCAGTTAATGCGCCAAAGATCAAAGCGTGTTTAAGATCTGCCAGTGACACTTGTTCAGGTAATTGCTCGGAGGGCGGTGTGTTGACCGACCCCATCTTTCTTCAGAACGGCGTGGTAAACTCTACTTACGACGACGCTAGAGATGCTTTTCTGATAAACCACGCGCCCGGTACATGCTGGATGGTTCCGGTGGTTCCTGATGCTACCAAATGCAACCAATCGGATACAATCCAAGGCTGGGCCTCTATCTGTGTGACCGATGTGACGAAGAAGGGCCCCGCGGGCGATAAATACATCAAAGCGAATGTTACGTGTGGTCAGGGATTGTGGAGAAGTGACAGTAACCAGTGTTTCTCGACGCGTCTGATTCGGGATACCAAATCGGGAATGTAGGCCGACTTCAAGAAGGCTAATCGCCAGGACATAACGTGAGGGGCGCACCTGATCGACCGGTGAGCTGTCGTCCGATGTAAATCAGCGCGCGTGGTCTTCACGCATTGACCGTGACGGACGCCAGAAACTATTTCGCCACGTACCACAGCACCGCGGCAAAATGACAGGCAGTGCCCGCGATAACAAATAGGTGCCAGACAAAGTGGCCGTAGCGGAGCCGCTTCGGCGCAAAGAATGCCACGCCCGCCGTGTACGAGATACCGCCGGCTAATAGCCAGAGGAAACCCGACAGGGGCAGATGGAGCCGGAGCGGTTCTATCGCGACAATGACCAACCAACCCATGGCGATATAGAAGCACGTCGAAAGTTTCGGGTAGCGGACACCGCCAATCGCCTTAAAAACGATCCCGGCGAAGGCCAATGCCCATACCAGCCAGAACAACGTCCAGCCCCAGCTGCCTCGCAGCGGGCCGAGCGTGAATGGCGTGTAGGTGCCGGCGATCAGTAGGTAGATCGCTCCATGGTCGAGCGTCCGGAATACCCGCTTGGCCCGATTCATCGGCAACGCGTGGTAGAGCGTGGAGGTGAGATAAGCCAGCACCATGGTTGCGCCGAAGATGCTCACGGCGACGATTTCAGTTACGCCGCCGCGCTGCACGGTGGCAACCACGAGGACTGGCGCAGCAACCACCGCCAGCAGCAAGCCAACACCGTGGCTGACGGCGTTGGCGATTTCCTCGCCGATGGATTGGCTGCGTTCGGGTAAAGCGTACGCTGCGCTCATGATTTTATAGGTAGTTCGGAGGGCAGACACACAGGTCTGCCCCTACGTTGATGCATCGTTGAACCCAAATTGAACCACTACCACTTTGTCCGGGAAACGATATCCGCTCCAAGGAGTCTACCCGCTTACGCGACGCTCTCCAGTTCCTGGGCGATGGTCAAATATTTTTCGTGAACCCCAGCGCCCATTTCTTCGGCCTCGTGGGTTTCGAAAGTCTTGAGCAGTTGTTTTTGCTCATCTGCGGGGATGACTTCATCGGCCATTCTGAACAAAATCTCATCTTCCTTTTGAATATGTTCCCGGAGGAGTCGGGTATACCGTTTGGCATTTTCAAAAAGCGCCGGCGGCGCGCTTGGATCGCCTGCTTCGATCTTGCCGAGCGCGTCGAACATGGCGCGCACATAAGATCTTCCCTCTTCATGCTCGAGCAACATCATGCCGATGGGCCCGCCGTCGTTCGGAATGCCGTGCGCCTCCAACGCGGGAAACAAAATTTTCTCTTCTTTCAAATGGTGGCACTGATCGGCGAAGTGACGGATGAAGTCGAGCGCCTTTTTCCATGAATCCAAAGACGTAAACACCGGCTTCTCGGTCAATTTTTCCACAGCCACCAGCACGCGCTCGATGACGCGATGTTCGTCACTGAGCAGCGCCGTGGCTTTATCGGAAAGATGATGGCTGCAAGCGGCAATGTTTGCTTCATGCGCCGAGTGGGCGTGCGTCGGCTTCTCCGCTCGGTCTGGATTTTCCATTGGCATCGTTCCTCTCCTTCGTAACGGGCTGATAAAGACAATAGGGATCGCTGCGCATCGGATCGCCGGTGATCGCGTAGGCGCGCGAGCGGCTGCCGCCGCAGATCGATTTGAACTCGCACACGCCGCACTTGCCTTTGAGCTGCGTGTAGTCGCGCACGTGGGTAAACACATCTGACGATCGGTAGATATCCGCCAGCGACTGCGAACGAACATTGCCGCCGACCAGATTCAAGAAGCCGCTGGGCTGAACCTCGCCGGTGTGAGAAATGAAGACGACGCCCCTACCGTCGTTGACGCCGAGCGGCGCGCGCAGAATTTTCGTCGCCTTAACGTTTGGTGCGACCTCCGAGGGCGTCCATGACCTCGCGTTCGACTCGGCGAGCAGTTGCTCCACGGGCATGGCCAATTCAGCCGCGCGCCGCTGCAACAGCACGCGCCGGTAGTGATAGCCTTCGCGCGGCGTGACATCGAACGGGGCTGACTTCGTCAGGTCGTAGAGCCAATGAAACAGTGACTCGATCTCGCGCGCGTTGATATTGAGCCGGCGAATCTCCGGGCGGGCTGCCCGGCCAACTGCGATTAATAAAAACAGCGCCCACAGTTTGATGGCGCGCTCGGCGATCATCGCGGCGATCGCCGGTAAATCGGCCAACACATGGCGCGTTACGGTGGTGTGGATCTGCGACTCCAGACCGAACTCACGGCACCAATCGAGAATATTGAGGGTCCTCTCGAATGACCCATGAACACCGCGAAAGCCGTCGTGCGCTGCGCCATCTTTGCCGTCCAAGCTAACGGCGAGACGAATCAATCCCGCCTCGGCGAAACGGCGCACTGCATCGCGAGTGATCAACGGCGTAGCCGACGGCGTCATCGCCACCCGGAGACCTTCGCTTCGGGCATACTTGATGAGGTCAAAAATATCTGGGCGTTTGGCCGGATCGCCGCCGGTCAAGACAAAGATCGGATAGGGCACACCGAAGGCTTTGATGTCTTGGATCAGCCCTTGGGCTTCCGCAAAACTCAGCTCACTTGGATCGCGCCGAGCTCGGGCTTCAGCGCGGCAGTGAATGCAGGCAAGATCGCAAGCCCGGGTGGTCTCCCAAACCACGGTAAATGGTCGCTGATTGAAGTCCATCGATTGATATCATGAGCACGATGCGTGCCACGGCGGCGGCCTGAGCATAGGCTAACGCGGAAAGTCGTCAGCGGAGAGTCCGGTGGACTACTGGTTTTTGACTCCACGGACTTTTGTGCGATCAACGAAAAATCCCAAGCGCTAGTCCCCATAAACCGATAGATTTTTTCTCATTTATGGCAATTAGAAAATT
>CAYZJE010000639.1:0-1991 GCA_964478485.1 uncultured Syntrophobacter sp. | reverse complement strand
AGCGGCGCCACGCTGTCCACCGGCGCTGGCCGCGGAAAAAATTCCACTTGATTGTGGCCGGAGTCTGAGAGTAGAAGGGAATAGATCGCGAACGCTTTCCGTCTTCACCATGACGGCAAGGAGCTTCACATGGCAAAATTCCGCATTCAATCCCATGGCAGGCTGCAAGAGTGGGTGGCCGAGGAAAAAGGCTACTTCACGGCGGCGGGCCTGGACTACGAGTTTCTCGTCACTCCCATCGTCACCTGGTCCGCCGGAGCGAAGCGAGTCGATGCGGCGCCGGCGGATATTCAGCGTGGCGCGTTTGAGTCGATCGAAGACGGGCGCGGCTGCAACTTGAGCGCGGCCTGTCATTGGACCGTCAACATGGCGGCGTCCGCCGGCCACGGTAAGATGTGGGGGCGAGCTTACTCGGTTTCGCCGTCCGGCATATTTGTGTCGCCGGATTCGGCACTGCGAAAGCCGGAAGACTTAGCCGGCGTTGCCGTGACGGTCGGCTATCATTCGGGCAGCCACTATTCGACGTTACAGGGACTCGAAGGATTCCTTCCTCGCGACCAAATAAAATTGCACTTCGGTGGATTGTTGCTCGACCGCTTGGCGCTGTTGGTCGACCGACAGGTGCCGGCGGCGAGTTTGTTCGGCGCGCCCTTTTACCTCGCCGAGCAACTGGGCTTCAAAAAAATCGTCGATACGACCTTTATGATTGGCCATCTGGTTTCGGACGGCGCGGACTTGCAGGATGTCGAGCGCTACTTCAAGGCATTGCAGCTTGCGCAGCGTGACATCGACCTGGAACCGGAAGCTTATAAGCATTATTTTCTAAAAGAACTGCCAGAGCGCTATCACGACTTGATCGACATTCGCCGCTTCGGTCCCGGCGAGCGAATGGTTTTCGAGTCCTATCCGCAAAAAGTATTCGAGCGCACGCGCGCATGGATCGAATCCTGGGAGCTTTTTCCGCCGGACCAAAAGGGCAATGACGGTTACGATATCGCCGTCATCTAGCAGCTGGCCGCACATCTCTGTCGGAGTCCTTCGACGGGCTCAGGACGAACGGAGCGGAGATTGCAATAATTCCGTTCATGCTGAGCCCGTCGAAGCATGTTCCACTTTTCAACAGCCTGTCAGCTGGAACTTCTTTTTCCGTCATTCCCGCGCAGAGCTTGCCCCGTACTTAATACAGGGCGGGAATCCAGGTGACGGACCGTGTCCGTCATACCGTTGGAAAACGGTATCCATGTGGATGATGGGTCTGGATGCCGGTTTTCACCGGCATGACGGATTAGAAAGTTGGTTAAAGCCGGTTAGACGAAATTGTGGTGGCGTTTCAGCCAATCTAAAATCACCCGGTTAGTTTCCTCTGGCGCTTGCCAGAAGAATCCGTGGGACTGGCCCTTGAGCAACTTCAGCTCGGCGCCAGCGATGCGGTTTTTTAATGTCTCAGCCTGCGCCAAATGATTGCTGCGCGCCGAATCGTTGTCGCCGATCAGGATCAGCGTCGGCGCTTTGACATCGCCGAGACGATGGGTCGCCTCCCAGTTGTGGCGCGCGATGATCAGATGAATATATTCGGGCAATTTCGCGTGGGTCGCCCAGGCCAATTGAAAGAACGCCTCGACTTTGTCTGGATGTTTCTCGCGATAGTCCTCAGTGAAAAACGCGCTGGTGTCGCAGAACTCTTCACGCAGCGCTTTCTCAAAGCCTTTCTCAACCAGACGGATCACCAGCCAATGCGGCAAGCCGGGGATGCAATCCGGCCCCGGCCGCGCCGCTTGACCCGAGCCGCTCGCCGCCATGATCAAGCTCTTCACCCGGCCGGGAAAGTTAAGCGCCATTTCCAAGGCGATGCGTCCGCCCATGGAGTGGCCGCAGAGATGGGCCGACGGAATCTTGAGATGATCGAGCAGGGCGACGATGTCGTTGGCCATCTGATTGATGGTGTAGACTTGCTGCGTTTCGGTGGTGCGCCCGCAGCCGCGCGGGTCATG
>CAYZJE010000638.1:0-33509 GCA_964478485.1 uncultured Syntrophobacter sp. | reverse complement strand
GCAACCATGCTAGATAGGGCGCCATGAGCAAGAAAATTCATCTCACCCTGGCGGTCGGCGACTACGAGAGCATTCGCGCGTTAAAAGAAGGCACGGTGAAAGCGGACGGCATCGAGCTGACCGTGATCACTGACATGACCTCCGACATTCGCCACTGGCGCATGCTGCGCAACCGCGAGTTCGATTGCGCTGAGCTATCGATGTCGAATTATTTAATGGCGAAATACACTGGCCTGCCGTTTGTCGCCATTCCAGTTTTTCTGCATCGCCGTTTTCGTCACGGTTTTGTTTTTTTGAATACCAGCAAAGGCATTACCAAACCGACTGATTTAACCGGCCGCAAAGTCGGCCTGCGCAATTTCCAAGCGACCGCGAATTTATGGATTCGCGGCATCCTGGAACACGAACATGGCGTGCCACATCGCAGTTTGAATTGGCTCAAGCAAGACGACGAGGAAGTCGACTGGACGCCGCCTGCGGATTTAAAAATCCAGCGCATTCCCGCGGGTAAAAGTATTGAAAAAATGTTGGTCGAAGGCGAGATCGATGCGCTGATCCATCCGGAAATCATCCAGCCGATTCTTGAAAAGGACAAGCGCGTCACCCGGCTGTTTCCCAACTACCGCGATCTAGAAATGGATTACTTCAAGCGCACCGGTATTTTCCCGATCATGCACACGACTGCGATTAAACAAGAGATTGTCGACAAATATCCTTGGGTACCGATCAACTTGTATCAAGCCTTTGAAGCGTCGAAGAAAGCGGCGTACAAGCGCCTGGAAAATCCGCGCATCGTGCCGCTCGCCTGGTTTCGATCCTTCTGGGAAGAACAGGAAGAAGTGCTTGGCTCCGATCCTTGGGTTTACGGACTTGGTGACGTCAATCGGAAAGCGCTCGACACCTTGATGCAGTATTCTCAAGAACAAGGGCTGATCGGCAGAAAGATCGGGCTCGACGAACTGTTCATCAATACGGAGGCTCAGTCATAGCCATGGAAACTGCGGGAATTGCAATAGTCGCCGGAGTCGGCCCTGGAACCGGCGCTGCGTTGGCGCGGGCATTCGCTGGTGAGGGTTACGCGGTCGGCTTACTGTCGCGCCATGCCGAATCGAGTGAACCGGTCGCCGCGGAAATTCACGCCAAAGGTGGTAAGGCGCTGTTCGTGCCAACCGACGTGACTAGCCGCCAAAGCGTCAACGACGCCATCGCCAAAATTCGCTCAAAACTTGGACCGATCACCGCCTTGGCGCATAATGCCAGCGGTTACGGCCGCGCGTCATTTTTGGCAATGGACCCGGAGCAAGTGCGCCAGTCTTTCGAGGCGAATGTCATGGGCGCAGTTTACTTATCGCAAGCGGTCATTCCCGACATGCTCAAAGCCGGCCATGGCTTCATTTCCCTGACCGGGGCCACTGCGGCGTTGCGTGGCCGGGCGGGATTCGCTCCGCTGGCCATCGGCAAGTCTGCGCTGCGCATGCTCGGCCAGTCTCTGGCTCGAGAATTTCATCCCAAAGGGATCCACGTCGTTCACATCATCGTCGACGGTCAAATCGACACGCCCAAGCTACGTGCAAGGGAGCCAAACCGGGCCACGGAAAGCGTCATTCCACCCGACGCCATCGCCGACGCCGTGATCGCTTGCCTGAAGCAACCGCGCGCGGCCTGGTCGCAAGAAATGGACATTCGCCCGGCCATTGAAAACTTCTAGCCCGGACGACTCGCCATCGAGTTCTTGCAGATTGATCTTCAGTATTTATTGTCGTAAATTCCCGACACCTAGTGAATGCTCTGGGTTTACCTTTGCTGTAACACCTGGCAAGGAGGGGCTATGTTTGGTAAAGGCGTCTTTCAGGAAGAAGAAAACCTCTTGCGCGATATTATTCGCAGCGTCGATAAGCGGATCGATTACTCAGCAAAAGAAGCTGACGGCACGAAGTTTTCGCTTCACGTCAAGCTCCGTAATCACGAAGGCGAGGTTATCCTCGACCTCGAGGACCTCAAGGCCGCTCAGACCGACATGATCCGGCGCCATCAGATTCGGGCAAAAATTAAGGCTCGCTGCGAACATCTCGACAAGTCTCGTTATGGTGAGGATATTCTCGGGCTCAAACCCGCGAAGTTGTTGCGCGCCGCGCCGAAATTAGAGCCAATGGCGCAGGCTAGCAGTTTCGGCCGTGGTGGGCCGCGGCTTTCATCAGCCATCGCTTAAAAAGTCGACCATCAGTCTGAACCCGCAGAGGCACTATGGGTAAAGCGCTACTAATTCGCCAGGCCTTAGCTCAACATGGCCAATTGATCATGCCCGGGGTCTACGACGCGCTAAGCGCAAAGATTGCCAGCCGCGCTGGTTTTGAGGTTATCTTCATAACTGGTTACAGCTTATCTGCAACTCTTTTGGGTGAGCCAGATTTCGGCTTGTTGACACAGAGCGAAGTCGTCAGCGCAGCCCAGCGCATTTGCTCCGTCGTCGATACGCCGGTGATCGTCGATGCTGACACTGGATACGGCAATGCGATCAATGTCATGCGCACGGTGCAGGAGTTGATCAGGGCCGGCGCCGGCGGGATGTTTCTCGAAGATCAAATTTGGCCCAAGCGCTGCGGTCATATGAAGGGGAAACAGGTCATTCCGCTGGACGAGCATGTCAAAAAACTCAAGGCCGCGGTTGAAGCCAAAGGGGATAACGATTTTTATATCGTCGCCCGTACCGATTCACGCCAAGCTCTTGGCCTTGATGAAGCGATCAAACGGGGCCAAGCCTTCAAAGCGGCTGGCGCCGACGCGGTGTTCATTGAGGCGCCAGAATCGAAACAGGAAATGAAAGAAATTTCCCGGCAGGTGCCAGGTCCACTGGTGGCGAATATGTTGGAGCGTGGTGTCACGCCGCTGATGGGGCCTAAAGAACTCAAGGAGCTTGGTTTCGACCTGATCGTCTGGCCATTGGCGCCGCTCTATTCGGTGGCAAAATCATTAACCGACGTCTACACCACGTTACGTCGCGATGGTTCGACAATAGCGATCCTGGATCAGTTGATGCCGTTCAATGACTTTAACGGCATCGTCGGATTAAATGAAAAGTACGCCTTGGACGAAAAATACAAAAGCTAGCTTGTTTGCAATTCCACTGCCTCGCTGAAATCGCTACAATCGCATTGGCATCAGTACGTAGAGATAACCGTCAATGCCGTTCTTACGAATTACGCTCGGACTAAGCTCATCTTTTAGTTCGATTTCAATCTCTCCGTCACCGCTCAGAACGCCTAAAACATCCATTAGATAACGTGCATTGAAGCCGATCGATATCGTTTGTCCTTTATACTCGGCTTCAATATCCTCAACGGCTTCACCTAGATCTGGATTGTTCGCCGAGATTGACACTTTGCCATCGGAGAATTCCATGCGGATTCCCTTATAGCGCTCGCTCGATAGTATCGAGACACGACGTAATGCTTGTAGCAGTTCGTCATGATCCAACTTTGCGATATTCGGGTTTCCTTTTGGAATGACTTTTGTGTAGTCAGGAAAGTCGCCATCGATTAGTCGCATGAAGAGCTCGACTTTGTCTTTTCTTACCAGACCCATATTTTCCTTAAATCCTAGGGAAACCACACCATCATCGCCGCTTTCCAATAGCTTTTTGAGTTCAGATAAGCCTTTGCGCGGCAGGATCACACCTTTACTCAAGCCCAAAGATCCTACCGTTTTCTCTTCATAAGCAAGCCGGTGACCGTCGGTAGCGACCATTTTAACCTTACCGGCCTCACCTTGCTCGATAAACACGCCATTTAGACTATAACGAGTTTCATCCGTAGACACGGAAAAAATTGTCCGTTCGATCATCTCGCGGATCGACGAGGCCGATGTGGTCGATAATCCCGTACTATCGAATTTTGGAAACTGAGGAAACTCTTTCGCATCCATGCCGACGATTTTGAAAACCGATTTACCGCTACGTATCTCCACCCAATCGTTTTCCAAGCGCTTTAACTGAACCAGATCATTTGGTACTTCGCGAATGATTTCATAGAGTTTCTTTGCATTAACGGTGATCGCCCCCTCCCTGGTCACATCACCATCAATTTCGCCGCGAACGCCGACCTCAAGGTCGGTCGCGGTAACGCGAAGGTTACCCTTCTGCGCTTCAATCAAAACATTGGCGAGAATCGGCATCGTATTGCGCCGTTCCACAATACTTTGAGTCCAATAAAGCGTTGCGAGAAGATCTCCTCGCTTGGCTTTAAATTCCATACTTCCTCCCCACTAACTTCTACTGCTTTCTATATATATAAAAATTAGGAGTAATAGTAGGGGCTGTGGATAACGCCTATAACCCCTGTTTAGTGAGAAAAAACGGCACGCTAGCCTGTGGTTTCGTTCTATCGATAATGCGCGCTAATTCTTTTACCGACACTTACAGCGCGTTTCGCTGAAAATTCTCAACAATAGAAATGACAGTTAAACACAGCTTATTCACAGCTTTTTAGTAACCTTGAGGTTTCTTTCCAGTTTTTCGATAGTCGTCAGCATGTGCGGATCTTCTTTGATCTTTCTTTCAATTGTTTTAGACGCATGAATGACAGTTGAGTGATCGCGGCCGCCGAATTTATCGCCTATGGTTGGAAATGAGTTTTCGGTATGTTTGCGGCAGAGATACATAGCTACTTGGCGCGGCAGGGCGATGTTTTGGGTTCTACGTTTCGCTTTGAGGTCGCCGAGTTTTATGTTGAAGTATTCGCAAATCGTTTTCTGAATGCTTTCGACGGTGATCTCTCGTTCGGAACTCTTTAGATTCTGGCTCAGCACTTCTTTGGCGAACTCGATCGTGATCGGTGTTTTAGTCAATGAAGAAAATGCGCCAAGCCGAGTGAGCGAACCTTCCAGTTCACGGACGTTGGAGTCAATATTGGTGGCGATAAATATCGCCACGTCATGGGGTAATTGAACTCGTTCTATTTCAGCTTTCTTTTGTAAAATAGCAACTCGGGTTTCCAAATCGGGGGATTGAATATCGGCGATCAAGCCCCACTCAAAACGATTGCGCAAACGATCTTCGATACCGGGAATTTCCTTGGGAAACTTATCCGAGGTGATAACAATTTGCTTGTGCGATTCGTAAAGTGAGTTAAATGTGTGAAAAAATTCTTCTTGGGTACGTTCCTTGCCGGCTATGAATTGAATGTCATCGACGATTAGAACATCGACATTGCGAAACTTTTTCTTAAACTCGTCCATCTTATCCCGTCTCAGCGATGAAATAAGCTCATTCATGAACGACTCGGAGCTTAAATAAACAACCTTTAAGTTTGGTCGTTGGGCGGCGACGCGGTGGCCAATGGCGTTGACAAGGTGAGTCTTACCGAGACCGACACCCCCGTAAATAAATAGCGGGTTGTAATGCTCACCGGGTTGGTTTGCCACCGCCGTACACGCCGCGTGAGCAAATTGGTTGCTAGCACCTATAACGAAGTTTTCAAACGTATACTTCTGGACTAGATTCTTGTTGTTTCGCGGTGGCGGTTCCGGTTCTCTTTCTTGCTTCTTCTCTGCCTTACCAGCTGGCACTTGGTGTTCAAGCTTCGAATTAATCTCGAAGGTAACGATGACATCGCTTTTACTGATCGAGCTCAACGCTGTTTCGATGTGGCGGAGATAATGTTCGGTTAACCAGTCGCGAAAAAACTTGTTTGGGACCTCAAGGACGATTTCGTTCTTGCTCTTGAGAATAAAACGGACCGGCTTAATCCACGCATCAAAGTTTTGCTTGCCGATCCGTTCTTTTATTTCGGTTAGCGCCTCCGCCCAGAGTTCACCCATAGTCGTATCGCTAAGAATTTGAATTCGTGAAATAAACTAAAAAATAGTTACAAACACAGTTATCCACAGCTGTGGATAACTTGTTAATAGCAAAATCTCGCTATTTTCTGAGCCGCCGGAGTCTCAAAAAGTAAGTGATCGCTGTTGATTGCATTTTCCATATGCTGCACAGTTGAAATTCAAAATTGCTGCGCTCCGATGTACTATCTCGGATGAAAAGGTCTTCGCGTGCGTCTTGGAAGAATTGGTCATAGACCTTTTCAAAATTCTTTGCAACAAAAAAACCGCGAAAAGATTTTTTTTTGCGGGTTGAATTTTTTTGTTAAGTATTTGTCTCGCGGTTAGCAAAGTTTTTCAAAAGCCATGTCAGTTTCGAGTAAAATTTTTTCTCGCGCCCTAAGAAAAATACCCGGCGGCGTCAACAGTCCGGTGCGCGCGTGGAAATCGGTGGGTGGCACACCACTATATATTGCGCGCGGCAAGGGCAGTTACATCTATGATGACCGCGGCAAGCGCTATATTGACTTCGTTGGCTCTTGGGGACCGTTGATTTTGGGCCATGCGCAGTCAAAGATTCTTCAAGCTCTTAGACAAACCGCGGCGAAAGGTACGACCTTTGGAGCGCCCATAGTTGGTGAAGTCGAGTTAGCCGAGTGGGTTTCGCGCCTGATGCCGTCGATAGAAAAATTGCGTCTCGTTAGCTCCGGCACCGAAGCGACCATGAGCGCGATTCGCCTGGCTCGTGCGTTTACCGGGCGCACCAAGCTGGTCAAATTCGACGGATGTTATCATGGTCATTCTGACGGTTTGCTGGTCAAAGCAGGATCAGGTGTAGCGACCCTGGGACTTCCAGACAGCCCGGGTGTGCCGGCGGCGTTCGCGCGTGAAACGTTGACAGCTAAATACAACGATATCGGCGCTTTGCAAAGATTGTTCAGTCAACATGGAAAGAAAATCGCCGCGGTGATCGTCGAACCGATCTGCGGCAACATGGGCGTTATTCTACCGGAGCCAGATTTTATTGGGGAACTGCGCAAAATTACCAAACGCAATGGCGCGCTTCTGGTCTTCGATGAAGTGATCACCGGTTTTCGCGTTGCGCTTGGCGGCGCTCAGGAAGTTTTCAAGATCAGGCCCGATCTTACATGTTTGGGAAAAATTCTCGGCGGCGGACTGCCGCTCGCTGCATTTGGCGGGCGGCGCGACGTTATGAACTTGCTTGCGCCAGTTGGGCCGGTGTATCAGGCGGGAACTTTGTCGGGCAATCCCTTGGCCATTGCCGCCGGACTGACTACGCTCAAATTACTTTCCCGGCCAGGTATCTATCGGTCCTTAGCCGCTAAGGGAAAGCGCTTGGAAGATGGTTTTCGACGTGTTCTCAAGAAGCGCGAGATAAGGGCTACGATTAATCGGGTCGGCTCAATGCTGACTTTATTTTTCGGTGTCGACCAGGTTCGAAACGCCGATGACGCTAGGCAGTGTGACCGGCAACTGTTCGCTAAATATTTTCACGCCATGTTGGCCCAAGGTATCTATTTACCGCCGGCGCCGTTTGAGGCGATGTTTGTTTCCCTGGCCCACTCAAATGCCGATTTGGACGAGACAATTTTAGCGTTCGACTGCTGGGCAAGCACGCTCGAACGCGGTTGAACCGCTCTCACCTTCATGCTAGAAAACTAGCCCAGTGGAGAAAATTGGGGACCGCCCCAATAACCGGCAAAACGACCAAACTCCCTTACTGCGCCGAGCGGGGTTGTATCTAGGAGTGGCCTTCGAACTGCCTGGCACCATTATAGGCGGCCTGGCGGTTGGTTATTTCCTCGACCAATATCTCGGTTCGTCACCGTGGTTCCTGATCGCGCTCACCGCGATCGCATTCGCTGGAGCCTTTGTGAGATTGGTGCGGTGGGTAAAGTTTTTTGCCCGCGAGCGCGATGGAAGCCGTAGCGAAAAAGACCATACTGCGAATTGAGCTCTGGCATGCAATATTGTTGCTCAGCTTGCTCGCGACCCTCGGACGCAGCAAATTCGTCGACCCGACCGCGCTCATCGTCGGTGGCGTTTTCATGGGCGTCAACTTTTTCCTCTTAAGCTTCGGTGTTGCCTGGGTGTTGACTCCTTTGGCAGGTAAAGGTCGGGTCAAAGCTGGAGTTGGCTTGCTCGTCCTTAAGTTAATGATTTTTTTGGGGCTGTTGAGCGCGGTTTTTTTTCACTTCGAGTTTGATGCGATCTCTTTTACGCTCGGCTTTTCGACTTTGCTTATCGCGATCGTTATCGAGGCGGTGCGCCGCGGCGTGACTTTGCCGACATAGGATGACTGTAAGATGGAACATCCGTTTACTTGGTATAACTTGCTGCCCGAAGCTTGGCAGCATGCTTTTGGCGATCACACGTTATTCGCCATCATCGCGGTTCTTCTTTTGATTCTCTTCGCGTTGTCAGCGCGTGGCGCGCTTGCGAAAGCCCAAGATCCGGCCGTGCCCGCGGCCGAGCTTGGTGCACGCAACATCGCCGAGCTGGTGGTCCAATTGATCGTTAGCCAGAGCGACGCCATTATTGGCAAGGCCGGCCGCAAGTACGTGCCCTTCTATGGAACTTTTTTCTTTTTCATATTGACCAGCAACTTAATGGGACTCTTGCCCGGCTTCGGCGCGCCGACGGCTAACCTCAATACCACCATCGGTCTGGCTCTATGCTCCTTCATCGGCTACAACGTGATCGGCGTGCGCGAGCAAGGGGCGAGTTATTTCAAACACTTCGTTGGGCCGATGACGAGTCTGCCCGGTAGTAGTATCATTTCAAAGCTCGCGTTTTTGCCAGTGCTACTCATTTCCGTGATGTTTTTCTTCGTCCTTGAGTTATTTTCCCATGGTTTTCGTCCGGTTTCGCTTTCTTTACGTCTGTTCGGCAACATGATGGGCGACCATGAAGTGATCGGCGCCTTTATTAGTCTAACCAAACTGGTGGTGCCCGTAGCATTCTACGTCATGGGAACCCTGGTTAGTTTAATTCAAGCTTTTGTATTTACCTTGTTGAGCATGATCTACGTCGCTCTGGCGGTCAGTCACGGTCACGACGAAGATCATGGACATGAAGCACATGAGTCACATCACTAAAGTGAGGGAGGCCGCAGTTGAGAGGATGATGATAGAGGAGTGGCAGGCCGAAGTCGCTAGAAAGGAGAAGAGGATGAAAAAGCTGTTTATTTTCATTGGCACGTTCTTTATGGCCGCCATGGCCAGCGGAGCGGCGATTGCGGCTGAGGGCGCCGCCGTTGGCGGCGACGGGCAAGTGAAAGCCGCGGTTGCCATCGCTGCCGGAGTTGCCGTCGCGCTCGCTGCCTTTGGCGCCGCGTTGGGCCAGGGCCGTGTCGGCGCTGCCGCCATGGAGAGCATCGGACGCAATCCGAACGCCGCCGACAAGCTGTTCTTGCCGTTGGTGCTGACCCTCGCGCTGCTCGAAGCTTTAGCGCTTTATGGCTTCGTAATCGCGATTCTTTTACAGGGCAAAATCTAACTACTGGATCACTCGAAACAAAAATTAAGGGTGGGAAGATTTCTTCCCACCCTTTTTTATTCGCTCGGCAACTGAACTGGATACAAGTGGACCTGGGTATAGCGCAGCAATTCTTCCAAGGTGTGGAGCTTATAAGGCTTTAAATAGAAAATTTCCTTAATCCCGGTGTTCACCAACACCTTCAAGCAATGAATGCAGGGCGTGTGAGTTATATAGATGGCGCCGTCTTTGATGTTGGAACCATTCTTGGCCGCCTGGGCAATGGCGTTCATCTCGGCATGGATCGTGCGGAAGCAGTTCTGTTCGGTGTCGCCATTGGGCGTTTTCGATTCATAAACAAGGCAACCGACATCCGTGCAATGCGGCATGCCAGCCGGGGCGCCGTTGTAGCCGGTGGCAAGGATGTTCTTATCGCGCACGATCACGGCGCCGACTTTGGCGCGAGTGCAGGTTGAGCGCTCGGCGACCTGCAAGGTGATGGTCATGAAATATTGGTCCCAGCTTAGCCGCTCGCTCACGGATCGCCCCTAGGAAGTAGGGTCTTTCACTTCGATGGTAGTTTTGTCGCCGACTTTCGCGCCGGTGCGTTGGCGCGCGTTACCTTTATTGAGGGCGATTTCGAGCAGCCCCCAGCTATTGAAAACACAGGCAAATTCGCCGGTGTTGACGGTCGCATAGTTCGGCGATAAGCCGCCGACTTCCACGGGCCCAAGGGAGATGCGCAGCAGATCTCTCGGCAGTCCGCTCAAATCGCGCTCGCGGATGTTGGCAAACAGATTGCCAAAGCTATCGATGTAGATGATCTCGCCTTCGATTCTGAGCTCGTGATGAACCAGTTTGGGTATGATGAGCTCGACAAAGGTATCTAACTTTTCGCCGAACTCCATCGTCGGCACGCCCAGCGAAAGGTGCGCCGCCACCGGCGCGAAGATCTCTCGAGCGTGAAATGTCTTGCTAGTCGGGTGCAACTGGAATGCTTTGTTGGATAACAAGGTGATACTGCTCGGTTGTTTACGTTCAAACGCCACGCTCAACACGCCGTTATCCGGCCCTATATAATAGCTGCCATCGAACTCGATGAGAATCGGCCGCCGCGAGCTGCCAACGCCGGGATCGACGACCACGACGTGGATCGTGCCGGGCGGAAAATAGCGAATCGAGTGTTGCAGGATCAGGGCGCCGGCCATGACGTTCTGCGGCGGTACGCCATGGGTCAGGTCAATCACGCGGGCCTCCGGATTGATCGCGTAGATCACGCCCTTCATGATGCCGACAAACGAATCCTGATAACCCAAATCGGTGGTAAGCGTAATGAGCATGAATTAAACTGTGAGTACGCCGCTAGTTTAAACCTAAAACGTCGATTCGGCAAAGCCTATCACAAAATCTCGTGGTATGCCGGAGAATTTTTTTAGCCTAGATTGGCGGTTTCAATTGCTCTGTAATACTTGCATGCGGGTCTTTCAGCCACGGTTGCATCGGAACTACGCGTTATTTTGAAGGCTTGTTAGATCTCTTCGAGAACCGCGCTGAATAACAGCGGCACCATGATCTCCATATGACCGGTGAGATGATAGCCTTTGCCGCCGTTCATGGTCGGGCGATTGACGACGTTGGTCAAGGGTCGGTAGTGCTGGAGAAAATCCAAATTCACCGTGGTTAGATTGCCAATGGGATGGCCGAGATTACGCGCGAGACTTACCGCCTTCAAGAAAACTTCCGGCAGGACAACCGCCGAACCGAAATTCAGATAGACACCGTGGTTCAGAGTCGCCACCACCGACGTCAATGTACGAAAATCCCTGAGACTGCAATCGCCAAGCGCTCGGCCGTCGGCTTGCGGATGCATATGAATGATATCAGTCCCAATGGCGATATGGGAAGTCACGGGGATTCCTAACCTTGAGGCGGTCGCAAGAATGCTGAGCCTACGGTGCGGCAGACGACTCTTGTTGATCGCTTGTCCAACGGCGGCGCCGATGCCCAGCTGATTCTTTGAGCCTTCGCTGATCGCTTGGTTGATAAACGCGCCGGTTTCTTCGCCCATGCCGAAGCTGCCGTCTTTTAGGGTTGCAGCCACGTCCTCGGAGGTCTCGCCCATGTAGGCGATCTCAAAATCATGGATCACCCCGGCGCCGTTGAGCGCCAGCGCGTCAATGATACCGCGCTCCATGAAGTCGATAATCAGCGGGCTCAAGCCGACCTTGATCGGATGGGCGCCCATGCCGAGTAGAACAGTTTGGTTCTTACGGTAACAGTCGGCAATCTTGCTTGCGATCGCTCTTAGATTCGCCGCGGCGAGAATGTCGGGCAGGCCGCGAATGAGGGCGCGCGCGCTGGCCCCCTTCTTAATTTTCTTACCGAGCAGCGATGTTTGAATCTTGCTGACCCGTTTGGTGACGGCGTAAGTTCGAACCTTGGAGAAATCGAGGGGCCTGAAAGTTTTTCTCGGCATGACGGGAGAATGCCATTCAAACCGCTGGGTAAAGCGCGCCGTCGACCAACTCGCAAATCACATGATCGATCAGGATATGGGTTTCCTGAATTCGCGCCGTGTCGCGGCTCGCGCCAACACAGAGTAAATGGTCGACTTTCCCTACCATCTTACCTCCCGTCCCGCCCGTGAGACCGATGGTTGTAATTTTGCGCTCGCGGCAAGCCTCGACGGCGGCGAGCACGTTGGCGGAATTGCCGCTGGTGGAGATCGCCAACGCGACGTCGCCAGCTTTGCCCAAGGCTTGAATTTGTTTGGCAAATACCAGTGAAAAATCGTAATCGTTGCTAATCGCGGTGAGAGCGGAACTGTCGGTTGTCAACGCGAGCGCTGGCAGCGGCGGCCGTTCGACGCGAAAGCGATTGGTGAATTCGGCGGCGATATGTTGGGCATCGGCGGCGCTGCCGCCGTTGCCAAAGAGCATCAACTTGTTGCCGTTCCTAAAGGCCGCGACGATGACATTGACCACTTGCACGATAGTATCGAGATTGTCACGCAGGAAGGCTTGCTTGACGCGAACGCTCTCATCGAAGGCCTTGACGATGGCGTCTTTCATGTGCTCTTTTCGTAGTGCTTGGCCATTTGGCTCTCGACGCCGCGCTGCGCCAGCGCCTCTTGAAACCACTGGCGCACGAGCAAATCTTCATCAGCGTATTCGATTTGCGAGCCGCCCTTTTTACGATCCACGGAGGGTTGATACTTGTTGCCTACGCCTTTGAATTTCTTGCTGCCGAAGGCGCGCAGCGCCAAGTAGCGCGCTGGTTTGTCGCCGGCGTTAAAGTGCTGATGCCACCAGTTTTCCGGCGGCACGACCATACTGCCTTCGTGCCAGTCATGTTTCTTGATAGGCGCCCCGTCCGGCCAGATGAGCGAGTAACCTTCGCCGCCAAGAATGATCACATGGGCCCCGGCGCCGTGTCGGTGGGCCTTTTTATAGGTTCCAACCGGGAATTCCGAGATGTGACACGCCGTAGTATTTTCCGAAAGTTCGAATTTAATGTTGCTGCCGCCGGCGCCGCGCACGTCATAGGCCATCAATTTAAAGCTGCGGGCGTCGGCGACAAAATTGGTTTCCCAAGCGTTACCGGCGAACTTGAAGCCTTTGAAATCGCCGGCGAGCAGGTTTCCTTCGCCGTTGAAGTAGCCCTGGCGCGCGTCGAAGCGATCGTGAAAAGTGAAATCGTTATGGAAAATAAAATCGAGATTGTGCAGCAAATTGATCATCGTCGGCGCGGTGGTGACCGCGAGATAGCGCGCCGGTTCGCTGCCGCTGCCGTTGTAGAGCTGATGCCAGGTATTCAAGGGCGGCGAAAACAGCGAGCCCGCGTGCCATTCAAAAGTCTGCTTTTGCTTTTCATCGTTCCAAACCGTTGTCGCGCCCCGGCCGCTGATGACGTAGATCGTCTCCTCGAACAGTTGGCGTTGCGGCTTGAGACTCTTACCCGGCGGGATCTCGCAGATGTAGCAATTATTCACCTGTCCGGCGCCTTCCATCTGGAGAAACGCGCCATTGCCACCTTTGCGATCCCACGGCACCAGCGGGACTTTGCCGATGTCCTCAACGAAGAAAGTTTTGACGATCGGGATGCCTTCACTTTCCACCCACCTGTCGTAGCTGGACTTCGCACCTTCCGGTGTGTCCATGACATTTTGGGCTTCTGGCAATTGCGCTTTGGCCATAAACTACCTCGATTAAAGTATAGAAATTTTTACCATAGGGTCGGCGCAGAAGAAAGCCGACTCTAACGCCGGTAGAAGGCCTGAATTCCGTCGACCACCGTTTCCTGTTGATCTACGGTTAATTTGGCATAGAGCGGCAAGGCTAAAACTTGACTCGCGGCCAGTTCGGCCTCGGGAAAGTCCCCCGGCTGGTGGCGTAAATTGGCGAAGCATTTTTGCAGATGTAGTGGCACGGGGTAGTAGATCTCGCTCTGGATGCCGTTCTCGGTGAGAAACTGTTTCAATGAGTCGCGGCGCTCGGAGCGGATGACGTAATTGTTGAAGACATGCGATTTATCGCTAATTGCCGGCGGGATCGCCACGACGCCGTTGCCGAAGACCCTGCTCGCCGTGAACAAGCGATGGTAGATTGCCGCCCGCTCAATTCTCTGCTCGCACCAGCTTTCTAAATACTTTAGTTTAACCGAAAGCACCGCCGCCTGGATCGAGTCGAGACGGGAATTGATACCGGTCAGGTCGTGGTGGTATTTGGCGCTTTCGCCGTGGGTGCGGAGCATGGCGAGCTGCGCCGCGAAGCTATTCGAATCTGTGCTGATCAGCCCAGCGTCGCCGAAACCGCCTAAGTTTTTGCTCGGGAAGAATGAGAAACAGCCAATATCACCGCTGGTGCCGGCAAATTTTACTTCCCCGTGGACTGCCAGTCGCGCACCGCAGGCCTGGGCCACGTCTTCGACGATTCGCAGTTGGTACTTTTGTGCTAGGTTGACGAATTCGTTCATGGCGGCGCATTGGCCGAAAAGATGCACCGGCAACAATGCTTTAAGGCGTAAGCCGGTTTTCGAATCGAAAGTCACACCGTCGCCAATTCTGCCTCGCTCGGTGAGGAACTGTTCGACGGCCTTGGCGGAGAGCAAATAATCGTTGATATCGATGTCGATAAACAGCGGCGTGGCGCCGAGCCGCGTGATCGATGAGACCGTCGAGAAAAAAGTGAACGGCGTGGTGATGACCGCGTCGCCGGGACCGATATCGAGCGCCATCAATGCCAACAGCAAAGCGTCGCTACCGGAGGCGACGCCGATGGCGTGGCGGCAATTCAAATAAGCCGCCATTTGCGCTTCAAAGCGCGTCACCGCCGGGCCGAGGATAAACTGCTGGCTCTCGACGACTTCGTCGATGGCGCTTTGCACCTCGCGGCGAATCTCGGCGTACTGCGCGCGCAGGTCGACGAGGGGAATTTTAGCCGGACTAGACACTGGTCTTGATCGCCGGGGAGCGGCCCTTCAAGGCGCTTTCGGCGACCTCGGAGAGCAGCTGATCTTGTTCGTGATCGAGCGCGAAGACACGGAATTGGACAATCTTTGACGGAATGAACTCGAACAATTCGGCTAGGGATTCCTTGGCGATCTCGCCGCTCGATGGGTCGTAGATATGGATCTGCTTCTTGCCCATGGCGAAAGGATTCTCCGGCCGCGGATCTTGGGTCGCCATGTCGACGCGAAAGACCAAATCACGAGCCGCGGCCGGTAGTTTCGAACGAATGCGTTTTTCCCAGTCGGTGTCCTGGATCAAATCGACGCCGTATTGCAGCTCGTTCAATGACAGCGTGCGGTCGTAAGCCATTTTCCATTTCACTTCGCGGTGTAGTACGGATTCCCATTCCTTGCCCAGCGCTTCGCGCTCGCCCTTGCTGCGCCCCCAGCGGGAAACTTCTTCGAGCAGCGACCAATCGGTAAGATAGAGATAATCTTCCATATGATCGAGGGGATTGCCGGGAAATAATAGTTTCATGGTCTCGGGGAAAATATCCCGCAGGTGCAAGTCGATGGCGCGGGTGGTGCGGTGATAATACACGTTGGTGTAAAGATAGAGCCGGGCGTTGAGAAAGGTGGTCAGCGCGTTGTTGCCCGCCTTGTGCACGGTCAATCCCTTCGGCGTAAAAAACGTGTAGTGCATTAACCTCTCGCGGTCCACCGGACCGGGATGGACGCCGCACATGTAGGAGTCGCGCGATACATAGTCAAGATTATCGAATGTAAAGATGCCGCCGGTGAGCGGCTGGAGAAAGCGCACCCACTTGGGTTTGCGATTATCTTCTTTGCCGTTTTTCTTGATTGGGAACGCGACGTCTTCGGGGCGCAGTTCTTCGCCGGGCGCGAACGGTCCGCTGGGGCTGCGCCGCAGCTGGCGAATGATATCGCCCAGATGTTTCTGAATGATCGTCTGGCCGAGATCCTCGTGCGTGAGGTCGTAGTGTTGCAAAAAATTATCGTCGAAGAAATGGCCGAACGGACCGTGGCCGATATCGTGCAACAAGCCGACCACGCGCATGTACTGTTCGATGAACGGCGCCGACGGACACTCTTCGCCGAGCACCTTGCGCAGTGACGGATAGAGATGCTTGCCGAACTCGCCGGCCATATGCATGGCGCCGAGAGAGTGCTGAAAACGGCTATGTTCGGCGGACGGATAGACCCAGCGGGCGCTTTGCAGCTGATAAATATAGCGCAGTCGCTGCACCCAGGGCGAGTCGATCAAGGCCTTTTCGGTCACCTCGCCTTTTTTCTCTGGGACGGTGAACTGGATGTATTTATGAATTGGGTCGGCGATCAGCGCCGTGCCGCCATATTCGGTGTCGATTAATTGCGCCATGGGCTCGCTGCGCTCGCAATTTTCACATCTCAGATTTCACATTCCAAAGGGGATCCGAGATTGGCTGTCTAATTCGCTTACAATTCGAAGATCAGCTGGGCGATCCATTGGCTGCCGGTTTTCTCCATGCGGCTTTTGTGGAACGCCACAGCAGCAATCTCCTGCTTGATCTCGTGACGGTCCGGATCGGTCTTCTCGCCGCAGACTTCCGCCTTGACGATGGTGTCTTTGACCTGGCTGATTTTAAATTCCTTTAGCAGATAGCCGCTGCCTTGATAGAGATAGAGGAGCTCGCGCATCCAGTTGACCATTAAATCGTCGCGGTCGCTGCCCTCGACCTCCAACGGAATACGCTCCTTGATCTCGACGGCGGCCGGATCGGTCATGACATCGAACAACGCGAAGGCCGAATTGGCAAACAGATCGGCCTGGGAGCTGCCGGTAATGCGCACGGCCAGTTCGGTTTGATGTTTGGTTATTCGGTATTTCTTCTGGTTATCCATATTCGGTCAGCCCTTGGCATTGAGCTCAGCGGAATTATCTCCTTCGGCGTCCGCCTCGAGTAGAGCGCGTCGGCCCGTGATATCGTCATCCAATCGTTGCCGGATCTCAGGACGTGCATAACAGTCAACGCAAGTGCAAATATCAATGGGATGGGTGAGCCTTAAATAACGTAGGGGTGGTGCATCCGGTTTTGGGTTAATCAAATAATCCAATTCGGTATGGCCCGTGTGAAGCCGATAGTAATCGACCTGGTAGCCCTTTGGCTCGTGGATCGTCGCAAAAACCTCTCTGCGGCAGTGAAAGCACTGCATGCCTCCCATTTATACCCGGTTTATGAGGCTCGCCGCAAACCCTGCGCCGAAGCCGTTATCGATGTTGACCACGGTGACTCCGGCAGCGCAGGAGTTGAGCATGCCCAAGAGCGCGGATAGACCGTTGAAGCTGGCGCCGTAGCCGACGCTGGTCGGCACCGCGATCACCGGTTTATCGGTCAATCCTCCAACCACGCTGGGCAGCGCTCCTTCCATGCCGGCGGCGACGATCAAAACTGCGGCGGAGTCCAAACGCAAGCGGTTTTCCAAGATGCGGTGGATGCCGGCGACGCCGACATCAAAAAGTTTTTCGACCCGGTTGCCCATCATCGATGCGGTCAGTGCAGCTTCTTCCGCGACGGGAATGTCGGAAGTGCCGGCGCAAACCACCAACACGATGCCCTTGCCGGTAATCTTAATCGGTTTGCTGAGCCACGTGGCGGCGCGCGCGCTGGGGTGAAACTTCAGACCGGTGCGGCGCCGCTTGAGCTGCGCCATTTTTTCGGCGTCGAGACGGGTGACCAGAATATTGCTTCGATGCCGGCGCATGGCCGCGACGATAGCGGCGATATCCTTTGTCTGCTTGCCCTGGCCCATGACGACTTCGGGAAAGCCCTGGCGCAGCGCGCGATGATGGTCAATTTTGGCGAAGCCGAGATTTTCATAGGGCAGGTGGCGCAATTGGGCCACCGCAGCGGGCACCGCCAGCTGGCCTGAGCGTACTTGATCGAGCAATTGAACTAAACGCTCGGCATCCATGATTGAGCGGTTGATTCGGTATCCATCTCTAACTTGGTTATTCTAAGCTTTCTTGCCACAGCGGGCCACTATTTTTGAAATGATCGTGACCCTTAGCGGGCATGGAAAGCGAATTGCCGCTACTATCGAGAACCGTAATTCCCTGCGCCGCGCTAACACAGCGGCCAATTCGGGTAATCCGGACTTGGGCACAAGCCGATAATTTCTCAATGCGCTCGCGATGGCGCGGTCGCGCGCAGAATAACAATTCGTAATCCTCGCCGCCAGTAAGGGCTAGAGTTATGCGCGCCTTTCCCGCCAACGCAAGATAGGCGCGGGAAAGTGGCAATCGGGCATACCAAATGATTGCACCGGTGCCGCTGGCTCGACAGATATGAGCTAAATCCTGCAACAATCCGTCGCTGACATCGATCATTGCCGTAGCCAGTTTTCGCTGGGCTAATAATGCACCGGCGGCAAGCCTGGGCGTTGGCCGATGGTGGCGCGCGAGTAATGGCGCTGCGGCGACTCTTTTAGCTCCCGGCAATTGCTTACGCAAGAGCGCTAACCCGAGCGCCGAATCGCCCACGGTTCCGGTGACGTAAATGTCGTCGCCCACTTTCGCGCCGCTGCGCCGCACCGGCCGCGCTGGCGGATCGCCGATGAGGCAAACTGAGACGATCAACGATTTGGCAATGTTGGTGTCGCCGCCAATGAGCACAACCCCGCATCGCTTGGCCAGACGATGAAAGCCACGATAGAATTCGGCGATCTGCTTACTGTCGAAGTTTCCAGGGATGCCCAGGGAAAGAATTGCGTACTTCGGCACGCCACCCATTGCGGCGATGTCGCTTAAGTTAACCGCCAAGGATTTTTGGCCGAGAGCATCGAGCGAAGTCCACTTGAGGTCGAAGTGGATGCTTTCGATCAACAAGTCAGCCGTGATCAACGATGAGCCGGCAAAATGATCGACCCATGCGCAGTCGTCGCCAATTCCGATGCGCATTCCCCTACCGGTCGCGGCAGTGCGACGAATTTCCTCGATCAGGCCAAATTCTCCCAGCCGGCTTAGTTTCATAGTAAATCGAGAAAAGATTAATCGGCCGTTCAAAGACGGCACACGGACCTTTAGCAACGAACCGACTGGGGTGAAATCGGCCGCGATGGCTAGGGTTGGATGGGAATACGCCGTTCTTTGTGGACTTTCCGCAGCGGCAAGATTTGTCCCGTGGCATTTTTTCTATGAGCGGTCGCAGTTTTTTTCTTAGGCAAAATCACCCGTTTGGTCTGGCGTACGGCTCTGACCCGATCCATCAAGGCGATCTTCAAGACATCGGACATGTTGTCAACGGCCAACCAATGGAGCTTTTTCCGCAGCGGCTTAGGGATTTCATCCAAGTCTTTTTTGTTACGCTCCGGAATAACGATGGTCTTGATACCGGCACGGAAGGCGGCGAGGGATTTTTCCTTCAAGCCGCCGATCGGCAACACTCTGCCGCGCAGAGTAATCTCGCCGGTCATGGCGACATCGCGGTTGACCGGTCTCTTGGTTAGCGCTGAAATCAACGCGGTGGCCATGGTGATTCCCGCCGACGGACCATCTTTCGGAATCGCCCCGGCTGGAACGTGGATGTGGATGTCGAGTTTTTGGTAAAAGTCCGCTTCAATACCTAGCGTCTTGGCGTGAGCGCGTGCGTAACTGACCGCGGCTTGGGCCGACTCTTTCATGACTTCGCCCAGTTGTCCGGTGAGCGTCAAATTGCCTCGCCCGCGCGACAACGACGCTTCGACGTAGAGAATCTCGCCGCCGGTGCTCGTCCAAGCTAAGCCTGTCGCGACACCGATTTCGTGGTGTTCCTGTTCCGCTTCCGGCAAGAATTTCGGTGCGCCGAGAAACGAATGCAGATTGGCCCGCGTCAGCCGGGTGAGCTCCATTTTCCCCTCGGCCACCTTGCGCGCCACTTTGCGGCAGATCGACGCGAGCTCCCGTTCAAGATTTCTCAAGCCCGCCTCTTTGGTGTATTCGGCGATGACGCGCAAAAGCGCGTCGTTGGAAATCTCCAAGAACTTCGCCGCGATGCCGTTGTCGTCGAACTGTCGCGGGATCAGAAATTTGCGCGCGATCTCGAGCTTCTCTTCGTTGGTGTAACCGGACAGTTGAATGACTTCCATGCGATCCGCCAATGCGGCGGGGACCGGATCGAGCCAATTGGCCGTGCAAATGAACAGGACGTTCGACAGATCGAAGGGCAAATTCAAATAATGATCGCTGAACCCATGGTTTTGTTCTGGATCCAAGACTTCCAACAACGCTGCCGACGGATCGCCGCGGAAATCGGCGCCGACCTTGTCGATCTCATCGAGCATGAATACCGGATTATTCGACCCGGCTTGCTTGATGCCCTGAATGATACGGCCGGGCAACGCTCCGACATAGGTGCGCCGGTGGCCGCGAATCTCTGCCTCATCGCGCACGCCGCCGAGGGAGATGCGCACGAAATTACGTCCGAGCGCGCGCGCGATGGATCGCCCTAGTGAGGTCTTGCCGACTCCTGGCGGACCGACGAAACAAAGAATCGGCCCTTTGATCTTACGGCGCAATTTATTGACCGCCAGATACTCGAGGATACGCTCTTTGATCTTCTCGAGATTGTAATGGTCCTCGTCAAGTACCTGCTTGGCTTTTCGAATGTTTAAATTGTCTTTGGTCTGCTTGCTCCAGGGCAATTCGACCAGCCAGTCGAGATAGGTGCGCACCAGCGACGCCTCGGAGGATTCCGGATGCATCTGCTCCAGCCGGCGCAGTTGTTTATCCGCTTCGCGCTTGACGTCGACCGGCATCTTGGCTTTATCGAGTTGTTTTTTGAGCTCGTTGATTTCTTCGGCGCGCTCGTCGCCTTCTCCCAGTTCCTGCTGAATTTGCTTGAGTTGCTCGCGCAGGAAGTAGTCGCGCTGGGTCTTGCTCATCTCTTCCTTCGCTTGGTTCTGGATGCGCGCTTGCATGGTCGAGAGCTCGAGCTCGCGGGTCAACAGTTCGTTGACTTTTTTCAAGCGGTCGATGGGGTCGAAGACCTCGAGGATCGCCTGGCTCTCCTCGATTTTCAGCCTGAGATTGGAAGCAACCAAATCCGCCAGCACGCCGGGATCGCTGATGTTGTCGGTCACCATGACGATCTCGGGTGGAAGGTTTTTGAGATTTAAAATCTGTTCGATTTTTTCCTTGGCCGTGCGCATCAAGGCTTCAACTTCGATGGGCACCTCGGAGATTGTTTGCTCGATCACCTTGCGAATTTTAATCTCAAAGAATGGCCGCTCGCGCAGATAGCTCGCGACTTCTCCCTTGGCCAGACCTTGAACCAGGATTTTCACCCGGCCGTCGGCAAGCTTGAGCATGCGCATGATCGAAGCGATGGTACCGACTTTGTGAATGTCCGCCGGGCTGGGGCTCTCGTCGGCGGAGTTTTTCTGCGCGACGAGAAAGATCAAGCGGTCGCGCGAAAGAGCTTCTTCGACCGCCCGAATCGATACATCGCGGCCGACGAACAGCGGCAACATCATGTACGGATAGATGACGATGTCGCGGATCGGTAAGAGCGGCAGAATCTCCGGGATATCGACCTGGGTACCTTTCTCATCCGGATTTTCAACTTTCCATTCAGTTTCGCTCATTGTGGCTCCAATACTGGCGTCAACTTAATCACAGTGGCCGCACAGGTCAACAGAAAACTCGCAAGTGGTGCGGAATTAAAAAACGTTGGTGGTGGCGAAAAACCTAATCGGGTGGTTTCCGGAGTCACCCGGAGGCAAGCAACTAGCCGAATAATTCTTTCATCTTATCAAAGAAGCCCTTGGAAAGCGGATTAACCTCTTCGCCGCCAAGCATGACAAATTCTTTCAGCAAGTCTTTTTGCTTGGATGTCAGATGAGTCGGTGTTTCTACGGTTACGCGCACATGTTGATCACCTTGCTGAAATCCCTGTACGTCTTTAACACCTCTGCTCTTCATGCGAAAGACTTTGCCCGACTGAGTGCCGGCGGGAATCTTCATTTTCACTTTACCGTCTAAGGTCGGCACGTCGATTTCCGCTCCCAAGGCTGCCTGCACGAAACTGATCGGCACGTCGCAGATAATATCGAGATTTTCACGGACGAAAATCGGATGCGCCTCGACTTGCGTGACGACGTAGAGATCGCCTGGCGCGCCGCCGACGGGCGCAGACTCCCCTTCACCGCGCAGCTTGAGCCGAGAACCGTTGTCAACCCCGGCTGGAATTTTCACGCTCAACGTGTGCATGCTGCGCAGTCGACCAGCGCCACCGCAGGTGGCGCAGGCGTCTTTAACGATGGTACCTTGGCCATGACATTGGTTACAAGTCCGCGAGACACTGAAAAAGCCTTGCTGAAAATTCACTTGACCCCGGCCGCGGCAGGTTGGGCAGGTCTGTGGTGCGGTGCCCGGTTTAGCGCCGTTGCCGCGGCAAGTATCACAGACTCCGTGACGCGGAATCTTGATCTTCTTCTCGGTGCCGGCAACTGCCTCTTCGAATTTCAGCGTCAAATTGTAGCGCAGGTCTTCGCCGCGGCCGCGGCCACGCCGGCGGCCGGTTCCACCGCCGAAAAATTCACCGAAAAGGTCGCCGAAGACGTCTTCGAAGCCGCCGGAAAAATCGAAACCGCCGGCAAAGGGGCCGCTATCGCCGAAAGCAGCGTGGCCAAATTGATCGTATTGAGAGCGTTTCTGCGGGTCGGAAAGTACCGAATAGGCTTCGGAAACCTCCTTGAATTTTTCTTCAGCTTGCTTGTCGCCGGGGTTACGGTCGGGATGAAACTGCAGGGCCAACTTTCGGTAGGCCTTTTTGATATCCTCATCGTTGGCCGTGCGGCTAACGCCGAGCAATTCATAGTAGTCTTTCTTGGTGCTCAAGTACCAACCCCAAAATTTCTTACGTCCTGTATAAGCAACAAAGCCCCTCTCACCATCAATCTGGAGCAGGGGCTTCGTTTATTGAGAAGATTGAACTGGCGCTGCGGCTATTCCTTAACCTCGGTAAAGTCGGCGTCAACCACGTCGTCTTTCTTTTTGCCGCTTGCTTCGTCATTTTTCTCTTCGGCTTTTGGTTCTGCCTGTTGCTGCGCCGCTTGTTGTTGAGAAGCTTTGGCATACATCGCTTCCGCCAATTTATGCGAAGCTTGGCTCAACTGCTCAGCCGCTTTGCGCATGGCGTCAGCATCTTGACCTTCCAAAACTTCTTTGGCTTTTTTCAGGGCTGTTTCAATATTTTCCTTGACACCGGCATCGAGCTCTCCACCGTATTCGCCGAGCGATTTTTCGGTGGAGTAGACTAAGGTATCCAGTTGGTTACGCGCCTCGACGGTTTCCTTGCGCTTTTTGTCTTCGGCGGCATGAGCCTCGGCCTCACCAACCATTTTCTTGATCTCTTCTTCGCTCAGACCGCTCGAAGCCGTGATCTTGATCGATTGCTCTTTACCGGTACCGAGATCCTTGGCGGCGACGTGAACGATACCGTTGGCGTCGATGTCGAAGGTCACTTCGATTTGCGGCAGGCCGCGTGGCGCCATTGGAATACCAACGAGATCGAACTGGCCAAGCAATTTGTTGTCGACAGCCATTTCTCGTTCACCTTGAAAGACGCGAATCGAAACCGCCGACTGATTGTCCTGGGCGGTGGAAAATACCTGGCTCTTCTTCGTCGGGATCGTGGTATTGCGGTCGATCAACTTGGTGAATACTCCACCCAGGGTTTCAATACCGAGGGAAAGCGGGGTTACGTCCAAAAGCAAAACATCTTTGACTTCACCCTTGAGCACCGCGCCTTGAATCGCCGCGCCCACCGCAACAACTTCATCGGGGTTAACGCCCTTATGCGGCTCTTTGCCGAAAATTTTCTTGACTCGCTCTTGCACCGCCGGCATGCGGATCATGCCACCGACCAGAATCACTTCGTGAATATCGCTGGCGCTGAGCCCCGCGTCCTTTAACGCTTGCCGGCATGGACCTTCGGTGCGATCGATCAAGTCAGCGCACAGCGCTTCGAGCTTTGACCGGGTCAATTTCATATTCAGATGCTTCGGTCCGCTCTGGTCCGCAGTGACGAAGGGCAGATTAATATCGGTTTCCAGCGATGAGGAAAGCTCGCACTTGGCCTTCTCAGCAGCTTCCTTGAGCCGTTGCAGGGCCATGCGGTCTTTGCGCAAATCAATGCCTTGGTCTTTCTTAAACTCATCGGCGAGATAATCGATGACTCTTTGATCGAAATCTTCGCCGCCAAGAAAAGTATCGCCATTGGTCGCCTTGACTTCGAAAACGCCGTCGCCCAATTCCAAAATCGAAATGTCGAAGGTGCCGCCACCGAGATCGAAAACGGCGATCTTCTCGTCTTTCTTTTTGTCCAGGCCGTAGGCCAAAGACGCCGCGGTGGGCTCGTTGATAATGCGCAGAACATTCAAACCAGCAATGCGTCCGGCGTCTTTGGTCGCCTGCCTCTGGCTGTCATTGAAGTAAGCCGGCACGGTGATCACCGCCTCAGTGACTTTCTCACCCAGGTAGTCCTCCGCGGTCTGCTTCATTTTCTGCAAAATGAAAGCCGAAATCTCCGCCGGACTATATTGCTTGCCGCGAATTTCTACCCAGGCATCACCGTTGTCGTTGCGCACGATCTTATAAGGAAGGAGGTTCCCTGCCTTCTGTACCATGGCGTCATCACTGCGCCGACCGATCAAACGCTTGACCGCGGAGATAGTATTCTCCGGATTGGTGATCGCCTGCCTGTGGGCAATTTGTCCAACTAAACGCTCGCCATTGTCCGTGAACGCGACGACCGAGGGAGTTGTCCGGCTACCTTCAGCGTTGGCAAGTACGTTCGGGTCGCCAGTCTCCATGATCGCTACGCAGGAATTGGTCGTCCCTAGGTCGATCCCAATAACTTTACCCATCTTAATTTCTCCTAGTTACAGTTTGCCGGTTGCACACTAACGAAAAGCATTTAATCATCGCTCGGGTTGTTTTCAACCTGCCCAATATCATTTTTTTTCTCTTTTGTTTCTGATGCTTTAGCTACGCTTACCAGGGCGGCGCGCAGAAGTCTGTCGCGAAACATGTAGCCCTTATGAAGTTCCTCGACGACGATGTTTGGTTCGTGAACGTCGCTAACAACTTGGGCTATCGCCTCATGCTTGGAGGGATCAAAGGGTTGGCCGACCGCGCCGATCTGACTGACGCCGAATTTGCTCAGCACATCCAAAAATCCTTTAAGTACCATCTCCACACCCTCGACTAAGGGTTTACCGTTTTCACCTCTAGCGGCGTGAGCGATGGCCCGTTCTAAATTGTCGAAAACGGGCAAAAGATCTTTGAGCAACAATTCATTGGCGAAGCGTATCGCGTCATCGCGCTCGCGCGCGTTGCGTTTCTTAAAATTTTCCGCTTCGGCAACCTGGCGCACGTAGCGGTCGTAATTATCTTTAGCTTCTTGCTCTTTGGCGGCTAATTGCTGGCGTAGGGTAGCTAGCTCAGCGATTGATGCGTCGGAACTATCAACGCTACCAACAGAGGCGGATTCGCCCCCGAGTTGGCTTTCGACAGTCTCCTCTATGTTAAGTTTTGTTTCTTCAGTCATGTTTCACCAGGTCTCCCTACACCATGGTCGCGGCAATCTAATCATGAAAAATTTAGCTGTCAAGTTATTTCAACTAAAAAACCCTTGACATTTTAAATAGTTGTCTGTTTTCTAAAAAAATGGTAGATCTTAATGCGTCCTGTTGTCGATCTCGATATGCGTCTTAGTCATGCCACCCCGGCGATAGTGCTGCGATCCCGCCCCTTTGGCGAGTCAGACAAGATTGTATCATTTCTAACCAAAAATTTTGGTAAAATTTCTGGTATCGCCAAGGGGGCCATGCGCTCCCGCAAACGATTCGTCAATTCATTAGAGCCTTTCGCGTTGGTGAATCTGCGGTTTCAAGATCGTCCGCACAGCAACCTAGTCTTTATTTTAACCGCTGACCTGACCGTTGGTTACCGTCAATTGGTTAATAGCTTGGAATCGATTTCCCATGCAGCCTACTTGGTAGAAATCACCGATGGTCTGATCGGTGAACGAGAGGAGAGTTGCGCTGTCTATCAGCATCTCAGCGATAGTTTGCGCTATTTGGAAGAGTGCGGCACCTCGCTTAGGTTTCTGACCTCGTTTGAGCTGAAACTATTGCGTTTGGTCGGTTACCAACCCGCGTTGGACCAATGCAGGCGTTGCGCTAAAGTACCATTGGAACACGTGGCGCCCCCGTGGTACTTCAGCCCTGTCGATGGGGGAATCTTGTGCGATTCGTGTGCCGCCTCCAGGCGAGAAACCCTGCCACTTGGGGCGAAAGCCGTTGAAGTCTTGGCGGCACTACAGTCGGAGAACAATGATCTGCCGTCACCGTTCTCACTCCCTATATCCGTTGTAAACGAAATGCGCGCGGTAATGTTGCGCTTCATACAATTTCACGTGGCTCGGGAAATTAAATCAGCAATTTTTCTCAGTTCTCATCGCTAAAAGTCGGCGCAACTCAAGCCTGGACGGGCAGCAAGTGTGTTTTCTCAATGAATTAGCCGCTGAAACTACATCATGACGAATAAAAGCAAAAAGGTTTTCTTTTTTGGAAACGGCAATGCCGAAGGCAACGCGAAAATGCGCGACCTGTTAGGTGGCAAGGGAGCCGGTCTTCACGAAATGACTCGTATCGGTATTCCTGTTCCCCCAGGTTTTACCATCAGCACGGAGATATGCAGATACTTTGACGCGCATCGCCGCCAATATCCGAGGGAACTCAAAGCGCTTGTGGCTGGCGCCTTGGAAAAAATCGAGAAAATCCTCGGCCGGCGCTTCGGCAACGCTGACAATCCGCTTTTGGTTTCGGTTCGTTCTGGGGCGCGGGAATCTATGCCAGGGATGATGGATACGGTGTTAAATCTTGGCCTCAACGATCAAACAGTGCAAGGTTTGATTCAACGCACGGGCAATCGGCGCTTCGCATTCGATTGTTATCGCCGCTTCATCCAGATGTACGCGGATGTTGTTCTGGGCATTGCAGCAAAGGAAAAAAGCGATGCGGATCCTTTCGAAACGATTCTCGCACAGCAGAAAAAAACGGTTGGCGTCCGTTCCGACGCTGAACTTAACGCCAACACGCTTCAAGAACTTGTCTCGGAATACAAACTTGAGGTGAAGCGCCGCTTAGGCATCGAATTTCCGCAAGATCCGATGCATCAGTTATGGGGCGCCATCGGTGCGGTTTTTGGCTCGTGGAACAACGACCGAGCCATCGCTTATCGAGAGCTTTACAAGATTCCACATAGCTGGGGTACAGCGGTCAACGTTCAAGCGATGGTTTTCGGCAACCTCGGCGACCATTGCGCCACCGGGGTCGCGTTTACTCGTGATCCGGCGAGCGGTGAGAAGCGTTTTTATGGCGAGTTCCTAGTCAACGCCCAAGGAGAAGATGTCGTTGCCGGAATTCGTACGCCAAGGCCGATAATTGAACTTAGTCAAGTGCTGCCCAAAGCCGCGGTGGAGCTGCGGCGATCCGGTAAATTGCTCGAGCGACATTACCGTGAAATGCAGGACATCGAGTTCACCATCGAAAACGACAAGCTCTGGCTGTTGCAGACACGAACCGGTAAACGGACCGGATTTGCCGCGGTGCGAGTCGCCGTGGACATGGTCGCAGAGCGGCTCATCACTAAGCATGAGGCGCTGCGGCGCATCGAGCCGGATCAGCTCAACCAATTATTGCGGCCGATCTTTGATCAGCAAAAAAAAGCTCTGGCGCAAACAGAAGGGCGTCTACTCGGCAAAGGGTTGCCGGCCGGTCCGGGCGCGGCGACCGGTCGGATCGTGTTTCACGCCGAGCATGCCGTAGCGTGGAAAAAACGCGGTGAGCGAGTCGTGCTCTGCCGAGTCGAGACCAGTCCGGATGATATTCGTGGCATGGATGCCGCCGAAGGGATTCTAACCGCTCGGGGCGGCATGACGTCCCATGCCGCGCTGGTCGCGCGCCAGATGGGCAAAGTGTGTGTCGCCGGTTGCGAAGTGCTCCAGATTGACTACGCTGCTCGCGTCTTACGAGTCGATCATGCCGAACTCAAAGAGGGCGATTGGATTTCGATCGATGGCAGCACCGGCGAGGTATTTAAAGATGAAATTCCAACTCTGCCTTCCGAGGTGCTCCAGGTTTTGAGTTCCCGATCGCTGGATAGTAGGAAATCCCTGATCTATCAGCGATTCGCCAAACTGATGCGTTGGGCCGATGAAGTGCGCACCTTAGGAGTGCGTACCAATGCCGACCAGCCCGACCAAGCCCAGCTTGCCAAGGCATTTGGCAGTGAAGGGATCGGTCTTTGCCGCACCGAGCATATGTTTTTTCAAGGTGACCGCATTCAAGCGGTGCGCGAGATGATCCTCGCCGAGGATGAAGCGGGCCGTCGGCGCGCGTTGGCGAAGCTTCTGCCGATGCAGAAGCAGGACTTCAAAGCCATTCTTACGATCATGGGTGAGCTGCCGGTGACCATTCGGACCCTCGATCCGCCGTTACATGAATTCCTGCCGAAAACCGATCAAGAAGTGGTCGCGCTCGCAGAGGTTATGGGCGTACCGGTCGATATTCTTCGCAACAAGGTCCAAGTCTTACACGAATTCAATCCGATGTTGGGGCACCGCGGCTGCCGCCTGGGGATTTCCTATCCGGAAATCACCGAAATGCAGGCGCAAGCGATTTTTGAAGCGGCCTGCGAGCTCCGGCAAGAAGGGAAAAACCCATTTCCTGAAGTCATGATTCCACTTGTCGGCTCGCGCCAAGAGTTGCGCGAGCAGAAAACCATCGTCGAACGAGTCGCGCGCGCTACTCAAGCTGCATACGGCGTCAAGGTGCGCTACCTCATCGGTACCATGATCGAGTTGCCGCGGGCCTGCATGGTGGCTGATGAAATCGCTGAGGAAGCCGAATTTTTCTCTTTCGGCACCAATGACCTTACGCAAACCTGCCTCGGCCTATCACGCGACGATGCCGGTAAGTTCTTACCCAGTTACGTTGTCCAAGGTTTACTACCAGACGATCCATTTGTGAGCATTGATCGCGACGGAGTCGGTTCGCTAATGCGAATTGCCGTGGTCAAAGGACGCAAAAAGCGCAAGAAGCTAGAGATGGGAATCTGCGGTGAACATGGTGGCGACCCGCGATCCGTAGCATTCTGTCACGAAATTGGCCTCGATTACGTAAGTTGCTCACCCTATCGGGTGCCGATTGCGAAATTAGCGGCGGCTCAAGCAACGCTTTCCAAAATTTCTAAATGAACCCAGTCAGTTCCTGGGCTCAATATTGACCCCAACCCTGGAAATAAGATGGACCCAAGGGGATGTTCGCCCCTTTTGGAAACTCCAATTGAGGTTTCTAGGCTGTGCAGCCCAGAGAGGTTAACTTCAAATCGTAATTACTTGCCAGTTTCGTATTTGTCCGCTTCTAAAACTCCATTATTTTATAGGTTAAATCTTGACATTTTGTTGACAGCTAGTAGGCGATCGACGATAATTTGATACCTTAACTACCTGCCTATGGAACCACGATTTGCCGAACTCTTAGTCAAAGGGAGTATCGTCACCCGGGAACAACTCGCCGAGGCGCAGAAAAAAGAGCGGGAAAATAATTCCAGCGTTACCAAGGAAATCGTTAGATTAGGTTTTGCCAGCGAGGAAGCGTTAACGGAATTTCTGGCCAAGCAGTTTGGCATCGACACCATTGAGTTGGCACCGGACGACATCGAAGACGCTGTGTTTAGCCTAGTGCCGCCGCAAATTATCCAAAAGCATCAACTCATTCCGTATAAGCTCAATGGGTCGTCCTTGACCATTGCGATGGCTGATCCAACCGATCTGGTTGCGATTAACGAAGTTAAATTCGTAACCGGCTATGGCATCCGAGTTGTTCTGTCGACGCTGACCGCCATTAAAAGGACCCTTGATCATCGCTTTGGAGGCGTAAATCTAGATGATGTTTTGAAGAGGTTTGGCGATGGCGAGATGGAAGTCGTCCAAGAAAATGACGACATCAATCTCCAGGAGCTACAACAAGCCACCATGGACGCCCCGGTGGTGACGCTGGTGAATGCCATCTTGGCCGATGCCGCCAAGCGCCGTTGCAGCGATATTCACGTCGAACCTTATGAGAAGGTGTTTCGTGTCCGGTTCCGGATCGACGGTGTGCTTCAGGAGATCATGAGCCCGCCGCTAAGGTTAAAAAACGCTTTGGTTTCTCGACTAAAGGTCATGGCAGGTCTCGACATCGCCGAGCGCCGCCTCACGCAGGACGGACGTATCAAACTTAAAATGACCGGCGGCGAGTTGGATATTCGCGTGTCGATCCTACCCACGCTGTTCGGCGAGAAAGTCGTTATGCGATTGTTGGATAAGTCCAACTTGCAGCTCGATATGTCCAAACTTGGGTTCGATCCGCAAAATTTAAAAGACTTTCAAGACGCCATTCATAAACCCTATGGCATGGTACTTATTACCGGTCCTACCGGGAGCGGCAAATCAACAACGCTTTATTCCGCTCTATCGGAGCTCAACAAACCGGACGTGAACATTTCTACCGCCGAGGATCCGGTCGAATACAACCTGATGGGCATCAATCAGGTTCAAGTCCGTGAACAAATCGGGTTGAATTTTGCCGCAGCACTAAGATCGTTCCTGCGTCAAGACCCTGACATCATCATGGTCGGTGAAATTCGCGACTTGGAAACCGCGCAAATCGCCATCAAAGCGGCCTTAACCGGCCACTTGGTTCTGAGCACGCTGCATACCAATGATTGTCCCGCGACCGTCGATCGCTTGATCAATATGGGAATAGAAACGTTTCTGCTGACTTCTTCGATCAACCTGATTGTTGCCCAACGCTTGGTTAGAAAAATTTGCGAAAAGTGCAAGGAGCCGGCCGAAACCGCGACGGAAGTGTTGATCAATCTAGGCGTGGACTCGGCTGATGTCAGTGCTGGCTTTCCGACCTTTCACGGCAAAGGCTGCCTTAATTGCGGCGGCACCGGCTATCGCGGGCGCCTCGCTGTCTACGAAGTCATGGTGATGGACGAAGCGCTCAAAGAGCTGATATTGAAGGGAGCCTCAGCGATGGAACTCAAACGTGAGGCTGTTAAACATGGTATGAGTACTTTACGCATGAGCGCATTGCAGAAAGTAAAAGACGGACTAACGACCATCGACGAAACAATCCGGGTTACCGATACGGACAAAGGTTTTGGTTCGGTGTTCTCACTTGGGTTCTAAGGCACGGAGCGATTCCAAAATTGATCTGGCCCCGGGTAAAAACCCCGCCGGGGACTCGGCTTTGAAACTTGTTTCCCTAATCGTGTTTCGCGAAACTTCATCGGCAGAAATTTATTAAAGCGCAGTTAGCAAATAATTATGGCGATATTCGTTTGGGAAGGTAGAACTGCGCAGGGGAAAGTCGTCAAAGGCGACAGTCTTGAAGCGCCAAACATAGAAGCCGCGTTAACGCGATTGCGTGAGCAAAGGATTCGTCCGATAGCGAATCGGGTTCGGGAAAAGGGCAAAGGGTTAGAAAAAGAAATCTCGATACCTGGGTTTGGCGAGAAAGTTAGCACCAAGGATCTTTCCTTGGCTACCCGCCAGTTGGCTACCATGATCGACGCGGGCTTACCGATCGTTCAGTGTCTCGAGATTCTAGGGCAGCAGTCGGACAGCAAACTACTCCGAAACACCCTGACCACCGTGCGTAAGGATGTTGAGGGCGGCTGCACCTTGGCGGACGCCCTGCGCAAACATCCAAAAATTTTCGACGATCTCTACATTAACATGGTCGAGGCGGGCGAAGCAGGTGGTATCTTGAATACTATTCTGAACCGTGTCGCTTTGTTTATAGAGAAAGCCAATCGCCTGAAGAAAAAAGTTAAGGGGGCGATGATTTACCCCTGCGCCATCGTCGGCGTGGCCGTGATCGTGGTGGCGGTCTTGATGATTTTCGTGATTCCCGTCTTTGCCGAACTCTACGGCAGCATGGGCAAAGCCCTCCCGGCACCGACCCAGATATGCATCGATATCAGCAACTGGTTCGTCGCCTACTGGTATCTTTTGATCGTCGGCGGTGTCGGTGTTTTTATGGCTATCTCGTTCTATTACAAGACGCCAAATGGACGGATGCAGATCGACGGATTGCTGCTGAGAATGCCTGTCATCGGCGACCTGCTCCGAAAAGTCGCTGTCGCCCGTTTTTCTCAGAACATGGCGTTGTTGCTGAGTTCCGGTGTGCCGATCTTGGACGGTTTAGCGATTACCGCCAGGACTGCCGGCAACAAGGTCGTCGAGAAAGCGATCATGGAGAGCCGGATAAGCATCAGCAAGGGAAACACTGTAGCCGAGCCACTTCGAGAAAGTAAAATTTTTCCGCCCTTGGTGTGTCAAATGGTCGCCGTCGGCGAAAGCACTGGCGGGCTTGATACCATGCTCAAGAAGGTTGCCGAACTCTATGAAGAAGAGGTTGACGACGCGGTGAATAATTTAACGGCTATGATGGAGCCGGCGATCATGGTCGTGTTGGGTGTTGTCCTGGGCGGTTTGGTTGTCGCCATGTATTTGCCGATATTTCAAATGGGCTCCCTGGTGGGTTAATGATTCGGAATTTATTCTTCAAAGTGATCCCGAGCCGGTCAGGCACGAAATCAAACACTTTGAGCGACGAACGCAAAGATTTGACCGAGAAGATTCGCTGGCTGCTGCTTTTGCGCGTGGTCACGCTATCTTTCTTTTTGGGCGCGTCGGCGCTTTCTCACTTCTTTCAAACCGAGCGAGACGTGATCTATCTGATCAGTCTCTCATTACCGCTAATCCTCTCCTATTTAATTTCTGTGGGTTCCGCGTTCCTCCTGCCGCGCATTGAAAACTTACGCGAATTCGCCCACGCCCAAGTCAGTTTCGACGTGCTACTGATCACGGGCATCATTTGGCTGACGGGTGACATCGCTAGTCCGTTTGCATTCCTTTACAACCTCGCCGTAATGAACGCGGCGATTCTGTTGTTTTACCGCGGCGCATTTCTTGCTGCGGCGAGCTCAAGCGTGTGCTATACAGCCCTCCTTCTATGGTCACGGTACTGGGATCACTCGGGCCTTGGAATGCCGCTTTATTGGTCACCGCTAGTCACTGTGCTTCTCAATATTGGTAGCTATTTTGTCATAGCATGGCTTGGCGGTTTTCTTGCCGACAAATTGGCCGAGATGGAAAACATGCTCAAGGAAAAGCAAATCGACTATCTAGAATTAGATGCCTTTAAAGACGCACTTCTCGAAGGCATTGGCAGCGGAGTGGCGATCACGGATGAAAAAGGACAAATCAACTTCTTCAATCGGCAGGCGCAGACTCTGACTGGACTCGAGGAGACAAATGTAAAAGGCAAACGGCTTGAACAGATCTTTCCTGGTTTGAACTATGATTTGCAGCGCAACCGGAGTGCCGGTACCATCATCACCGACGAGTTTTCTTTCGAAGGTTTTCAGGGCATGCGTCGGCAGTTCCGCCTTACTCTAGCGCCGTTAAGCAATGCCAGGGGAGTGTTTGTCGGTTTTGTTGCCATACTCGCAGATATTACCAAACAGATACAGATTGAAGAAAAAATTCGCCTCGAGGAAGAAATGCGGCGCGCCCGGGAATCGGCGTCGACCCAAACCCCAGTAGTGATTGAGAATGCCGAATTTCATTTCGAAGGAATCATTGGCA
>CAYZJE010000637.1:0-8039 GCA_964478485.1 uncultured Syntrophobacter sp. | reverse complement strand
GAACCACTCGCGCAACTTGCGCTCGTCTAACAGCTCGGCTTCGAGATAGTAAAAATCTTCGATCCGCTGGCGCAGCTCGCTATCCATTGTTGGCGCTCGCGACTTCGTGCCAATTTTTCGCTTCAAGCATTTTCGCCCAGTGCATGTACAGGCTCAGCTGGTTGTTATCGCTAAAGCGGCTTTTCACTCGTCCCGGCAGATCGATGTCGATGGGCGGCTCGTTGCCGCTCATCTGATAGTTCGCAGGAAAACGCCGGCCGATCAGGCTCTTGGCCGCGCCGGTGACTTGAATCCAGTTGTCCATGTCGTCCTGTTCGAACACGCCCGACGGACTAAAACGGTACTGCGACACGAAACGCATCAGGTCTTTGATTTTCGGCGGCGCCGCTTTGTCGACAATCGCCCAGCTCCAAATTTCCATCTTGTCCGGCCCGCGCGGTTGCCAGACGCGGATCGTGCGCGTCAGCCAGTGCACCGACAGGTTTGGGAAAACTGTGCCAGCCGACGGCGAGATCTGCCGCGCCCGCACCTTGCCTAAGCGGCTTTCAATCTCGCTGGCATGCTCTTTCATGTAATCGGCGAGCTGGTCGTCAGGCTGAGCAAACCATGGCCCGCCGTCCGGCGGCGTCAGCCATGAGGCCAGAATATGGCCGTTGTCACAGGAAATTTGACAACCCTTGTTCCATTGTCGCGTCTGACTTGTCGTCGTATCGATGCCGAGCTCGCGCGCCGAGCCGTGCGTCGACGCGATGTGATAACCGTCGCCGCCAAAATTTTCCGCGGCAGTTTTCCAGTTGGCGTCGACCACCCAGCGGTGCGGTCCGCTCACTTCCGTGCCGCCTTCTCTTCGATCGAGCAGAATATCGAGATACCATGCCATGTCGCCGAGGTAGTCACGCAGCGACGGCGCCTCGGCATCGAAGGTGGCGAAGATCAATCCCTTGTAGCTGTCGATCTGCGCGGCGGGGATCAAGCCCCACTGCGAGCGGTCGAGATCGCCGAACGCTTCGACCATCGGCACCAGCGCGAGCTTGCCGTCGGTCGTGTAGGACCAGCCGTGGTAAGAACATTGGAACAACTTGGTGTTGCCATGATCGGCGCGGCAAACGCGGTTGCCGCGATGGCGGCACATGTTTAAATGCGCGCGCAGATGGCCGTTCAAGTCGCGCGCCAGAATCACCGGATCTTCGCCCATGTAGCGGGTGACGAAATCGCCGGAGTTGGGAATCTCGCATTCGTGGCCGAGATAAAGCCAGCAGCGCGCGAAAATCCGCTCGCGCTCCAACTGGTAAATTTCTCGGTCGGCGAAAATACGCCGGTCGATGAGCCCGCCTTCCGGATCGACAAGTGATTTGATGTCCATTTCAAAACCTCGCAAACGTCGGACCCTCAGCTGGTGATAATCGCTCCGGCGCCATGCTGTCAAGCCGGCGGCGGTTGATTGCTTTGGTTTTGCAAGAATTAATTTTGCCGCGCCGGCTCGGCTGGTGCTATAAGCGAGCCAAAGGAGAAGTCCCATGGGCGCTAATGAAACAAAACTAAACCGCCGGCGTTTTCTTCAACAGAGCACCGCGCTCGGCCTCGGCGCCTTGATCGCGCCAGGGTTCACACGAACAGCGCACGCCGCATCGAAGGACCGCGTTGTGATCTATCAAGGTGTCAGCCTCGACTCGCTCCACCCTTACGGCTACAGCGGCGGCGGCATCAACGGCATCTGGCTTCATTTGATCGAGCCGCTGATCGTTTGGGACTATGGCCGCAAAGACTATATCGGCGTGCTCGCCGAGTCGTGGGAGTTTCAGGGCAAAAGATGGATCTTTCAGCTCAAGAAAAACATCCGCTTTCACAACGGCGCGCCGTTCACCGCCAAAGACGTTGCGTATTCCATCGAGCGCATGAAAACCGACAAGCGCAGCCTTCAAGGCGGCGACATCGCGGACTTGGAAGTTGAAACACCCGACGACTTTACCGTCGTCTGCAACACCAAGAATCCGCACGCCCTCCTGCTCGACCGGCTCGACACCCGTTACATCATCAGCAAAGCCGCCGCGGAAAAGTATGGTGACCAGGCCGATAACTACGCCATCGGCACCGGCCCCTATAAATTCGTCAGTTGGCAGCGCGGCGGCAATCTTGTGTTAACCCGCAACGATGACTATTGGGGCGCCAAGGCGGAGATCAAAGAAGTCATCTTGAAAGGCGTAAAAGAAGAAGCCGCCCGCGTCGCCGGCTTACTATCAGGCCAGGCCGACGTGGTCAGCAATCTGCCGATCGAAGAAATTGATCGAGTAGCGAAGCATCCGCGCACGCGGGTCGAAAAGGTTCCCGGCTTCCGCATGTATTTCTTGGCGATGAACGTGACTTTCAAGCCTTTCGACAACAAGCTTGTGCGCCAAGCGATCAACCACGCCATTGATCCGGCGGCGATGATGAAACATATCTTCGCTGGCAATGGCGAAGTGCTCAACGGCCCGGTGGCGTCGAACATGACCGGCTTCGATCCCGCGATGAAGCGTTATCCGTACGATCCGAAAAAAGCCCGCGAGCTGCTCGCCAAGGCAGGTTATCCCAATGGCCTGGAGCTGAAACTTCATTTCTCGCCTGATCGCCATCTCAAGGGAAGAGAGCTCTGCGAAGTGATCGCCAATCAGCTCGCAAAAGCCGGCGTCAAAGTTGAGTTGGTCGGCCAGGAGTACGCGGTTTATTGGGGCAAGGACGGCGTCAACGGCGGCAAGCTGCCCTTTTACTACGCCGGCCGCACGGCGTCTGACGCCGACACCTTCTACGATCAATACTTCCACACCGGCATCACCAAACGCGTCAACTACAGCAACCCCGAAGTCGACAAACTCATCGAAGAACAACAACGCACCGCCGACCAAAAAAAACGCGTAACCATCTTGCAACAAGCCGGCCGCCAAATCATGGACGACGCCCCGTTCGTGCCGCTCTACACGCTGTCAGAAATTTATGGAGTCGCGCGCAATGTGATTTGGAAAGGCACGCCGGATAATCGGATACTGGCGGCGGAGATGAGGATCAGAGGCTAAAGTGAGTTCTTGGTTAGTGCACTGAGCCGACTTGCAGAATTACAGCTCATCTTCAGAAATTCCGGACAGTTTTAAGAGATGACTAAGCAGGCCAACCTTTAGAGAAGAACTACCGTGAATTGGAACAGAAATACGGGCAGGGTTTCCGGGCGTCGCATAGATATGATGACTGCCGGTCACGCGCTTGAGTTCCCAACCGTGCTTTTCAAGCACACGTGCGAAGTCTTTTCCGGAGATTGATTTCAAACCGCGATGTCCAGAACTTTATCACTAGCGGAAATTTGTATATCTTTCATGTCGACCGAAAGGCATGCTTCGACTGCATCGTAGATGTTCTTCAAAAGGTCATCGAACGTCTCGCCTTGTGTCACGCAGCCCGGAATGGCTGGTACTTCGGCCCAGAATCCGCCCTCTTCAGCTTCATGCACGACTACTTTGAGTTTCATGGGTTGGGTGATTCTCCTTATTTAATTGCGTTGTCAAAGCTTTTAGATGCGGTCTATCGCAATACAAAATCCTTCGCTCGCGCGCTGCGAATCTCCGAGTCGATCGTTTCCTGGCTAATCTTCGAAGCACCCGACCGTCGCGATGATTCCCTAACATTGCGCAAAACTGCAGGTTCTTTGAGGTGAAGAACGCTACGAAGATAATCCTCGTAACCCAAAATTACCGCCGCGGCCTCGCCCTTCTTAGAAACGAGAAAGCGTTCATCATTCTTTTTCGCCCGCTCCACAATCGCGTCCAAACGATTTCGCGCAACCAAGACTGGGATGTTCTGCAATTTTGTGGCTGATTTCGGCATGGTTCCCCCGGAAACTTTAGTTCAGAATTTCAAGGCCAGCTCTTAAAGCGTAGCTGCACAGACGCCAAAACACAATGATGCGGTTTTTTCAGGGCTGGGCGCTACTCGGACTAGCGGAATGCCCCGATCCCCGGTGTTTTGACTTCGAGTTTGGCGAGGGAACCGCGTGGGGTGAGATACAACGTGCGGAAGTCCGGCCCGCCGAAGGCGAGGTTGCGAACCACCTCCGGTGTTCGAAGGATGCCGATGACTTCACCGGATGGAGCGATCACCCAGATACCGCCGGAGCCGACGCAAAACACTCGGCCCTCGGTGTCGACTTTCATGCCGTCGGGGACGCCGGGAGCCGCCGACGACATGTCGCAGAACACGCGGTTGTTGCGGAGCGTTCCGTCCGCGGCTACGTCGAAGGCGCGGATGCGCCGATGCGGACAAACTTCGCCACGTTCTGCCTCGCCGAAGCAACGCTCGTCGAGCCGGCTGATCGCGACGTACAGGACCGACTCATCGGGAGAGAACGCCAGCCCATTCGGATACTCACACTCATCGGTTGCCAGGTGCACGCGCCCCGCCGGATCGATGCGAAACACTCCGGAGAATCCGATCTCGCGCAGCTCTGCTGGAAGGCGCAGCCCAGGGTCGGTGAGATAGATGCTGCCGTCGGAGCGGCACACCACGTCATTAGGTTTGTTAAATCGTTTGCCTTGCCAGCGCTCGGCGATGGTCGTGACCGTGCCATCTTCGTCCATACGGGTAATGCGCCGGTGGTCGGCGCCTTCGCACATGATGAGACAGCCCTGGCGATCTAACGTGCAGCCGTTCCCCTCTCCGGTATTCTCCCGCACGACCGTTACCGAACCGCTCGGGTCCCAGCGCAACAGTCGGTTCCCCTCAAGATCGACAAAGGTGACATAGCCTTGCGCATGCCAGAGCGGCCCTTCGGCGCGGCCCCAACCAGCAGTGAGCAAGATGGGTTCGGTGGATACGAATATATCGGCGAGGCTTTCCGGCATTGTCGTCCTCCGTGATTCGAAATCTACGAATAACTTCTCGTCGCTGTGTCGCGGCCGAGATATTCCTGAAGCGCGCGCCCGAAGGCCGCGGCGTGAATGCCATACTCTTGAAAATTGCCGGTGGAGTGTTGAAACGCCCATAGCGCCGCGTCACGATAGATATCCTTACCATTCGCGTCTGCAAGCGCGAGGAAGAATGATGCCGCGGCGCCGATTTGTTCGACCAAAGTTAATCGAAGTTTAAGCAAAGCCGAATCATGCGCGCAAATATCGTAAAAACCGCCGGCGGGATTTTTCATTTCGACTAAGATGAACTCCGCCAACCAACGCGCCCGTTCCTCGTATTGCGCATCTCCCGTCACTTGATAGGCCCGCGATAGCGCCAAGCCCATCTGCACTTGATCTTGAAGAAGACCCGGCACATGGGGCGAGCCGTCGAAGTAATGACACATCCCGCCGCTGTCGCTGCGGCAACGTTGCCAGAGAAAATCCAACGTGGCGAGAGAGCGCGCGCGACACTGCGGCTTATCTAACAGCACCGCCGCATCCAGATAGGCGCAGACCGCCAGCGCATTCGCGTCAGTGTAAACGCAGCGGTCGATGACCGTGAAGAACTCTTCGCCGCCGACGGCGGTCGGCTCATAGCGCAACCAATCTTCGCAGCCAAAGAACGCGCCGGTTACCGCATCGAACAGTTTGCCATCGAGATAGGCGGTAATCTCTCCTGCCATCTCGGCGTACTCAGGAAGTCCGGTGAGACGATGGACCCGCAAGCAATTGGCCAGCAACCCCGCTTGCTCCACGAGTAATTTTTCCCGGTGCGGCTGGCTCCAATCGGCGCCGGTGGTCGTGCGAAAGTAGCCGCCCGCTTGAGTGTCATGCACCGGAGCGGTGCGCATGCGATCCAAAGTCAGCCGGACATGCGCGAGCAGCGCCGGCTCCTTAGTTTGCTCGTAACGCGCCAGCAAAAACTCGTTGGCGTCGGCCTGGATGAATTTCTGACCGCTGCCGTAACCGCCATACTGGCGATCCGCCAAGGCCATGATCGAGTCGGTGATTTCACCGAGCATCGATTGATAATTTCTTTCGCCGCGACTAACCGTGACAGTTTCGGATTCGGCACTGGTTGCCGCGATGCGCTCGGCCGTGCTCTTTTGCTGATAAGCTAAGTAGACATTCAGCAACAACTCCTGGAAATCTTCGCTAGAAAGAAAATTCGCCGCCGCCAGCAATTCGCCGCTTGGCGTAAAAAACGCGATGGTCGGCCAGCCGTTGAGATTGTAGCGCGCGTCGATGTCGGGCCGCTTGGCGTTTTCCGCGCGCAGCGAGATGAAGTAAGCATTGAGCAATGCCAAATTTTCCCGGTCGGAAAGCGCGCCTTCATCCATGCGCTGACAGTAGCGGCACCAAAACGCCGAGAGAAAAAGCATGATCGGCTTGTCCTCGGCGCGCGCGGCTTGCAACGCTTCGGCTTCCGACTCGAACCATGGAATCAGATGGGCAAGGTTGGGATTGGGGGAGAAACGATGCATGACACACTCAATCTCTAATAGCTGCCGATATCATTCCCCACGCCTGATAATCAACCGCCGCGTTGACAACCTTCTTCAACCAGGAATAAGATTCCGCCATCATTCGTGAGTGAGTTCGCATGCAACTAAATTTAGCTCATCATCCGGTCAGTAAAATCAAACTCGGCGCACCGGCGTGTCTGGACGGTACGGTTCTCGTCGTCGATCCCGTCGAACTACGCCGGCTGTTACTCACCGATGAATTTCTTACCGGCGTCGACTTCGACATCGTCTCTCCCGGCGAGAACTGCCGCGCCGGGCCGATTTTCGACATCGTCGAGCCGCGCGCGAAAGCGCCAGGCGCAGGCAGCGACTTCCCCGGCATCCTCGGCGCGGCCACCACCGCCGGCATCGGCACGACCCATGTGCTCACCGGCATGGCGGTGTCGATCCTCGCGGAAATTTCTCCCGATCTCAGCCGCAGCGCCACGGGACGAGTTTTGGAAATGAGCGGCGCGCCGGCCCAGGCCGGCGATTATTCTTTGCTGCGCCACCTGATCGTCATCCCGCACACAAAGTCCGGCTTGCCGCGCCACGTCGTCGAAAAGGTTTATCGCATCGCCAGCATCAAGACCGCCGTGGCTCTAGCCCAATTAGCTTTGAATCAGCCGCCGGCAACCCAAGAACAGTTCGATCCGGTGGGTCCAGCGCAAGCTGGGCGTGAAGGTTTGCCGCGCATCGCCTACATCGGCCAAATTTTTTCCCGCCAGCGAAAACCTCAAGTGGACGAACCGATTCTCTACGGCGCCAACACCGACGGCATGCTGCCGATTCTACTTCATCCCGACGAATGGCTCGACGGCGCCATCGTGCCTTCGCTGCACTCGTGGTTTGGCGGCATGGAAACTTATTTTTATCAAAACCATCCGGTGATCCTCGATCTTTATCGGCGCCACCACGCGCGCGAGATCAATTTCGTCGGCACCGTCGCCACCGTCGCCGGCTCGGACAACTTCGACCGCGAGCGCCAGTGCCGCGCCGCGGCCAATCTGGTCAAATGGAACTTGCAAGCCGACGGCGCCGTGCTGTCAAAATACGGCGGCGGCCTGCCCCACGCCGACCTGTCCGAAACCGCGCGCTTGCTCGAAGCCATGTCCATCCGCACCGCGGTCATGGTGTCGGATGTCTCGCGCGACCGGCGCGTCGAGTCGGCGCTGCTGTTCAACGTCCCTGAAGTCGACGCCATCGTTTACAACGGCGGCAACGGCACTCAATGGCAAGTGCCGCACCTCGACCGTGTCATCGCGGCCACGGCAGAATTTGGCGAATTGCTGGCGGGACCGATGACCATCGATGCCACCAACATCGTCGGCGTCACCAACCAACAAGGCGCGTCGAGAATGCGATCGTTGGTGTATTGAGAAGGCAACAGGCACTGGGCAATAGGCAATAGCAGAAGATGAGCCAAGTAAAAATTCCTACTATTGCCTGTTGCCTAATGCCTATTGCCCAAGGAGTCTAACATGCGCATCGCTCATTACTTAAATCAGTTTTTCGGCGGCATCGGCGCGGAAGAGCATGCGGGCACAGGGTTGGAATTTCGTGACGGCGCCGTCGGCCCAGGTATACTCTTAGAGCAATTGTTAGGCGACGGCGCGCACAT
>CAYZJE010000636.1:0-12847 GCA_964478485.1 uncultured Syntrophobacter sp. | reverse complement strand
TTGAAGCAGGACATCGGCGAATTGGCCAGCCGCCCGACATGTTCCAAACCAAGAATCTCGCCGTAAAACTTTTCCGACTCTTCCAGATTATTTACCGGGATCGACCAGTGCACCACCGCGTCGAGTTTGAGCATGCCCATAACACTTCTCCTTTGGAGCTTCACTTAGCGCATTCGCCGCAAGCTGTCCACCGCCGACAAATCAGATTGGAGTAATGGAGTGTTGGAGTCCTGGAGTATTGGGGGAGGTCCGGAACCCATCACTCCACCACTCCATTACTCCATCACTCCAATCTGCTTTAATCTCGTTGACAACCTTTACCGTTCAAACTACATTCGCGTCGCGCGAAGCGGAGGAGATATGGCGAATCGAACGATCACAATCGGCATGCGCGACTACGATCACACCCGCGCGTTGGCCGATGGCAGAGTAAAAATAGACGGAGTCGATCTCAAGTTCGTCAACATCACGCCGCCGTCGCAGATATTTCTGCGCATGCTCAACGACGAGGAATTCGACGCCTCGGAGATGTCGTTGTCGAATTTCATGATCGCCATCGGCAAGGGCGACCAGCGTTTCGTCGCTCTGCCGGTGTTTCCGTCGCGCGTGTTCCGCCATTCCTATATCTGGATCAACAGCAAGGCCGGGATCGTCAAGCCGGCCGATCTCAAAGGCAAGAAAGTCGGCATCGCCGATTATTCGATGACCGCGCTGTTGTTCGTGCGCGGCCTGTTGCAGCATGAGTACGGCGTCGCGCCCGAGGACATCCACTGGTTTCGCCGCCGCTCCGAGCATGTCGCCGTCGACCTACCGCCGGGCATCCGCATCGACACCATCGCCAAGGATCAAACCCTCGACGGCCTGCTCGAAACCGGCGCGCTCGACGCGCTCGCCGTCACCTCCGCGCCGCGCGCATTTCTAAACGACTCACCGCTCGTGCAACGGCTCTTTGCCGACTGCCGCACGGTGGAAGCGGAATATTATCGGCGGACGAAAATTTTCCCGATCATGCATATGGTCGTGATCCGGCGCGCGATCTACCAACAAGACCCGTCGTTAGCGGCGCGTCTAACCCAAGGCTTTGAGTCCGCCAAGAAGTTAGCATTCGAAAGTTACGAAGAAGACTTAACCGCGCTGCCATGGACAAATCTGAATTTGGAATATGCGCGCCAGGTGCTCGGCCATGACGTTTACCCCTACGGCGTGAAAAACAACGCGGCGACCCTGGAAGCCGCGACGCTGTACTCGCACGAGCAAGGTTTGACCCGAAGTAAATTCATGGTGAATGAGTTGTTTTCGCCGGAGACGCTGGAGCTATTTTCCTGAGAAGTGAATGACGCTTCCGTTGCGGGTTTCCTGCACACATCGCCTTGCTCAGATGGATGCCGGGTTTCACCGGCATGACGGAATTCGCGTCACGATACAGCGACCGCTATTTTAATTTCTTTCGCAATTCGCCCAAGAACCCGTTCGTTTCGAGCGTGCGCACGAAGCTTGCGTCGATGACCTGATCGAGGTCGACCTGGGCGATCCTCGGATTGATGCGCGCGACGATGCGCTGGACAGATTTGAAGGCGATAACGTTGGGCGCCATGTCGAGCGTGGTCATCTTGCGTAACACTTTGTAAGATCCTTCGATCACATCGTTTCGGCTCAGGCGCAGATTACGCTGTAACACTTTGGTGACTTCCGCTTTATTATTGTCGTCAAGGATGTAGGCAACAGCCTCTGCCAGCCCTTTGGCGACGCGCAGGTAAAATTCGTTGCGGCTGGCGACGGATTCTTTCAGCCCGCAAATTTCCGGGCCCTGGTAAGGAGCCGAAATCTCGCCGGCGTCGACCAGTGATCTAAATCCCTGCGGGTATAATATCTCGCTCAAACCGTAGGTGATCACTCCGAAGTCGATGTTGTTGGTGATCATCGCCTGGGCGAGAGTCGCTTCATCGCCGATGACGCGCACTTTGATGCCGTACCTATCCGGATCGACACCGAGGTGATCCAGGATGATCATCGTTTGCAGCCACAAGCCACCGCCGATGCTTTGCACGCCAACGGTTTTGCCGCGCAGATCTTCGGCGCTTTTGACCTCTTTGCGAACCATGAGATTGCGCGGGATCTTATTCACCGGTCCGCCGATACAGGTGAGCTTGATGCCGCCGGAAACGGTGCTCAAGATCGTGGACTGCGCCGGCCAGACCGCTTCGACTTCTTTCGCGACCAAGGTCGCAATACTTAGCGCGCCGTTGCGCACTTGAACCATTTGGGCATCGATGCCGTATTTCTTAAACAGACCACGCTCGATGCCGACCCACATCGACGTTGCGGTCTCATTGAATCCGCCGTAAGAAACCCGAAAGCGCTCCTGGGCAACACTCGGTGTGATAAAAAATTGACCGAGAGCGATCAGCGCCCAAGCGAAAATCGGTGCCGATCGTCGAAGTATCATGGCCGATCCTTTCAGTTCGAAGGCAGAATCACCGCCGTTGAACACACGAGCTGATTCAGCGCGCCGTCCGCAAGCTCTCCATCAGCCGGCCGTAGCCCGGCTTGCAGTCCATAATTCCAATCGCCTTCAGCGCGCCCCAAACCATCGCCGCCGGCGCGGCGATCACGGCCATGCCGGTATCGGCTTCCAGCGCCGCGATGATGTCCACCGACGGCCAGCGCGGACAGGCAATGTAAATCGCGTCCGCCTCGGCATATTCCCTCGCCAAACCGCGCGCGAGTTGGAACGCCGCGTCGGGCGATTGGCTGGCGAAGTCGATGTTCTTCACCAAGCCGAGCCCCTTAGTCGCCGCGACTGTGAATCCGCTGGTTTGCAGAAATTTTTGGATTTCCTGATTGCGCGCTTCGATGAACGGGCTCACCGCGATCACGGTGCGGGCGCCAACCGCGCGCAATCCGTCGACCACGGCGCCGTTCGCTGTGACTACCGGCAAATTCGTCGACTGGCGCAGCAGGTCCGCCAACTCCGCGTCGCCCGTCGGTCCCTTGGAGAGCGCCACCGGCGCGCCGCCGCAGATGAGCACGTCGACTTTCTCCGCTGCCAATTTTTTTCCGGCCTCGATCAGGCGCGCGAACGCCGCTGCGGCCTGCTCCCCACCCAGAGTTTGAATCGGCTCGCCTATGGTCAGGCCGACGTGCAAGACGCCCTCGGGCAGAAGCTTGCGCATTTCCTCACCCGAAGTATCGAGAATCGCCGGAGAAATATGACCGATGCGGGCGCGCCAACCGTAACGCATATCATCGACCTCTTTCGTGCTTTTTTACCAGCCGACCACTGTCCAGGAATCGCTTGCGACCGTAACAAAGCGGCCGCGCCGGTGTCAATCACAATGGAATCGTTTCGTGCATGGAAAGGTTCAACAAGAACAACTCCACCACTTCGAGGATGGAATTGTTCAATGCTGCAAGCAGAGTGATCTAGCACCAAATAAAAAGGCCCGTGTCGTTACGACACAGGCCTTTTGGTTTCGTTCTAGCGTGGTAATCGCGACTTGTTCGCCGATCACTCCTACTTGCTCGCGGCGATCACGAAACGGGCGCGGCGGTTCTGTGCCCAACACGCGTCGGTCTTGTCCTTACACACGGGGATCTCTTCACCGTAGCTGATCGTCGACATTCTGTTGGCGACGATGCCTAGGGTCGCCAGATAATCCATCGCGGCCTGGGCTCGTTTAGCGCCTAACGCCATGTTGTAGTCGGCAGCTCCACGCTCGTCGCAATGGCCCTCGATCTGGATGCGAGCCGTGGCGTTGGCCTTGAGCCAGTCAGCGTTGGCTCGCAGCGTCGCGCGGGCATCGTCGGACAGCGCCGGGCTATCGAAATTGAAGCCTATATCCTTCATTGGCCCCGCCGTCGCTGCTTGACCCTGTTTCAGCGCCTCTAGGCTTGAAGTCGGGCTCGGAGCCGGCTTCGGCGCGGGCGGCGGCGGTTTGGGCGCCTCTATTTTCGCCGGCGCCGGCGCATTAGCATTTTCTGCGGTCCATTTTGGCGGCGGTGGGTTCGCGGGATTACCGCAGGCGAACAAGAAACTCAAAGCCAATAGTCGCACGCTATTTCGGAAAACTCCTAAATGCCCCGTCATCAGTGCCACCTTTCAAGTCCCGTCACGGACTGATTTGATGGGCTTATTGTGAAGCATCCCGCCGGAACTGTCAACCATTTTGATAGTTAAAACTGAATTATGTAATGAGTCAGAGCCATTCACGGTGTAACAAAAGTAACGAAGAAGACGACGAATGCCGCCGGATTCTCTAAGCCATCGCCATCAGACGCACGCCATAAAGCTTTGGCTGCGAGACGATCAGCCGGCGCCAGCTCCCCCCAGCATCGTTGCTGGCATACACTGATCCATCGGTGTAGGCGACGCACAACGTATCGGCATCCCGCGGATGCGCGGCAAATCCGCAGGTCATATGTTCGTTCCCGGCGGGAAGTCCATTCTTTAGAAAGTTCCAGGTTTTGCCCGCGTCGTCGCTGCGGAGAATCTGCGTCTTGGCGCCGCCGGTTTCCAACCACGCATTGCGGCTAAATTTAACCGTGTTGTACGGTCCGGCGCGCACGGTGCGGTAACCCGGCCAAGAGGCGGGACCGTTTTCCGCTGCGCCAAGAAAGATTCGGTCTGGCACCGAGGGGTGATTCGTCATCGGAATCGCGTAGGCGCGCCCCATGCCGTACTCGCACTTCGACCACGTTTTACCGCCGTCATCGGTTCGGTAAGTACCGACGCCGGTGCTGGCGAACAGCGTCTCGAGCCGAGTCGGGTGGCGTGTCACCCAGTGGACGTCACGATAGACGCGGCCATCTTCGTGCTTGCCCATCTCGTAGGGCACGACGCCGGCCGGGTCGTTGATCTTCGGGTAGGCGGTCGGACTCGCCGGGCCGCTGATGTCTTGCCAAGTGGCACCACGGTCGCGGCTGCGCGCCACACCGCCCTCTTCGATACCGACGACGATTTCATCCGGCAGCCGCGCGTCTAGGACAATCGAGCGGACATGCGCGACATGCGCCCCCGGCGGAAACGTCCACTTTTGATAATCCGGCAGATCGCGGAAAGACGCCAGCTCGCGAAACGACCGGCCGCCGTTTTCACTGACATAAACCGCCGCTGGCAGTGTGCCGACATAAATCTCGTTGGCTCGCGTCGGATGCACGGCCATCGTCCAGATATCGCGCCGGTCGATGCCGCCGGATGGCAGCCACTGCCAGGTTGCGCCATCATCTTCGCTGATGTGAACCTCGGTCAAGGTCGCCGCGTACAAACGTTTCGGATTGAATGGATCGGGCGCCACCTCGCGCACCGTTTCGCCGTCCAACGCGCTGTTGAGAATCTCCACGTTCTCCGTCCGTCCATCCCAACGGCAACGCAGCAAGCGCTCCGCGCTCAACAAAAACATCTGTAAATTTTCAGCAGCCATGAAGAACCTCCGTGAGAATTGCAGTCATTGCGTCAAACCGAAAATAGGGCAAGAGACGAAGCACCGTCAAGGCCCCTCCAGCGCGGCGAAGCCGCACCCAACGGCCATAAACTTCGGACTTAACCACGAAAGGCACGAAAATCACGAAACTCATGTCCAAAGACTTGCTTATTTTTTCGTGTCGTTCGTGTGTTTCGTGGTTGATCTTCGTATGATCCCGAACTTAGCATCTTTGCGCCTTTGCGAGAGATACTCCGATTTCTTCTATCGAGAAATTCATTCAGCAATTATCCCATCGGCTCTGGAATTTCCTGCCGCCCTTGGATTAGATTGGCCCCATGGAAAAACGACCCGTTAAACCGCCCAATCCCAACCCCACACCGCCGCGTGTCAAACTACCCGCCGGCGCCTGCGATACCCATCTGCATATTTACGGCCCCTTCGATCGCTACCCACTGGTGCAAGACCGAGGCTACGATCCCGACCCGCGCTCCACGCTCGATGATTATCTCAAAACTCATCGCGCGCTTGGCTTGGAGCGCGCCGTCATCGTTACCGGCAGCGGTAATGGCACCAATAATCGAATCACGCTCGATGCGCTGGCGCGAATGAAAGGCAGTTTCAAAGCTGTGGCACTGCTCAACTCGGCTGTCAACGACGCGGAGTTAGTCCAACTCAAGGAGGGCGGCTTCACCGGCTTTCGCATCAAAGCGCAAGGCCGCGGTGGACTAACATACAACGACACCAAACGCATCGTTGCCAGAACCAGCGGCTTCGGTTGGCATATCGAGTTCATGCCGCAATTGATGGCGGACGTAATCGCCGGCGTAACGTTTTTGAATTCGCTCAAAGTGCCTTATCTCTTCGATCACGTCGCAGACGCCGAACCGCATATGACGACCGAAGATCATGAATTCAGGGAGCTCCTCAGAATCCTCAAGAACGAAGAGCACGCCTGGATCAATTTATACAGCTTCTATCAGCAGTCGGAAGTTGGCCCGCCGGATTACCGGGACATGATCGGTGTCGTGCAAGCCATCGTCGCCAATCGATCCGACAACATCGTCTGGGGCAGCAACTGGCCCCACGGCGGCGTATCGGTGCCGATCCCCGACGACGGCGATCTCCTCGACTTTGTCTTTGCCGCCGTGCCGGAGGAAAAAACCCGCAACGCGATCCTCGCCGACAATCCGTCAAGACTCTACGGTTGGCCATGCTAAAAAGAAACCGTGAAAGGCTTTGGCCGTTTGATGGAAAGTTTGGCAATTTAGCGGCTCGCTGCCTGAGCTCGCGACAAAAAAATATTATCGCCTCCCGAGCCGGATCGTCTAAAATATAGAAGACCGCAAAGGAGGTCGTCTATGAGTTGGATCAAAGCGGCTCTTTTAACCGGGCTGTTGAGCTCATTGATGGTTAATTTCGCTGCCGAGGCGACGGCAAAGGATAAGGACCGCGGCAAAGGAGAAAGTTGCCGGCGCGGTGACCGTTTGAACATCCAGGATCTCGACATCTCGCCGGACCCGATCATCGAAGGCCAGCGCATCCGGGCCTGGAAGGCGCGCATCCGCTTCGACGGGCGGCGCGATTGCGAAACCGACATCTTCATCCGTGAAGGAAATAACATCGTCGGCCACGCGCGCGATTACAAAATGCGCCTCGGCGTCAACGAAATCGAAATTCCGGTGCGCGATCAATTTCGCTTTCGCGGCCGCGAGCATTGTTTCAACGTTCAAGTGGATTTGGAAGGCTCGCGCCAGCAGATCGACGCCGACCGCCGCTTCTGCGCCACCCAACGAGCCATGTGGTCGATGCGCGAACCCGAAGACCGCAGCCGATTCCGCCGCTAATCCCTAAGAATTCGGATGATTCTCCCGCAAAGGCGCTAAGGCGCAAAGGTTTTAGGAAATAAACTCTTTTCCGAACTTAGCGTCTTTGCGCCTTTGCGGGAGATATTCCGGTTCCGAACACTAGCCCCAAACCTTTTCCGCGGTCTCCAGCATCACGTCCAACTTTCGAAACTGCTCATCTTCCGTCAGCAGATTGCCGCGGATGCTGGAGGCGAAACCGCATTGCGGGCTGAGCGCCAACTGCTCCAGTGGTAAAAAACGCGCCGCGTCGTCGATGCGGCGGCGCAATTCTTCGACGCTTTCCACGCGGCCGACCTTGGTGGTAATCAGTCCGAGCACGGCGGTCTTGCCTTTGGGCACGAAGCGCAGCGGCGCGAATCCGCCGGCGCGCTCGGTGTCGTACTCCAGCAGCAGCCGTTGGTGTTTGAGGCCGTTGAATAACTGCTCGGCGATGGCGTCGTATTTGCCTTCACGATGCCACATGCTCTGCCGGTTGCCGCGGCAGATGTGAATGCCGAAGGTCATGTTGGGGAAATTGGCGATCACTTCATTGTCAGCGCCAATCGAGCGCTCCATGTTCGCCATCGGCTCTTCGCCGCGCGCTCGCATCGCCGCCAGCGAATCGGGATCGACGTAGGCCGTGTAGCCGGGCCCATCGATGCCGACGTAACAGCATCCCGCTTGCGCCAGCTCCGTGAGCATCTGCCGTTCGACCGACACCACATCGCGCAAAAATTCATCCGTATTCGCATAGACGGAACGCGACGCATCGGCGTCATAACATTGTTGAATCCGATCCGGGCCGATCAAAGTTATCTTCACCGGCCGCTCGGTCAGACTCTGGGAGAAACGAAAATCGTCAACTAACGAATTACGAATCAGCCGTAGTCGCGCGGTGACGCGCTTGCGATTTAGCAGGATCGGGTCTTGGCCTTTATGCGTGCCTTCCTTGCCATCGTCCTTGCGCGCCAAGATCTCATGATAGGTTCGCGCCCCTGCTTGCCATTCCTCGACGCCCGCGACCACGGCGAAACTTTCCATGAAGCTAGTCCGGCGAAACTCGCCATCGACAACGATCGGCAAGTTGTGCGCGACTTGCTTGGCAACGACGTCGCGAATCGCGTCGTCCTGCGCGTTCTTTAAATCCGCGTCGCTCGTCCTGCCATCGCCATAATCCGCAAAAGCCTGTTTAAGTTGTTGCGGCCGCAGCAAGCTGCCGACCAAATCCACTCGCAAGGAGTTCAAGTTCTTTGCCGTTAGGCCCGCCATTATCGGTTTCCCTTTGGTTTTATTCTATCGCCGCAGCGCTGGGCGCCACGCCGCCGCATGTTTCCTCGTCGTATCAGGTAATCCGCCAAAGCCAAAGTGTATCGCTGTGCTGGTAGCAGAAAATTTCTTGACAGTTCGGTTGCAGCCATGATTTACCGGAACCGTTTCATCCGGATGCGAGGTGCGAATATGGGGCCGATGGGCAAATCAAACCCCTTGCTGGCAATCGTCACAACGGATAGCGACACTCTCGACGCGAGCTACAAAAGACTACGCGCTGCGCATTCCCTACGTTTCCGTCGACGGCCTCACGTCCATTCTAGAATTTCGCGCCGAAACGGCCGCCGAAGCGAAAAAACTCGCCCTGGAAAAAATGTACGACAACTCATTGCTCCAAGAAATCCAAAAAGAAATTGCTAAGTAAGGATTGCCTCATGAAACTCGGGCTCTTCGATCACATGCAAAAGCACGACAACCCGGCACGCAGCTACGTCGACCTGTACAAGAATCATCTCGAGGTTTTGGAGTTCGCCGATCAGGCCGGCATGGATTTTTACTTTGTCGCCGAGCACCACTTCGATATGGGTTTCTCCGAATGCCCCAGCCCCGGCAGTTTTCTCGGCGCCGCGTCGCAACGCACCAAACACATTCGTTTGGGCCCGCTCGTCTATGTCTTGCCCCTGTGGAATCCGGTGCGTGTCGCCGAAGAAGTGGCGCTGCTCGACAATCTCACCGAAGGCCGCTTGGAATGCGGCATCGGCGCCGGCATCGGCCCGTTTTCCTTCGCCGCCTACAATATCCCTTGGGATCAAAAACGCGAGATGACGCTCGAAGCGCTGCACATCATCAAAGGCATCTGGACCCATGACACGTTCAGCTTCGAAGGCAAATATTTTAAACGCAAAAATATTGACTCATCGATCCCGCTGGTGCAAAAGCCTCACCCGCCGCTGTGGATGCCGACGCGCAGCAAGGATTCCATCGAAGAAGCGGCGTCCACTGGCGTTAGCACCGTCCAATGGGTGCCGGCGGGGATGAAGGCCGCGCGCAAAGCGTTCGATGAATATCGCGAAGTCTACCAAAGAGCGAAACCGCCCGGGCAAAAGCCGCACATCGGCCTGATGCGCGAAATCTACGTGGCGGAAAGCGACCCGCAAGCACGCGCCGACGGCGAATACCACTGGAAGAATTTCTGGCAGCGGCGCGGCGGCACGCGCACCTACGGCGCCCATGGGTCGACCGGATTGTCGACGATTCTCGACGGCAGCCGGCGCCAAGAACTGATGGACATGGAGCACTCCATCGCCGAAGGTTCTTTCATCTGCGGCGCACCGGAAACGGTCGTGCAGCAAATCAAAAAGATCGCCACCGATGCCGGCGTCGACACTTTTCTCGGCGAATTTACCTTTGGCGAACTGACTCAGAAACAAGCGCTTAAATCGCTCCGTCTCTTTACCGAGCAAGTCACGCCGGAGCTAAGGAAATTCGACATCGACGCGTTGAATTATCCGAAGGCAGAGGCGTAGAGGCGACCGGCCGGTCGTCCAGCCATTCATCTCTTCCCTTGACGTCCTTTGCGCGAGAACCCTCTCCGACACCCTCGCCCGCTTGCGGGAGAGGGCGGGGGTGAGGGACCTTGTGATTGCGGGAATCGCTTAGCAATGTCACTCATTCACTCCGCGAATAACTCTTTAACCAAAAACGAGTAAGCCAGCGTCGACATATACGCCAACTGCTTGTTGTCTGCCGCGCCGCCGTGGCCGCCTTCGATGTTTTCATAGTAGAGCACTTCGTGGCCTTGCGCCTTCATCTTAGCGAACATTTTGCGCGCGTGCGCTGGGTGAACCCGGTCGTCCCGCGTCGAGGTGGTGAACAGCACGCGCGGATATTTCTTGCCGGCGACGATGTTGTGATAGGGAGAATATTTGCGGATGTAATGCCACTCTTCCGACTTGTCGGGATCGCCGTACTCGTCCATCCAACTGGCGCCGGCTAATAGTTTGTTGTAACGCCGCATGTCGAGCAGCGGCACTTGGCAGACGACGGCTTTGAACAAGTCAGGCCGTTGCGTCAATGCCACTCCAACCAACAAACCGCCGTTGGAACCGCCTTGGATGCCGAGATGATTTGGCGATGTCATTTTGCGCGCAATCAGGTCCTCGGCGACGGCGATGAAGTCGTCGTAGGCGCGCTGGCGGTTTTCCTTGCGCGCGGCGTAATGCCAGGTCGGCCCGAACTCGCCGCCGCCGCGAATGTTCGCGACCACATACGCACCGCCTCGTTCGAGCCACGCAGACCCGACACTCGCGCTGTAATTCGGCAGCAGCGAAATACCGAATCCGCCGTATCCGTAAAGCAAAGTCGGATTCTTGCCGTTGAGCAGAATTTCCTTCTTGCCCACAACAAAGTACGGAACCTTCGTTCCGTCTTTTGAAATCGCTTCATACTGGCTGATCGCCAAACCGTCCGCCTTGAAAAACGCCGGCAGGCTTTTTAGCTTCTCCTGCGTTGTTGCGCCGACCCTGCCGAGCAAGAGACTCGACGGCGTCAGGAAATCGTTGGCGGTCATAAAGTAATCGTCCGACTCGTCGGCGTCGACACCGCGCACGCGCGCAGAACCGAAAGCTGCCGTCGCCAACTGGCTACGCGCCCACTGGCCGTTGTCGCGCTTGAGCGCATAAACTTTGCTCTGCACGTTGTCCAGTTCGTTAAGTATCAAGTAATTCTTAGTCTCGCTGGTGCTCGCCAGCGCTGTGCGCTCGCTTGGTTCGAAAAGGACGGTGAAGTCCCGCGCGCCGCGTAAATACGCTTCGAACTCGGCGGCGAGCATCGATCCAGCCGGGTAAGCTTTTCCGCCGACACTCCAATCCGAGCGCAGCCGCAGCAGAATTTGATCCATGAAAGTCTCGACCCGAGCGTCGGCCGGCTTGTCGATCCTGACCCACTGATCGCCGCGGCGAATCGACAGCTCGCTGGTGAAAAATGTCAGTCCACGCCAGATGAATTCATAAACCCGGCCATGATCGTGGACCACGGTCGCGGCGACACTGACATCTTCCGCTTTCCCTGTGAAAACCGTTTTCGCCTCTTCGATCGTAGTCCCACGTCGCCACTCTTTGACGATGCGCGGATAACCGGAGCTGGTCAGCGAGCCGGGGCCGAAGTCGGTGCCGACGTAGATCGAATCGCGACTACGCCAAGCCACCCGGCTCTTGGCCTCAGGCAATGTGAAGCCAGCGGCGACGAATTCTTTCTTGTTAAGATCGAACTCGCGCATGACAGCCGCGTCGGCGCCGCCGCGCGAGAGAAAAATCAGCGTGCGGTCCTGGGTCGGCCGCAGTATGTCGGCGTTCTTCCAGACCCAGTTTTCCTTCTCTGACGCCGCCAGCTGATCGAGATCGATCATGATTTCCCACGCGGGTTCGGCCTTGCGATACTCCTCAAGCGTGGTGCGCCGCCACAGGCCGCGCACATGCCGCTCATCGCGCCAGAAATTATAATAAAAGCTACCATGCTTGGTGACGTTAGGAATGCGCTCGCGCGACTCGTAGATCGACAGCAGGCTTTGACGCAACTTGTCAAAGCCGGCGGCCGCCTCGATTTCGCGCACGCTTGCGCCGTTTTGCTCGCGCACCCAGGCCAAAGCGTGATCGCCACCGACATCTTCGAGCCAAAGATACGGATCTTCGTCCGCCTGTGCACCGACAGGAGAATTTGATTGGGATAAACTCATCGTTGGATTCGCTAACGGATAGACACTCGCTAAGCTCGCTATCAGAACGCTGACGATTCTTGTCGCTCTCCGCATGACTAATTTTGAAAGTGCTGATCCTGTCTCGCGGCCAACCTATCAATTGAGCCTGAAAAAGCAAAACTGTCGAAACCGTTACGAAGATTAGCCGCGATCCTTTGCCGATCCCAACTCGCCGCCATAACTGGCCAAGTGATGATTCCGATTTTCTGGAAAATACCCTCATAAAATTCCAACCGGTGACATGGCCGAGCAGTCCAATCCGCCTCTCGAAGTCATTAAATTACCGAAAATTAATCGTTTGAGATCTTGGCATAACCATTGCTCACGACTTCGATAAAGGAGGTGCACCGAATGAATGAAGGAACTCCGCCGAATCAATAAGAATAGAGTCGCGCTGCGGATGAGCGGATTCAGGTTTCGAATTGCTAGATGTTACGCCTTCACGCAAGACCCCGGAAGGTTATAACTCGCCGATGCGAGTAAGCAGCAAGGCTAAACACAAGCGGGCAACACCAATGCCAAGTTCGGCAACTTGATGAACTCATTCGACGCGGCTC
>CAYZJE010000635.1:0-4662 GCA_964478485.1 uncultured Syntrophobacter sp. | reverse complement strand
CAAAACGACCAAGAACATAGATTCGTAGGATGCGGTGAATCCGCGAACCGCATCGATCGAGTGCGACTTACGACTTATCGCTCGCTCCCTCGGTTTCGACCGCGAGCGCAACCGCAACATTCAACGCGGCTTTCAGTCGGCAGCGGAGCTGGGCACTTTCGCTGAGACGGAGTTGGATTTTCGTGGCGAGCATTACCGGCTGGGCGAACGCTTCGATATCGTGCCCAAGTGCAACCAGCGCGATGTCGAAGAAAATTTGCGGCAGATCCGCGAAGCGCGCCGCCAAGCCGACTTCGTGATCGTTAGCCTGCACAATCAAGACACCCTGGGCCGAAGGTTGGCGGACGCCCAAGAAGGCAAAGCAATCTTGGACCGCATCGCCCGGCTATCGAAAGACTTAGGCACACAAATCGAGCAGCGCGATGGGCGCGGCATTATCCGTCTGTGAATTGCCATTGTCCGCCGTCACGCTAGCGACTTCGGAACCGAGGCTTTAAGGCATGCTAGATTTCATCTTCGCATCGATTACCGAAGCGAAAACCGCCAAGCCGTCGCAGTTCTTCGACGGCCGCTTCGTGCGCCAGGTGAAGAACGGTAGCTAATTGACTCCAATGATACCCCGATAGAATAAGTTTAGGAGGGTACTAATGCGCAAGACAGTGAGAGTCGTCATGATTTTAATGATCTTATTGACCTGCGCGCAGGTCCATGCTCAACAGGCGGTCATTCTAGTGCGTCATGCAGAAGACCTTCGAACCGGCGGGAGCGATCGACCACTAATAGACGCCGGGGAGAAGCGCGCTCAGCAACTTGCCGGCCATCTGAAAGATAGCGGCATTACGGCGATTTATACCAGCGCTCTACAGCGCACCATCAATACCGCGCTACCTACAGCTAAAGCACTACGAATCGAATCACTTCCCCAGCCGCAACTGGGCACAAATTTCAAACCAGACGATCTCAATGCGTTTGTTGAATTTCTCCGCACGCGGCATAAGTCCGACGTAGTACTCTTTGTCGGCCATTCGAATACCGTCCCCGCTCTCATTAAGGCGCTCGGACATCCTACCGCCATCAAAATTCTCGAAACCGAATACGACAATCTTTTTGTTCTCATTCCCAGGAGCGATGGCGCGCCGCTCCTCTTACGCATTCGTTACTAGGACGCAACCATGACCATCATCGACGCCCAGGTTCACATCTGGAAAGCCGACACGCCGGAACGGCCGCATATCAAAGAAGACGCTTCGAAGCCGCACCGGGCGATGCCGCTGACCTATGATGCCCTGCTCGAAGAAATGAAAAGCGCCGGCGTCGACCGGGTGATTCTCGTGCCGCCGTCCTGGGACGGCTATCGCAACGACTACGCGCTCGAAGGCGCGCAAAAATATCCCGACCGCTTCGCCGTCATGGGCAAAGTGCCACTCAACGATTCAGCGAGCAAAGACAAACTCGCAGGTTGGCTCAAGCAGCCCGGCATGTTGGGCTTTCGTATCAGCTTTCGCCACAGCGGGACTTATTCGTGGCTCGATGACGGCACGGCGGATTGGTTCTGGGCCGGCTGCGAGCGGTACGACATACCACTGATGATCTTCGCACCGTTCGCAGTGGCCAAGATCGGCGCCATCGCCGAGCGCCATCCCAACCTCCGTGTGATCGTCGATCACATGGGACTGAACGTCCAGTGGAAAGGCAAAGATCTCACGCCGGGTGTCGATCTGCTGCTCAAGTTTTCTCGCTTTGACAACGTCGGCGTCAAACTTTCCTGCTTGCCCCTCTACGTAGATGAACCCTATCCATACCCGACGCTCCATTCGCAGATTCGCCAGGTCTTCGACGCTTTCGGTCCGCAACGACTTTTTTGGGGTACCGATCTCTCCCAGTCGCCTTGCTCCTATCGCCAGAACGTCACGTTGTTCACCGAAGCGCTGGATTTTCTTTCCAGCAGCGACAAGGAATGGATCATGGGAAAAGCGCTCGCTCAGTGGTTGCGATGGCCCATTTAGGCAGCGGAGGCAAACCATGATCCTTCAATTCACCGCAGCCGCTATATTGTTCTCTGTCGTTGTACTCCAATCGAGCATCGTCTTCGCCCAAGAGCGCGTGCGCGCCGGCTACAGCGGCATCTCGGGTTACCAAGTGCCGCTCTGGCTCGGCGTCGACCTTGGCTTGTTCAGAAAATATGGACTGAACGTCGAACCGATTCTTTTCCGCGGCGGCGCGGAATCGACCCACGCCCTCACCGGCGGCGAGATCCAGTTCGACGTCGTCGCGCCCCAACCGCATATCGCGGCTGATCTATCAGGCGCCGATATCATCATTATCGGCACCTATTTCAACAAACATACTTACAGCGTCGTCGCCCGCCCGAATATCCGTTCGCCACAGGACTTGCGCGGCAAGAAGATCGGCGTGCTGTCTACCGTCGGCTTGAATCAAATCGTCGTCGCCACGGCGCTCAAACATTGGGGCATCGATGAGAAGAGCGTCACCCTGCTCCGCGCTGGCGGCAGCCGCGACCGGCTGACCGCGCTGCAAAACGGTTTGATCGACGCCACCGTGCTCACCGGCGCATTCATCGATCGCGCCAAGGCTTCGGGCATGAATATCTTGCTTGATCTCGGCGATCTAGAAGAGTCCTTTCCAACGGTAAGCCTAATGACGACGAAAAGCTTTCAAGCGTCGAAGCGCAATCTAGTGCGAGCTTTCATGCAAGGCATCGGCGAAGCGATCCATATTTTTAAAAGTGATCCGGCCACCGGACAGAAGAGCTTGGCGAAATGGATGCGCACCCAAGACAAGGCGACGCTCGACAGCGCCTACAAAAGCTACGCGCCGCGCATTTCCTTTCCACCTTACACCGAATTGGCCGGCGTCCAGGTCGCCGTCGATGACCTCGCCATCAGCCGCGCCGACGCCAAGGGCAAGAAGGCGCAGGAATTTGTCAACGAAGAAGTCTTGCGAGAATTGGACAAGCAGGGCTTTTTCAAGTCGCTGCAGAAAAAGTGAGGTGAAACCGCGATGAAAACTCTGGCGCTTTTGATTTTGCTATTTCTGCCGTCGGCTTGCGCCGAAAGTTTCGACCACGATACCGAACTGGCCGCGAAACGGGCGCTGGAATTCGCCGACGCAACCTTCGTGCGCCGCAATCTAGACAAAGGTTACGCCCTGCTTGCCGACAAGGCGCGGAGCTACGTGCCGCCAGATATTTTCGCTGACAAGGTAACCAAGATGCATCCTAGCGGCTACCCCGGTAAGGTAACCGCCGCCGGTGCCGTTCCGGTCAAAGGTGAAAAAATAATTCAAGTGCGCGTGCGTGGCGAAGGCAGCGGCGAGCGCTATGAGTATGCCGTCACCCTAACCGGCACCGCGGCAACGGACTACCGAGTTCAGCTCTTTAGCGGCGGCCGCACTTCGTAGTAGTTACCGGCCAAACGCCTGGGCTTGTCGGCGCTGTTGCTCGTCGCGGATCGACGCGCCGAAAACGGCTTCGAAATATTTTTCCTTAACCAATTGGTCGAGCAAGCTGTTGTCGATCATCTTGCTGAAGTCGGCGCCTTTTAGTTCTTGGCCCTGCCGCTCCACCACCGCGTCGACGGAACCCTTGAGCGCATAGGGAATCGGCTCCAACACCCGCGCCTTTTTGAATAAGTCGTAGACTTGATCGGCGTCGTCGAGATTTCGCGCGCCGCCGTACTTGATCATGGTTTTAGCGGCAAACGACTTGTCGTCGTAGAACCGCTTGATCGCTTCGGCATGCGCTTTTATGAATGCCAGCGCGGTCGCCCGCTCTTTGCTCAGCGCGTCACGTCGAAACAAGTAATAAGTCGAAACGTAGATGTCGTCGTGATCGAGCAACACAGCCAACACGGGCAAGCCCGCCGACTGCAATCGAAAGTACGCCGGCGCGGTGATCAAAGCGGCGTCGACCAGACCGCTTTGCAGCGCCGCCGCGCGCGTCGCCGCGTCGACACCGATGGATACCCACTGAACATCACGCGCTGTGAAGCCGTACTTGCGCAGCAAACTCACGGCCATGTGATAAGGCGGATCGCCGACCCGGCCGACGCCGATCTTTTTGCCGGCGAGCTGCTTCATGTCCGTGGCGCTCTTGGAGCCGATCATGGCGAAGGACCCTTTGTTCATGAAGCCACCGAGCACGACCAGCGACGGATCTTTCGCCGCGGCTAATAATGCCGGATCGCTGCCCGACGACGTCATCGCCGCTTGCCCGGTGATCACCGCGGCGATCGGTGCCGGATGGACCGCATACACAAGCTCTACATCGAGACCATACTTGGCGTAAAGCCGCGCGTCTTTAGCGATCCACAGCGGCCAAGACGCGCCGCTGCGCGCGCCGATCATGGCGACGGTTTTTTGCAGCGGCTGAGCAAATACTGAACCCTTAGAAACTAAGACCCACGCCACAAAAACCATAGCGGCAGAAAATAACGCGTAACGCCCCCAACGATTTGAACGATTGGAACGGCTGGAACGTTTTGAACGCACTGAGATCCTGATGTCATCCATCATTCGGCCCCAACCCTTCCATGACCTTGCGCCAATCAGAACCCGCGGGCAAGACTCCTTTGAGCGAACGTAATCGTGAAAAATCAACCTCGCGCTGATGGCGAATCACATGCGGCGGCTCTTTGCCTTCAG
>CAYZJE010000634.1:0-2794 GCA_964478485.1 uncultured Syntrophobacter sp. | reverse complement strand
CGATTTGCTAGTGGAAAAGCCGGGCTTAGTTGGGTATGCAACAAAATCTTTGGAGGCCCGTCATGCGTAAGCAAGCGTCTTCGACAGCGGAAAACCTGGTTTCGATGCGTGTACCGAAAAAACTGGCAGGCAAAAAAGTGGTGCTTGTCGATGCCGCGGAGTATGCCGCGTTAAAGCGCCGTCTCAGCGAAATTAGCCACGCGCTGGAGATGATTTCTCGCGGCGATGCCGCATACCGTCAAGGAAGTACGAAGAGCGTCTCTTCGCTATCTGAGTTAGGTCGGTAGCCGGATGCCCCGGCCGATTACCACTGTTCACATCCCACCCGATTTTGAGAAAGCCTATTTCCGATTACCTAAGCACATTCAAAATCTCGCGACCCGCAAAGATCAATGGTTTCGCAATGACGCTTTAGATCCGCGCCTCCGGACCCACAAACTAAAAGGCGATCTCTCAGCTTAATGGGCCTACTCGATCAACCGGGAGTATCGCGTGCTATTTCGATTTCTCGGTCCGAGCGCCGTCCTCTATTACGATGTTGGCACCCATGAGATTTATCGCTAAAATTTAGCGACACGCGTACGCGCGCTACGACTAGGAATACCGAAAAGGCGGGTTGATCGGACTCAGGGATGAGCATTGATTATTACGCTTGAGCTTACGTCGGGCGGGCGAGAATAAGTGAATACTCAGTCTCGACCCCAAATACGACCCCAAATACTGACCTTGCTGGATGAAATCCGCCGCTCCAATTTCCCGCAACAACTGGGCAAGTAAACGTTTTCAGCACTCGCTAGTGATGACAAAAAGGACCTGGGTTGAATACTTTGTAGACGGCAGAACTTGTTTTGTAAGATGACCCGGTCCCACAGCCATTGTTCAAAACGCGAGGCGCGCTGGGGAACCGGCGAGCCTTGAACGCCGAAGTTAGTCGAGAATTACATCAAAAATGCTATCAATATCCGATATTGACATCACAAATGGTCGCGTGTAACGTACCTCCATGACCATAAAAGCTTCTACTTTCAGAATCGAACCGAAAGTGCAGGCCGGCTTGGAACAGCTGAGCCGAATCCTGGCCCGCCCCATGAACCAGCTTGTCAACGAAGCCGTCAAGGACTTCGTGCGTCGCCGGAGCCGGGAAGTGGAAGACGAACTGGAATCGACTCTGGCGAGTCTTCGCGCGTACCGCCAGCGAGATCCGGATTTTGAGGAGGCCATTGGCGCATTTGCAAAGGCCGAGGCCAAGTTCGCAAAGGACGATCCCGCCGAAGGCAAGGTTGTGATTGGAAAGCTGGTTAACGGGCGCCTCGTGGAAGACGCCGGCCCGGTACAGAAAGAAATCGACCAGCTTCTCAATGGCTGACTGGGACGACAACAGTCCTGAGCTCGAAGAAAACCTCAAGCAGGTCCAGCGCCGCATTCGGCAGGACGCACGCGACCGTAAGCTACCCACAATCGAAGCCGCGCGCCACTGGCAAGCTGAGACAATGCAGGCCCTGGATGTGCCGGATCCAAAATACATCGGAGCATTTCGCGGGGAACCCGGTCTCGAGAATGTTCAAGTCCACGTGGCCGGACGCTACGGGGTGTCGGCCGATGAAGTGGCGGCAGAACTAGCTCATTTTGAAGAAGTCCTACAGCGCGCAGTAAGACGCCTGGATGAATTGATTCCACTCGGGGCTGAAGCGAACGCTGACCAGCTGGCAGCAGTTATTCGCTCCTGCGCGTGGGCCCACGCGGAGTGGCTGCGCATCCATCCGTTTGCGAATGGCAACGGACGCATCGCGCGCCTATGGGCGAACAGCCTTGCGATGCGTTACGGGCTACCACCCTTCCTGTGCCTGCGCCCGAGGCCAGAAGGCGGCTACGGTACAGCCAGTCGGAGCGCCATGCACGGGGACTGGGAACCGACCGTCATGGTATTTTATGAGCTGCTCGAAGAATTCCTGAACCACCCCGACAGCGACACATAGTGCTCACGCCGCCGGGGGGTCTTGCGGGTCGCCGGCGAGTCGTCCACGTGAACCCTGTGCGCCAACATCCACGGCTTCAGCCTGTATGCGGCGGTGCGCTGTGGTGCCGATCAGCGGAAACGACTTATAAGGATTTAATAGTGTCAGGCTTGAATAGATTAATCTACTACTCTGCGGGCTGCGTTCCGACACCAAATTCGCTTATACAAGCCTGACACTTATGGGCGCCGAAAAGGAGTTGCGCCCCAATTTGAAATCCGTGCGCTTCCTTTTGGACTTCATCGGCGGGCGATATCTCAAAGCCAAAAGCATCGGCGAAAACGAATTCACCGACCTGACCTTACTCGACGAAATCCGCCGCTCGAATTTCTCGCAGCAGCTGGGCAAGTAAGCGTTCTCAGCTTTGCTAACAGGTGAAAAACAGCATCTGGCCTGAATACTGATTCTGCTGAAAAACCCCATGAATGCTTCGTCTCGGCTCAGCATGACCGGAAAGTCTCCAATGATTTCAACAGCTCCGCCGTTCGTCCTGAGGCTCTCGAAGGATGAACGGAGGGTTTTTCAGCAGAATCAATACTTTGAAGACGGCAGAACTTGTGTTGTAGCAAGCCGGTCCCCACAGGCACTATTCGAAACGCGAGCCGCGCTACGGAACCGGTGAGCCTTGAACGCCGAAGGTTGATCTCCACTTTCAGGCGCAGCCGGAGCGGCGGAGTATCCTCTGAGGCAAAGCGGTAAAAGAAAGTCACGCGACCTTCGGACTGCTTCCATTGCGGCTTACCGAGCCACGGATCAAGGACCTCCCGCAGCGCATTCAT
>CAYZJE010000633.1:0-2970 GCA_964478485.1 uncultured Syntrophobacter sp. | reverse complement strand
CCCTTGGCTGACGACTTCCCCCTTCGAATCCTTGACGACGATTTGGCTAAACGCGATTTCGACCCCTTCAGTGAACTGAATGCGCAGTTCGCGTGGCGGCTCTTTCACGGTCGCGCCATTGTTGGGAATCGACACGGCCGGGTAGGCGTGTCCCCAGCAATGGCTATCCGGCAGTGCGAGCACCAGCAACGCGCTACTAAGGACGATTAAAAACTTGGAATACATAGGTCGACTCATAACTCGTCTTGTTCTTTAGACCGTCGGGACGGGCGGTTTCTTCATCGAGTTTCACCCTTGCGAGGTAGGAATCCGCCGGACCGACTGGGAAACTGACGTGGCCTTTTTCGTCGCTGGCGCGCTCAAGCACCGAGGCGAAACCATCGATGCGCCGCACTAAAGTAATGATTTGGCCCGGAATTGGTTTCCCTTTGTAGCGCAGCTCCAGTGCCATCGAGCCGTTGGCAAGAACCGCCAGCGGGTTTTGCAGCGGGATGAATTCCGCGCCATCTTCGCCAGCTATCAGACGGTCGAATCCTTTTAGAGTTTTTGCCGCTAAGACTGTCGGATTCTTAAACGCTGCGAAGGCCGTTTTGGCGATGCGCAGGGTGACAACTCTCGGACCGTCGCCCGGTTGAACCGTTCTGGTTTGGCGAGCCAGAGCCTGGTAAAGCCCGTCATCCTGGGGCACGAACGACGCCAGGTGGAACCCTTTCGGCCCTTTGGGGCCGATCGCCTCGGCATCTTCGCCCATGTCGATCAAGCGGTCGGTGAGCGAATTTTGTGTCCCTCTCGGATCGAGCACTGTCAGGGTCGCGTTCTTCGCATCCCACTTGCCCGCGATGCGGCAACTTTTGTGTTCGTTGGAATGATTACCTTGGATCAGCGAAATCAACGCGGGTTGATTACGCTCAACGATGGCCGGTGCGATTTCAATCCAGCCATCGTGGGCTGAGGTTGGTAAGGCGGAAAGCAGCCCGGGCGTCAATACGAACAAAAATATTTGTAACTTCCTTCTCATGTGTAGGTTCCTCCAATAAAATTGCCGCGCAACGATAATTGCCGCTCGCTGTTCGCATCGATCAAGGATGGACAGCATGAGCGGCAGTAGGTGCTAATGGTTTGAGCCCGGAAACTGCTTACGCGACTGGAGGAGCGCGGCTGTGGAACGGCGCGGAAACAAAGAGGTGTGGATATTGATAGTCGAGCGGAACGAAGACGGATTGAAGGCGCCAGATCGTTACAAAGGGCTGGAACTCTGCGGTTAAACCATCGCTACAACGGTTTGCTGAAGCTTGGAAGACGCAATCAGTTTCATTGGGTACTTGATTTGGCGAATCTGAATTATGGCGCTGATCGTCCGCGCTGGCATGGCTTACCGGTTGAGCTCGTTCGAAGAAGTGATGCACCCGATGCGGCGCGGTGTAGAAAAGGAAAAATAAAAATGCCGCGGCGTACAGCGCGCTCATGCCGCGAATCAACCAAGCTGATCGGTTTCGCAGGGTGTTCATATCTACTGAAGATCTCGGCTGGTCCTATACTGATGGACCGGTTCCGACAAGGGAATTGGCTCGAGCGTCAGCGCGTTGCCGGTACTTGGAGCCCTCTAAATATTAAATGAGATATCGAGGAATTGGTCTTTCATAGGGTGCATTCAGCATGGCGGCTAAATCTTCGCCAAGCCCTATCCCTTGCGCGGCATGCGCAGCAGCATCAGCAGACTCATCGCCAATAGGTAGGAGATCGAGATCACGCTAAATGCCGGACCGAAGCCGTACTTGGTCATGACACCGCCGGTGATTAAGGTCCAAAACGGGATCGAGATGAAACCGATAAAATAATAGAGGCTAAAGGCAGCGTCGTAGAGATCTTCGCTGACAAGATCGGCAAGCAATGCCTGGGTGAGCGTTTGGCGTGAAGTAACCGCGGCGCCGTAGATTATGAGGTTAACAAAAAGGCCGGCGGAGAGTGTTTCTTGCCAGGCGAGCCAGAGCGTGCACAGGCCTGACATTAACAGCGAAGCTTGAATGACCAGCTTGCGGTTCCAGCGATCGGAGATCCAGCCCCAGACGAATGGCCCGGTTAAGCTGCCGATCTGCACCAAGGTGAAGAGAAATGCGGCTTGGGTAATTTCTAAATGAAAGTCGTGGACAAAATGAGGGATGATATAAACTTCATTGATGTCTTGGCCGCGTCCGGCGGCGCCGGCCATGAAAACCAGTGAGACCAGCATAATATTCTTATTCTTCAGACAAGTTTTATAAGCTTCCCAACCAGCCGGCGCCAGGCGGGACTTAGGTTTGTCTTGAGTTGCGTTGCGAAGACTATCGCGGAAGACAAAACAAACTAGGCCGACGACGGTGGTCAGCGCGCCGATAAGCCAGAAGACGCCGCGCCAACCGAACCAGGTGACCAGCAGTGCCGCTATTAACGGGGCTAGCAGTCCGCCGATCTGTCCCGCGGTGGTATGGAAAGCCAGGGCGCGACCGCGGGCGGCGCCAAAATGGCTGGCGAGCATGCTCGATCCCACCGGGTGCTGGGGACTGGAGCCAATGCCGCCGATTAGACGCGTGGCGAAAAAGTGATTGAACGTCGAAGCGAAACCGGTGGCGACGACCGAAAGGCCGAGCAGGCAATTGCCGATGCCGAGAATTACGCCGCGGCGAAGATAGGGCACGATGAAACCGTAGGAGGCCTGCATAACGCTGCCAAGCGTGTTGTACACGCTGGCGAGCGAGGCGATCGCCAAGTAGCTCATGCCGACCTCTTTCATCATCAGCGGATAGATCACGCCGAGCATGGCGGACTGAAAATGATTGATAAAGTGGCCGCCGCAGACGATCGCGAAAATCGTTTGGCGTTGGAGCGTGCTGTCTTGGTTAGCGACTGTTTCATTCATGCTGGTTCAGTTGTGCCTTCAAATATCCAAGTCATCTTCGTTTCTTATTTCGCCGCGCCGCGGAAATCAAATCG
>CAYZJE010000632.1:0-11097 GCA_964478485.1 uncultured Syntrophobacter sp. | reverse complement strand
CGGCTACCGGCGATTTACTATCGGCAAGCCGTGGTCGAAAATGGCGGCCTGATGTCCTATGGCGCTGACCAGTCCGAATCTTTCAGGAGAACCGCTGTGTTCGTTGACAAGATTCTGAAAGGAACCAAGCCAGAGGACATTCCGGTCGAACAACAGATGAGATTTGAGCTGGCGATCAATTTGAAAACCGCCAAGGCTCTCGGCCTGACGTTTCCACCGATCGTGCTGATGCGGGCGACGAAGGTTGTGAAGTAAGGCAAAAGTAAAAATTAAAAAGTAAAAAAAACTCAGAGCAAAAAAACGAATAATGACGCTTGATACTTTTTCGGTTTCTCGATGATGAAACAAACCATCTCACTCACAGTTAACGGCAGCGAGCGCAGCGTGGAAGTCGAGGCGCGGACGACGTTGCTCGATTTAGTTCGCGAGCAGTTTGGGCTCACGGGGGCGAAGCTGGGTTGCGATATTCAGGTTTGCGGCGCTTGCACGTTGCTGGTGGATGGCAAGCCGGTGAGCGCTTGCTCGATGTTGGCCGTCGACGTGGACGGCGCGGCGATTGAAACCATCGAGGGGTTGAGCAGCAAAGGCGCGCTCCATCCGTTGCAGGAAGCGTTCATGGAGTTCGGCGCTTTGCAGTGCGGCTACTGCACTTCCGGATTTATTCTGACCGCGAAGGCGTTGCTCGACGAATGTCCGCGGCCTTCGGATGAGCAGATTCGCGATTACCTGGCGGGGAATTTTTGCCGCTGCGGTTGTTATCAGGAGATCATGCAAGCAATCAAAAACGTAGCGTTAGGAGTAAATAGTTAGGAGTAAGTAGTGAACAGTGAGGAGTTCCGAGGTCCGGACACCTAACTCCTTACTATTTACTCCTTACCGAATTCAATATGGAACTCGCAGATATCGGCAAAACCTTTCGCCGGCTCGATTACGAGACCAAAGTCACCGGGCGGGCGCAGTATCTGGCCGACATGAGCGTGCCGGGGATGTTGCACGGGAAGATTCTTCGCAGTCCTTTTCCGCATGCACGCATCACGCGCATCGACGCTAGCAAGGCTGAGAAGGTTCCCGGCGTGATGGCGGTGCTGACGCGGGACGACATTTTGCACGACGAAGGCATCGAGCCGTTTTACGGGCCGGTGTTCAAAGATCAGACCATCGTCGCGACCGAAAAAGTGCGCCACGTCGGCGATCCAGTGGCCGCCGTCGCAGCGTTGACGATCGACGCGGCGGAAGCGGCGCTGAAGCTGATCGAAGTCGACTATGAAGAGCTGCCGGCGGTTTTGAATGTCGAAGACGCTTTGAAGCCCGGCGCCATGCTAGTGCACGATTCGGTCAAGCTGCCGACTTCCGGTTTTGCCGATCTCGCCGAGTTAAAACCGATCGAAGGGACCAATCTCTGCACTCACTTCCGGTTAAACCGCGGCGACATCGACAAAGGCTTCGCCGAGGCGGATCATGTTTTTGAGGACACTTTTACTTTGCCGGCGACGCAGCATTGTTTTCTCGAGACCCACGCCTGCATCGCTTCCGTCGAGCCGGGCGGACGGATTACGGTTTGGGCGACGACGCAGAATCCCTTCGTCGTGCGCACGCAGCTGGCGAATATTTTCAAAGTTCCGGTAGCCAAAGTGCGCGTCATCGTGCCCTATCTCGGTGGCGGCTACGGCGGCAAGGTTTATCCGAAAGTCGAACCGATCACCGTGGCGCTGTCGCAGAAAGCCGGCCGGCCGGTGCGCATAGTTCTCTCGCGCGAAGAAGTTTTCTACACGATCACCAAACATGCCGCGGTGATCCGCATGAAGACCGGCGTCAAGAAAGACGGCACCTTGATCGCGCGCGAGTGCGAGATCCACCTCGACACCGGCGCTTACGCCGAGATCGGGCCGCGGGTGGCGAAGAAGTCCGGCTACACCGCTGCCGGCCCGTACAAAATTCCCAACTTAAAAATCGATTCCTATTCGGTCTACACCAACAAACCACCGGCGGGGGCGTTTCGCGGCTTCGGTGTATCGCAGTCGGCGTGGGCGGTGGAGTCGCAGATGGACATCATCGCCGCGGCGCTGAAAAGGGATCCGGTCGAACTGCGCAAGCAGAACGGCTACAACGAAGGCGACAAGTTCGTTACGGAAGAAACGCTGCGCGCGATCGGTTTGAAAGAGTGCATCGACGAGGTGGCGAAGGCTATCGAATGGGACCCCTCCAAGTTCAAGGGTTCAAGCGTTCAAGAGCCTGCCCTGAGTCCGTCGAAGGGTTCAATTGGAGGGAGCCTACGGCGCGGCAAAGGTTTGGCTTGCATGATCAAGGCGACGATTACCCCGTCGATTTCCTGCGCCGTGGTGAAGTTGAACGAGGACGCGAGTCTGTCTATATATTCTGGCACCGTGGAGATGGGCCAGGGCTCAGAGACGGTGCTGGCGCAGATCGCCGGTAAGGAATTAGGCATTCCACTCCAAACCATTCAAGTCCTCGGCGTCGACACTGACGTGGTGCCCTACGATCTGACCACTTCATCGAGCCGCTCGACTTTTCACATGGGCAAGGCGGTGCAGTTGGCGGCGCAGGATATTTTGCGCCAGCTCAAACAGATCGTGGTCGCGGAATACAATATTCCAGAAGACAAGATCAGCTTCGCCGACGGCAAGATTCGTCTGCCTGAGGCGCAGCTCGACTACGCCGAAGTCATGTTCAAGCGCTTCGGAATGCAAGGCGGGACGCTGGTCGGCGAAGGGCAGGTGAAGACTTCCGTCAAAAACGAGTTCGGCGAGAAAAGCACGTCGGCGTTTTGGTTTCTCGCCGCCGGCGCGGCTGAAGTGGAAGTCGATATCGACACCGGCAAATTCAAATTGATCAAATACGCCAGCGCCGTCGATGTCGGCAAGGCGCTCAACCCGCTCGGCTGTCGCCAGCAGCTTAACGGCGCGGCAATCACCGGCATGGGCCAGGCGATGTTCGAAGAGATTGCCTACGACGGCGGCCAACTGATTAACCCCAACTTCGTCGACTATGTTTTGCCGTCCCTCGGCGACATGCCGGCAGTGATCGATTCGATCGCCGTTGAAGTGCCGGACCGAAACGGCCCGTTCGGCGCCAAAGGCATCGGCGAGAGCGCGCTGATTCCGGTCGCTCCCGCCATTGCCAACGCGATCTACGACGCGGTCGGCGTGCGCATCAAAGACTTGCCGATCAAGGCCGAGAAGATCTTTCTTGCGCTGGAAGAATTAAAGTCCTAGCCAAAGATGTGTAATTGGGATTGCGAAATCGGAAAACTCACCGCAGAGGCGCGTCCTTCGACGAAGCTCAGGATGCGCGGCTTTCCTCCGTTCATGGTGAGCCTGTCGAACCATGTGAACTCTGTGTCTCTGTGGTGAACATTCCATGGCATTAAACCTGGAAGAGCCAATAAATAGAAGGTAAATAGTTAGTATGATTGCCGTGATAAAATGCCGGAAAACCGCCGTGTGGATTGTCGGTTTTGTTTGTTGCTTGGCGCTGCTGCCAAGCTGTATGTCGGAAGTGCTGGATCGACAGGCGGAGCAGATTCGCCAGCAGAACGAAGAGATCGCGCGGCAGCGCAAGGAACTTGAAGCGCTCGGTGCCGGCAAACAATTGCAGGATCGGCAGCAGCAGGATTGCAACCGCGCTTTCCGTGACTATTTCGATAAGGCGCAGTTGTCGACTAACCGCGATGACGTCCTTTCGCTTTATCGAAAAGGATTGGAATTATGCCCGGACGACGATGTCGCCCATTACGAATTGGGCCGCGCGCTCGCCGATGGCGGACGGCGTGGCGAAGCCGAAAAAGAATTTGAAGCCGCGCTCAAGATCAATCCCGGTTTCGCCGAAGCGCGCCGCCAGCTCGAAGCGCTGCGGCAGAGCCGCTAACGAACGGAGATTACACCACGGAGGCGCGGAGGGCGCGGAGGAAAGAGTTTTAATCAAGAAATTCTCCGAACTCTGTGAACTCTGCGCCTCTGTGGTGAATTCTTCTTCGCAACAATCCGGTCTAGTGAAACTTTTCTCGTCGCGCCAATTCCATTCCGCCAATACATTGGAGGTTCCCATGTTGCGAACGTTACTGGTCTTGACGTTCACGTCGTTGGCGTCCGCTTGGAGCGCGCACGCCGTGGACGCACGAAAGATCGTCGATTTAACCTACTCGTTCAGCGCCGAGACCCATCACTGGCCGACGGCGCAACCGTTTTACTTTGAAAAGGTCGCCGAAGGGCGCGCGCCGGGCGGCTTCTGGTATTCCTCTTACAACTACGGCGGCTCGGAGCATGTTGGCACGCACCTGGACGCGCCGTTTCATTTCGCCGAGGGCAAATGGACCACCGAGCAGATTCCGCTCGCCCAACTGATCGGCCCAGGGGTCGTGATCGACGTGCGCCGCCAGGCGGAGAAGAACGCGGACTATACCTTGCAAGTGAGCGACGTTCGCGGCTGGGAAAAATCCCATGGACGCATGCCGCGCGGAGCGATCGTGCTGATTCGCTCCGGTTGGGGAAAATTTTGGGGCGATCGCAAAGCTTACTTCGGCACGGATGAACCCGGTAACGTAAGCGATCTCCATTTCCCCGGGCTGTCGAAAGATGCCGCGGCGTTTCTGGTCAGCCAACGAAACGTCAAAGCCGTCGGCATCGATACAGCGAGCATCGATCCTGGTCCGTCAAAAGATTTTCTGGCGCATCAAGTTCTTGGGGCGGCCAATGTGGCGATCTTTGAGAATGTTGCGGCGTTGGACCGCGTGCCGAACCAAGGTTCGACGATCTATGCGATTCCAATGAAAATCAAAGGCGGCAGCGGCGCGCCGCTGAGAATTTTCGCGATTCTGCCGTGACTATTCCAGCCAGCCAGCAATGCACGGTTGGAGCGCGGCTGGCGGCTCCCGGGCGATTTTGCTTTCATTGGCTAAAACCAATATAGTCGCTACGCCTGTTTAAAGGGGGATTCGTATGACCGGGTGGAAGGTTAATTCCGTATGGCTTATCTTAGCTTACTGCTTGTTGGGATGGTGCGGGCCAACCCCGGCACAGGGGGCCGAGATTCAGATGCAAGTTCAGGCGGCGCCGCCGACGCCGAGCGCACAGTCGCCGACCGGACAGTTACTCACGATCAGCGATGCGGTGCGCATCGGCTTGGAAAATCACCCGCGGATCAAGTCGTCTAACGAACGCATCTTGTCTCAGCAAGCGGTTGTCGGCCAGCAAATGGCGGCCTATTATCCGACCGTCAACCTGGCCAACCTCTATCGAACATCCCTGGCCAGTAGCTCCGGCGGCGCTTCGAGCGCAAACGAAGCTTATTCCAGTATAGCGAACTTTAACATGACCCTATACAACTTCGGCCAACGGGAAGGCAACGTCCAGGCGTCGCGCGAGACTCTCAACGCGACCAAGCAGGATTATACGACCACGACCCAGGATATCGTCCTCGCGATCAAGCAGGCCTACTATGTTTACCTAGCCACTCAAGCGCTCGTCAAAGTGCGCCGGGAAACGGTGCGCAGTCGGGAATTGCTGGTACGGCAAGCCAAGGGTTTTTTCGAAGTAGGCACGCGTGCCAAGATCGACGTCGCCAGAGCGGAGGCGAATCTCTATAGCGCGCAAGCCGATCTGATCGCCACCGAAAATGCCGTTAAAATCGCCTGGGTGACGCTGCGAAACGCGATGGGATCGCCGCGCTTGCCGGAGCAGCCGGTGGCGGAAGATTCTCCAGAGGTCGAATTCTCCATGAACCTCGCGGCAGCCAGGAATGTCGCCTTCGATCAGCGTTCCGAATTAAAAAGCTTTGAGGCGCAACTGCGAGCCTCAGACCAGTTGATCGCCGTCGCCAGGCGAAGCCACTTGCCCAGTCTGACCTTTGACGCGCTCTACGGGCGTAGACATGTGAGCGACGAAAGAGACAACGGGCGAACGCTCAATACCTTTCCTTTGCAGCCAACTTGGGCTGTGGGGTTAAATTTCAACATTCCCATTTTTGACGGTTTCCGCACCACTAACAAGGTTGACGAAACATTACACAACTATTACAACGTCAAAGCCCAGGAAGAGGACCGCCGGCAGCAGATCGCGTTGGACGTCGAGACGTTTTACCTTAGAGTGGTGGAAACCCAGGAACGGATCAAGGCGGTCGAGTCGGCGGCCAAAGCAGCCAAGGAAAATCTCGATCTGGCCCAAGGCCGCTACCAGGTCGGCGTCGGCTCGATCATCGAAGTGACCGATGCCGAGACCATTAACACCGACGCGCAAACCACATATGTAAGGACAGTTTACGAGTACAAAATCGCCGATGCCCAGCTCGCCCGCGCGATGGGCGATAATCGGGTTGGAGTTTTAAAGCAAGGTTCGATTAAGTGAGCGCCAGGTAGCTTTTTGAAAAAGGGCTGTCAGAGGGTTGTAAGATGAAACGTTCGTTTTGGATCGTTGCCTTGATTATAGTCGTCGGCGGGTTCGCTGGCTTTCAACAATATCAATCCTGGTCGCTCAACAAACCGCAAGGCGATTCGGCCGGCGGTCCACGGGCAAATTCGGAGCCGGGTTCGGGCGCCGGGCGCGGTCAAGGTCGCTCGGGCGGCGCGCAAGGGCAAGGCGCTGCGGGCGGTGCACGGGGACGAGGTGGCGAGGCGGTACCGGTCTTAGTGGTCACCGCGGTGGAGAAATCTGTTCCCTTGCAGCTGCGCGCCGTCGGTAACGTCGAGGCTTTCAATACCGTTTCAATCAAAAGCCAAGTCACCGGGGTGCTCCAACAGGCCCATTTCAAAGAGGGCCAGGATATTAAAAAAGGCCAGCTCCTATTCACGATCGATCCGCGCCCGCTGGAATCGGCGTTGAAACAGGTGGAGGCGAATCTGGCGCGCGATAGCGCCCAACTCAGGAACTTGCGCGAGCAAGTGAAGCGCTACGCCGAACTGGTCGAGAAACAGTATGTCTCGCGCGAGCAGTACGATCAGATCAAGACCAACACTGATGCGGCAGAGTCTGTAGTCGACGCCGACAAGGCAGCCGTGGACAACGCCAAAGTCCAGCTCAGCTACTGCTACATTTATTCGCCCATCGATGGCCGCGTCGGTAGTCTGTTGATCAACGAGGGCAATCTTGTGCGCGTGAACGACGGCGCGCCGTTAGTAGTGATCAATCAGGTCAATCCGATCAATGTCACCTTCGCCGTGCCCGAACAGCATCTGTCAGATCTCAAAAGGCATATGGCTGGCGGTAAATTGAAGGCGGATGCGAGATTTCAATCGGATGAAGGCCGGCCAGAACAAGGCGTCTTAGCCTTTGTCGATAACGCTGTTGATCGGTCCACCGGCACGATTAAACTGAAAGCCGAGTTCAGCAACCAGGAAAGACGGCTTTGGCCTGGTCAATTCGTTAACGTCGCGCTGACGTTGGCGACACAAGCGGATGCCGTGGTCATTCCCTCGGAAGCGGTCCAAGTCGGTCAGGAAGGCCAGTATGTTTTCGTGGTCAAGGAAGACAAGCGCGTCGAAGTTAGACCGGTGACGCTTGGCAGCACGAATGACGGCTTTGCGATAATCGCCAAAGGCCTCGCCGTCGGCGAACAGGTTGTGCGTGAAGGCCAGTTTTTGCTTGGCCCGGAATCGCGCGTGGACATCAAGGATCAGAACGGCGTGACGGAGAAAACCACGGAAGAGGGGAAGAGGGGTCGCGCTGATAGAGGCAAGAGAGACAGATCGAAGGCGGAAGAAAAACGAGGTGCATCATGAACATCTCCGGGCTGTTCATACGCCGACCGGTAACCACCACGCTGATAATGGTCGGGATCCTGATCTTCGGTGTCATGGGGTACAACTCGCTACCGGTGAGCGACCTTCCCACGGTGGATTTTCCGACCATTACCGTCAACGCAAACCTGGCGGGGGCGAGCGCCGAAACGATGGCGTCGGGGGTGGCGACGCCGCTTGAGAAAAATTTCTCGACTATTGCCGGCCTCGATTCCATGAGCTCGACAAGCAGTTTGGGGCGGACGCAAATCACTCTGCAGTTTAGTTTGAGCCGAAACGTCGATGCCGCGGCTCAAGACGTTCAGGCGATGATCGCCCGTTCGGCTCGCGACCTGCCGCCAAATATGCCGACCCCACCATCCTATCGGAAGGTCAATCCGGCGAACAATTCCATCCTGTTGCTGGCATTGACGTCGCCAACGCTTCCGTTGTCGACCGTCGATGAATTTGCCCAGACGATCTTAGCGCAGCGGATCTCCATGGTGAGCGGCGTCGCCCAGGTCGATGTTATCGGGTCGCAAAAATACGCGGTCCGGATTCAGCTCGATCCTAACCAGTTGGCCGCCCGCCAGGTCGGCATCGATGATGTGGTCGCCGCAGTGCTACGCGGCAACGTGGACTTGCCCGTGGGAACATTGAATGCCCCCACCCGTGCCTACACTTTGGTCTCAGATGCCCAGCTAACCAACGCGGAAGCCTTTCGCCCGATGGTCGTCACCTATCGCAACGGCGCGGCCGTGCGCATCCAGGATATCGGCAAGGCGCTAGATAGCGTGGAGAACACCAGAGTCGCGAGCTGGTTCAAGGATAAAAGGGCCGTCATCCTCGGAATACAGCGGCAACCGGGCGCCAACGTCGTCGAAGTCGTCGATGCCGTCAAGGATATTCTCCCGGGTTTGCGTGCGCAAATTCCGCAGTCCATCAAGTTGGAGGTCTTTTTTGACCGTACCCAGTCGATTCGGGAATCAGTGCATGACGTGCAATTGACCATGATTGGAACGGTCGTTCTGGTCATCCTGGTGATCTTCCTATTCTTGCGCAATGTGTCCGCCACGATCATCCCCAGCTTGGCCCTTCCTATGTCGATCATCGGCACGTTTGCCGTGATGAATCTGCTCGACTACAGCCTGGACAATCTGTCGCTGATGGCGCTGACCTTGGCAGTTGGTTTCGTCGTGGATGACGCCATCGTCGTTCTTGAAAACATCGTCCGCCATATGGAGCTGGGAGAGACACCCTACGAAGCCGCGGTCAAAGGCGCCCAGGAAATCGGCTTTACGATTGTCACGATGACGATCTCGCTGGTGAGCGTTTTTATCCCGGTGCTGTTTATGAGCGGCATGCTCGGCCGGATACTGCGGGAATTTTCCGTTACTATCTGCGTCGCGATTCTGGTTTCGGGGTTCATCTCGTTAAGCCTCACTCCCATGCTTGCCAGCCGCTACCTCCGTCCGCCGCACAGTCAGAAGCATGGTTGGTTGTATCATTTCCTCGGCCGCTGTTTAGATGCGATGAATATAGCCTATGGAGGCTCCCTTAGCTGGGTGATGCGCCACCACGTCACCACTATGGTGACCTCGCTCCTCGTATTGGTCGCGACCGTCTATATGTTTGGCTTGGTGCCCAAAGGATTTATTCCGAGCGAAGATACCGGCCAACTTCTGATCAACACCGAAGCCGCGCAAGGCGTTGCTTACGAACAGATGGTCCGGTACCAGCAGCAGTTGGCTGCCATTGTTCTCAAGGATCCAAACGTTGAGTCGTTTTTCTCCAGTGTCGGAGCTGGCGGAGTCGGATTAACGGGCAACACCGGCCGCATATTTATGAAGCTCAAGCCACGCTCGGAACGGCCGCAGGTCTGTACTCAGTCATCGTGGATAAAGTCCTGCCGGCCTCTTAGCGCCGACGAGTTAATCCGGGATTTGCGGCCTAAGTTGGCACGGGTGCCGGGGATTCGCGTTTCATTGCAGAACCCGCCGGTGATCCGTGTCGGCGGACGACTCAGCCGCAGTCTTTACCAGTTTACCCTGCAAAGTCCGGACGCAGCGGAACTTTACCGTAACGCCGTATTATTCGAAGAGAGAATCAGAGCGCTGCCAGATTTTCGCGATGTCGGCAGCGATTTGCAGCTGAAAAATCCTCAGTTGCAGGTCGTGATTGACCGCGACAAGATGGCCACCATGGGAATCACGGCTCAAGGAATATCGCCGCGGCAGGTCGAAGAGGCTTTCTGGAACGCTTATGCGACGCGGCAAATCTCGACGATCAATACACCCAACAACCAATACCAGGTGATTTTGGAGCTGGACCCGAAGTTTCAAAACGACCCGTCGGCGCTATCGATGCTCTATATACGCTCGACAACTGGCCAAGCTGCGACGGCCCAGCCGATGGTGCCGTTGGGGACGCTGGCGACTCTCAAGTATACCGCCGGACCGCTAACGGTTAATCACTCGGGCCAGCTTCCTTCGGTGACTTTGTCTTTCAATTTGCGTGAGGGAGTGTCGTTAGGAGTTGCGGTTGAAACGATCAACAAGTTGGCGCGCGATACCCTGCCAGGCACCATCAGCACGAATTTCCAAGGCACGGCTCAGGAATTTCAATCGTCCCTCAAGAGCTTATGGGTTCTCTTAGCTCTCGCGGTGGTCGTCGTCTACTTGGTCTTGGGGATTCTCTATGAGAGCTTTATCCATCCGCTAACGATACTTTCCGGTCTACCGTCCGCCGGTCTCGGCGCTTTGATCGCACTTTATGTTTTCAATATGGACCTGAGTATTTATTCCTTCGTCGGTTTGATCATGCTGATCGGCATCGTCAAGAAAAACGCCATCATGATGATCGACTTTGCCCTCGATCGGCAACGAAACGAGGGCATGTTGCCGGCGCAGGCGATTTACGAAGGTGCGCGGGTACGCTTTCGGCCGATTATGATGACGACTATGGCGGCGATCATGGGCGCCGTGCCGATCGCCATCGGTTGGGGTGCGGGAGCTGAGGCGCGCCAGCCATTAGGTATCGCCGTTGTCGGCGGCCTAGTGGTTTCCCAGATTTTGACTTTGTACATCACCCCGGTGGTCTATCTTTATATGGAGAAGTGCATGGCGTTGGCGATTGCCTTACCGGCGAAGCTACGACGTAAAGTTCCCGGTTCTCACGCAGCCGAAGAACGAGCGCCGGGCGCCGCTAAACTTTCATAAGGTTTCGCCCTTACCGGCAAGGCGTACAGGCAACGATCGGGCTACCGTTAAATTTGGGCGGTAGCCCGTTTTTTTGCCGTCGGCAATGCGTCAGATCCCGAGCTGGCTCAGAATCATCAAGTATTTTAAGGGGTCTTCAGGCTTCCATGTGAA
>CAYZJE010000631.1:0-28600 GCA_964478485.1 uncultured Syntrophobacter sp. | reverse complement strand
GAGCTTAGGCAGTCAACCGCGCAAGGGTGGGTACGAGATCGATAAACAGTCGTGGCGCTGAAGCGATGCCCGGAGAGTGGAGAGTAACGCAAGTGCGACGGCTCACCGCCGATGACCGGGATTCGGCCGAGCGTTCCGAGGGCGCGCAATGTCGTTCGCAATACGGCACAGACTCCGCGGAGCGGGCCTCCGAGCGATTCGCCCTGGAATTGGCGCGCGCGCCCGCACGGATGATTGCGGCGGGGCGGTGTCAATGCAGGCGGCGGCGTGGCGGTCATGCGCGAGCGATCGGTGAATCGGCAAGCGCTTCGGTGAGACGTGGCTCGGCGAAGCGCGGGTAGAGGGCCTTGTCGAGCATCGGCCAATCGTAACCTTAGAGTTCGGCCGATTGAAAGGTTCACGGCCGGCTGTCCGTGCGGCGCCGCATGGTTTTTCATTCCCGCCGAACGTTTTGAACGAAGCGCAGCGATGGAACGGCTGGAACGATTGCACCTTGAACGGCGCTCTTGCCTGCCGCCCACATTTATCCCCGTCTGTCCTTTCCAACACCCCGCGATCAGGTTTTTTTTATTTTCAACAATGTCCACTATTAGACAGCAATCCCTCCCGAGTCAGATTACGTTGATAATGATAGGTTGAAAAACCTGTTGGATTTTCAAAAACTGTAATGGCGCGTAAGAGGTAGAAGACCGGGCCACCTAGACAGCGGTGACTCGGCCTTCGGTGCCGGTTCGACAGCGAACGTCCCCTCCGGGTCCTGATCCCTCCCTCTTCCAATATCCAAAGGCTATCGAAGCCTGAAAAGGAGAGTCTTATGCATCCTATATTATTGGTCGCGATTCCCTTAGCGTTGGTGATCCTGGGTATGATACTGAACAGTATCGATCTCGGCTTCAATCAACCGCCGAGTTCTACTGAGCAAGATCCCGTCAAGAAACTGACGGCGGAAAAGGAATCTTATCGCAAGTTCTTCGATCTCCAGAGAAGCCGCTCGATCAAGCGGCAGAAACGGATCGGCCAGTATGGCTGGTTGGTGATGGCCTCCTTCATCGGCGCCTTCATCTGGCTCTACGCGGATACTGTGACTAAAACGGGCCTTTCGAGTCGAATTGCCGGGCTGCAAACATTGGCAACCGAAGAGGGCAAACAGATGGTTCTCTCGGTGACGCTAAGCGACGGCAACAATGTCAAATACCTGATCAAGCTGCCCGAGGCCGATAGATTACAGGCCGCCACGAAAGAAGAGGTTAAGTTAGAAAAGGTCTCATCGTGGGAGATAGAAAGATTGGGCACGGCGCTAAGCACCGGCGATAATCCGTTGACGCTGGGTGTCGCGTTGAAGCTTTCCCAACTCGCCATCGGTGCCAAATAGCCGCGAGATTTCCACAGACCCGAATCAGACCTGAGGTGCGCAATCGGCGCCTCAGGCTGATTGGCTTTGTTACTTCCTTTCGAGCATCTCCGTTACGTAGAAGCATTCCTTCCGAATCCGTCCTTGAACTTTTTGCACCCTGGAACCTTGAACGAGCCTTGTTTGGTCAACGTCTTGAACAGAGCGCCGCGATTGAACGATTGGAACGATTGGAACGTTTGGAACGGCAAACTATCTTGGACAGCAGTGAGACTGTCGCTTTTTTAGTCCGAGTTATAGCGAAGAAACAGTATCGGCATTCCTAAGGAGGCGAGGATGTACACAAGAATTTTAGTCCCGTTGGACGGTTCTGCCACGGCGGAAGCGGTGTTACCCTACGCCGAGGCCTTTGCAGCTGGATTCAAAACTTCGGTGGAGCTGATGTCGGTCATCGATATTGGCGCGATGACTACCCATTTGGCAGCGGATAAAGTGCACAATTTGGACGCCATCATCGCGACTGAGGAAAAAAATAGCGCAAGTTACCTGGAGAAGGTCGCCAAAATCTTTTCCCGTTTTCCAACCGAGTGCCGGATTGTTCGCGGCAAACCGGCGGAGACCATTCTTGAAACCACCCGCAAGGACCGCGATACGCTGATTGCCATGGCGACTCACGGGCGCTCCGGCGTGAAGCGGTGGTTGTTGGGTAGTGTGGCTGAGAAGGTGCTGCGTGGCACAACCAATCCGTTGTTCCTGGTGCGGGCGGGGGCGGCGAAGACGTCTCCTCAGAGGATCATCAATTCGATCGTCGTCCCTTTGGACGGTTCTTCGCTTGCGGAACGGATACTCCCGACCGTTTCAAATTGGGCGCAAGCACTAGACGTAGAGGTGACGCTGATTCGCGCTTTCGAGTTCCCCGCTTCAGCGTACTATAGCAGCGAAGATTATTTACCCGACTATGATAAGTTCCGCGAAGAGGCGCGTGGGGAAGCGGCCGATTATCTCAAAGAAAAAGAAGATTTTCTCGTTCGCGAGGGCGTGCGGACGGTGTCGACTGTCACGATCGAAGGCCCTGCCGCCGACGAAATTATGAGCTACGCGCAGACCGCCCCGCGCGCGGTGATCGCCATGTCCACCCATGGCCGCTCGGGCGTACGGCGCTGGATACTTGGCAGCGTAACCGAAAAGGTCGTGCGTCACGGCGACGATCCGGTTTTGGTCGTCCGGGGTGAATGAAAAAAACACCGCCCTGGTTTTTTCCTTAAATTACTGTTCCGGTCGTGGCAGATGGTCCACATCGCGTCGTGCAGCGAGGGGTGCGCAGTCAGAAACACTTATCCAGTAAGCTCTTCTGTTATGTCGCCGGCAAAGTCCACTGGGAGTCGCCAACTGTTCACGAGCGGCGATGGTCGTGTTATGGATAGACTCATACTCGTTGCTTTGCATGCAAGGAAGGAGCGCGAATGCGTCACGGTTTTAAGATTTATGATTCGGACACGCACCTCAATCCCATGGCCGAAACCCTGGAGCCCTACTTCGATGGCGCCATGCGCAAGCGGCTGTCTGAATGGGAGAGCTGCAAGGTTCCTTTTCGCGTCGGCTGGGCCGGCGAGATTCTCGAACCGCCGTTTCGCCACCGTTATCAATTTAAGAAAAGAGCCGGCTGGCGTGAGAAGCTGCGTGTTCTAGGGGAAGCGGGTCCGAGGGAGCATATCGAGCGGCATTTCCCGAAGTTCATGGGGAGCCGCTTTCCGACCCCCGGCGGGTCTGATCACGACGTCGAAGCGCGCATTCGCGATATGGACGAGGAGGGAGTGGATGTCCAGCTCATGCTTCCCGGACTACCGCCGGCTTCGGACGACGTCGAGGTCGAAATCGGCTTTATCCGGGCCAACCACCGCTTTACCCATGACTTCTGCGGCAAACACCCGCGCCGACTCAAGTCTCTCATTGTGGTGAGCAGCAGAGCGATCGAGGCATCGGTCGAAGAAATCAAAACATGGGCGCGCGCGCCATGGGCCGCGGGCATCCATCCCAATCTAGAAGAGGGCGTTCCCATCGATCACCCGGACCTGGAGCCGATCTGGGCCGCGGCCAACGACGCTGGGCTGTGCGTGGCGCATCACAGTTTCACCTCCGGCTATCCCGGTTACCGCGATCTTTGGGACAACCCGTTCATCGGCCGGACGGCCTCGCACCCGTGGGGCGCGATGAGAGCCGTGAGCGCATTTTTCGGCGCCGGGATCATGGATCGGCACCCTAACCTTCGCTACTGCATCCTCGAGTCCGGCTTTGGCTGGCTGCCGTTCTGGGCAGCGCGTATGGATGATCAATGCGAGTACATGTCTTACGCCCTGCCGGAAAACCTAGCTCGTAAACCCAGCGAATACATGACCAGTGGGCGCTTCTTTGCCAGCGTCGTGATCCACGAAGGCGAGAAGATGGCGCAAATGGTCACCGACTTCCTCGGCGACAGCGTGCTAATGTATTCGTCCGATTACCCCCACGCGGAATCCCGCTTTCCCGAGTCGACCAACAAGGTGCTGGCGTGGAAATCGCTGGGCGATGAGGTCATGCGAAAAACACTCTGGGACAACGCGACGAGATGCTTCGGCGAGCCCTAGAAGATTTTCGGCCATTCCAAACCATCGGCGCCTGGCCTCAAACTATTGATCCCGAATTCTGCAGTTGAAGATGCTTGCTAGGCCTAGCGAGGCGCGAGCCTGACTTTGCAACTCAGACAATGAACCAAGGTTCGCAAATTCTTCTGCGCGTCACAGGCGACTACCAATTGGCTCAAGAGTGGGAACTTGTGCTCCTCGCTCAGGGGCTGTCACCGAGCCTGCGGCGGAGCCCGGATGGCGTCGTGCTCAGCGTGCCGCAAGACGAGTTGGACAGAGCGCTGGCCAGTCTCTCGGCCTACGAGCGGGAGAACCCGCGCAAACGAGCGGAGCCGGTCGAACCGATGGAGTCGGCGAGCTTGTTCGCGGGAGTTGGGGTTGGGCTGACGCTCCTGATATTTTTTTCGATCACGGTTCAGTGGTTGCCGGCGCTGTCTTGGTTCCCACGCGGTAGCGCGGACGCTGAACGGATACTTCAAGGTGAGCTCTGGCGTACGGTGACCGCTCTCACGCTCCATGGCGATGTCGCCCACGCGCTGAGCAATGCGATCGCCACTGCTTTATTCCTCGGTGCCGTATCGAGCATCATGGGTGCGGGGCTCGGTGGCGCCCTCGTCCTGCTCGCCGGCGCGGGCGGCAATCTCGCCAACGCTTTTATGCACGGTTCGCCCCACGTCGCGGTCGGCGCCTCCACCGCGGTTTTTGGCGCGGTCGGTCTGCTCGGTAGCCTCGGTATGACACGGCGGCGCCGTAGCGCTTTAAGCCGCTGGCGCGCATGGCTGCCGGTGGCCGCGGCGCTTGCCCTGCTCGGCATGCTCGGCAGTGGCGGACAGCGCGTTGATATTTGGGCGCATCTGTTCGGTCTCCTGGTTGGCGCTGTACTAGGAATCCTCGTCGCCGTGGTTACGCCGCGTGCGCCGGGGTTGGGTATCCAGTGGGCTTGCGGCAGCGCGGCGCTCGCCGTGATCCTCTACTGCTGGACAGTTGCGTTTCGTTGAAGCGATCGGTGACGAAAAAGCGTGCGCGACATTTCTCGACCAAAGAAATCTTCCGGCGGATTCCGAGTGCTCTGCTCGCCGGCTATTTCCAAGCGCGCCTAACCGCCTGAACACGCGCCATCCGGGAGCGGGTGACGACCGATGGAGAGTTCCTAGGCCGGCTACTATTCATGCTTGACCGCGGTACCTTGAAAAGTCCTTGGCTCCGCCCCGCTCTGTTCAAAGCTCTCGCGAAACTCTTCACATGCGTTGCAGTATTCGGCTTCGGGTATCGCTTCCAAGCGCTTGGGATCGATAGGGTCGTGGCAAACGACGCAGCTGCCGTAAGCATGCTGGTGGATGCGCCCGAGCGCTTTGTCGATCTGCTTCAGCTCCGTCAAATACCAGTCGTTTAAGCGGTCAAGCAGCGCGGTGCGGTTTTCGTAGGCGGCTTGGTCGAGCCAGTCGGTGTTCTGCTCGACTTGTTCATATTCTCTAGCGAGATGGCGCAGGGTCATCAGCAAATGCTCTCGGCGCTTGGCGAGACGATCGGCATTCGTATCGATTGTGATTGCTTCCATGGCAGTGGTCTCCTTAATTGCTTGAGTGAGCAAGTGGCGTGCCCTCGTCGCTTGGCCGTCTTCGCGCCGTAAAAAGGACATTTGCGGGAAGTGGCACCGGAATTGTTTCGCAATAGTGAGAGGGCTTACGCTATTCCTTCTTAAATTCGAGAGCGATCAACGGTCGCGAAAACTTACTGGTTAACCTCCGTCGCGCCATTTTTTTCTAGCGCGGCAAATTCTTTTAATCCCACCGCCAATTCTTTCAAGCGCTTCGCTACCGCGTCGTTGACGCTCTCTTTTCCCGCGCCGTCATCAGCCGGCTGGCTCGTCAAGATTGACAAGCCTTCGTCGATCGATTTCACCGGGTAGATATGAAATTTCCCGTCAGCCACCGCCTGCACCACATCGCTGCGTAGGATCAGATGGCGCACGTTGGATGCCGGGATCAGCACCCCCTGCTTGCCGGTCAAGCCGATCACACGGCAGACATCGTAGAAGCCTTCGATCTTTTCGTTGACGCCGCCGATCGCTTGCACTTCGCCCCACTGATTGACCGAGCCGGTGACCGCGATGTCCTGGCGCAGCGGCAGGTTCGCCAGGCGCGAGAGCAGAGCATAAAGCTCAGTTGACGATGCGCTGTCGCCTTCGACGCCGCCGTAAGACTGCTCGAAGCAGAGACTGGCGGAGAGCGCCAACGGTTGATTCTGTCCGAAACGGTTGCGCAGATAGCCGGCCAGAATCAGCATGCCCTTGTCGTGAATGTTGCCGCTGAGCTTGGACTCGCGCTCGATGTTTATGATTCCGGCCTGGCCCATGCCGACGCTGGCGGTCACTCGGCTTGGCCGGCCAAAGGCGTAGCCGCCGATTTCCATCACCGAGAGGCCATTGGCCTGGCCAACTTTTTGGCCGTCGATGTCGACCAGGATCGTGCCGTTGGCGATCAGCTCGCGGATATCCTCTTCGATCCGATTGGAACGGAATACCCGGCTGTCGAGCGCTTTGTCGACGTGGCGCGCCGACACTAACTGGCGATCCTCTTTGCGCGCCCAGAACGCGGCTTCGCGCACGAGATCGGCGATGGTCGCATAGGAGGCGAGCACTTTGTCGCGATCGCCGGCTTGGCGCGCGCCGTATTCGATCAATCTTTCAATACCGCTCGGATCGAAATGGGGCAGGCCTTCTTCATTGCACAGATTGCCGACCCAGTGCGCGTAGGCGAGCTGGTGGCTCTGGTCGCGCTGCATGACCGGGTTGAAATCGGCGCGGATCTTAAACATCTCATGAAATTCGTCGTCCCAGGTGTAAAGCAAATGATAAAGAAAGGCGCTACCGACGACGATGACCTTGGTATTGACCTTGACCGGTTCCGGTCTCAAACCGGACGAGGAAAACAGCGCGAACGGCTCGTAAGTTTCCATTTCGATGCGGCCGCTGCGTAAGGTGCGCTTCAAGACTTTCCACACCGCCGGTTCGGTGATGGCGTCTTCCAGACTGAAAATGAGATAGCCGCCGTGGGCGCGCAGAAAGGAGCCGGATTTGATCCGGGTAAAATTCGTCACGACGCGGCCGTAGCGGTCGACCACGCGCTCAATGGTGCCGAAGAGATTCAAATAGGTCGGCGCGCTTTCGACGACGATCGGCGCGCCGGCGGTCTTGGCGTTGTCGACGACGACGTTTACTTCGTATTCCAAATAGGGATCGCGCTCGCGCGGACTCGGCATGAACGGCAGCGCCATCGTCGCCGTCGGAGTCTCCTTGAAGTCGTCGAGATTGGTCAGGACATGTTCTCTGACTTCCTCCAAGTAAATATTCACTTCTTCATGATTAAGCGCCTCGGCGATGCGGCCCAAGATCGGCATGAGCAGGCTCTCGCCAAAGCGCCGTTCGACCAGGCGGATGTCTTCTTCCATCTCGCGCATGACTTCCTGCTGCCGGCGCGCCAGCCGCTCGAGCTCGATATTGAGTTCCTGCTGGCGCCTTTCGACCTCACGCCGTTCGTCTTCGGGCAGCGCGGCGAAGTCCGCCGGCTTTTGCAGCGGCTTGCCGTCGACGATGGGAATAAAGTAGATATGGCCGCGCGAGCTTTGCTGGACTTGAAAGCCGCGCTCGCGCGCCAGGGTGGCGAACTGCGCGTTTAGCTCCTGCGCCCGGCTGTTGAATTTCTCCATCAGCGACGATTTTTCTTTATCGAAGGCCTCCTGGCGAAAGGCTTTGGGTAATTCTTCGCGCAAAGTCTTCACCAAGTTGTGCATCATGTCGTGAAGCTCGACGCCGGCGCCCGGTTTTAAATGAATCGCCCGCGGCGCGTCGGGGCGCTTGAAATTATGCACATAGATCCAGTCGCCCGGTGTCGCCGTGCCGGCGGCGCGTTCACCGACCCATCGGCGCAGGGTCTCGAGCTTTTCCGTACCGGTTAGACCGGAGACAAAAATATTGTAGCCGCTGCCGGCGATGCCGAGGCCCAGCTCGAGTGATGCCAGGGCGCGTTCCTGGCCGACGAAATCCTTCGCCCCCGTCAGTTCGCCGGTGGTCGCAAACTTACAGCCGATCTCGGTCGAGAAGCGCAGCTCCTCGGCGCTAAGTTCACGCGGGCCATGGCCGGGTTCATTTGCTTTCGCGCTTGGCATGATCTCGCTGGTGTTCATGGTTTGGCTTCTCCTCTGTTCCCTTGGCCTTGGGTAGAATTACTCGCAGCACGCCGTCGTGAAACTCCGCTTCGATGGCATCTTTCTTGATCGATTTCGGCAGTTTGATCCGGCGCGAGAAGTTGCCCGAAGAACGTTCCATGGTGTGAAATTGGCCGTCGCTCTGGCTCTTCTCGATGGTGCGCCAACCGCGCAGCACGAGATCGCCGTTTTCCGATTCCACCTTGACATCTTCAGGCTTGACGCCCGGCAGATCGGCTTCCAGCACAAACGCATCCTCGGTTTCATAAAGATCTATCGATGGATTCCAACCCCGAATCTCGCGGCAGAAGCCCCAGGGCCGGTGAATCATTTCATCGAAGAGACGCTCCACTTCGCGCGGCAGATGTATGGGGAACGATATCAAGTCATTATTTGTTTTCGCCATTGTCGTGATCTCCCATCGTTGGCTCACCTTCAAGGTGAGTTGAGACAATCAGTTACGCGATCGACACGACTCGCTAGATTGTCAACGCAATGGCTATGCCAGCATAACCGCTTAGGCTTCCGGGTTTGTCCGATCGCTGCTTCGCATCGCTGAGAAGGGATGCGCCAATTGGTCGCAAGCTTGGGAAGACTCCATTTAACCCCGCTTGAGGCGGGCCCAATTAAATGGGGTTTCCAAAGGGGGCGAGCATCCCCTTTGCAATTATTTCAATTGGCGGCGGGGTTAAACCCCCGCTCGCGAATTCAATTGATCGGCTCCGGATGATGGGTAAATCTGGTGGCACGACGGTTGCGAAACCTACAGTCATGTTGGGGTAACCGAGGGGATGGATCGCTGCACGAACGCACCGAAGCCGGAGGAAAAAATGGACGAGAAAATTTTCGCGCACATCGCCAACGACGCCGACTCGCAATACAAATACTTCGACACCTTTCGCCGCAGCGAGTATCTGGAGCCGGAAAGGGTTTTGCTGCTGGCGCTCTTGGAAGATGCCGTTCACTCCTATCGGAAGTACGCCACGGCGCACAGCCGAAGCGGCCGGGCTCAGTTTCGCGAGGTCGAAGAATGGCTCATGGGCGGCGCCGACGGTTGGGTGTTCGCCTTCGATAACGTCTGCGAGCTCTTGGGGCTCGATCCAGAATATGTCCGGCGCGGCTTACGTGAATCGGCGGCAAGAGCCGCGGCGGACAATGGCGATAGACCGCGCCATCATGCACGCCACCGGCAGGCCGCATGATCGTCGCAGAGTCAGAGAATACGAGATTGGAGTGATGGAGTACTGGAGAAATGGAGTACTGGGTTTCCCGACCCCAACACTCCAATACTCCATCACTCCAAGATTTATCTCTCTTGCGGCCAGTAGAGCAGCAGCGGCACGCCGGAGTGGCGGATGCACTGGGCGGCCACGCTGCCGAGCATGGCCCGCTCCACCGCGCCGCGCGCATGGGTGGTCAGCGCCAACATGGTTTCAGCCGTTCCTTCGAGATATTGGCAGATGGCTTTGGTGGGCTCGCCATGGAGCACTTCCCATTGCGCCGTGACGGTATATTTTTTCTTAATATCGGCGGCTTGCCAATGCAGATAGCTCGATTCGCTGATGTCGCTTTTCTCATGGTCCTTTAGCGGCGCGCCCGGCGTGCCGACCGGCAACGCTTGGACGAGCAAGAGTTGCGCTTTGAGAGAGCGCGCGGCTTTTGCGGCGTGGGAGATCATCCGTTCCGCAAACTCACTGCCGTCGAGGGCGAGAACGATTTTGGAAATCTTCTTCGGCGCATCGCCGTCGCGGTCAAGGGGACAAAAAAGAATCACCGGCCGTTTCGCCGCGCGAATGACCCGGAGCGCGACGCTGCCGAGGATCGCTTCAGTCCAGGCGGTGCGCCCGTGCGTGGTCAGCGCGGCGATCGCATTGGGGTTGCGCTCCAACTCCGCGCCGATCGCGCCCGCCGGATCGGCGGCAACCAGAAATCTGAGTTGGCCGCTGTACTGACGGGCGCAGTCGCGCAGATAATTTTCTTCTGCTGACAGCTCCGCCGCGTCGGCGACGACTCTTAACAAAGTCAACGTTCCCCCTTTGGCTGCTGTCAGTCCGCGCGCCAAAGGGAGAATCGTCTCCGCTAATGACGAGCCATCGAGGCAGGCGATCACCTCATCGAACATCGCAGACCCCTAACTCGCCACTGGCACATTGCTGACGACTCGCACGGTGCTCGCCTGTGGGCCCTTCTCGCCCATCTCCTCGGCGAAATGGACTTGAGCGCCAACTTCCAGGCGGTCGAAGCCGGGTGTCAGCACGCTGTTTTTGTGAAAGTAAACTTCGCGCCCGTCTGGTGTCTGGAGGAAGCCATAGTCCTCGAAGGGGAAAAGTTTGACGATGCGGGCGACCGGCGCGGGCTCGTGGACTTTTATCTTGCCGCGTCTGCGGCGCGCATGGTCCTGCAATTTTCTTCCCGCCGCATTAAATGCGTCGCGAATGGCGACGTAAACATCTTCGTGCGCCGCATGCTTGCTTGGCTCGTGGCTCTCCGCCAGTGCTTTTTCCAGTTCTTCCGGACGCGCGGTCTTGGCGGCATCCAAGCGTTTGGGCGCGCGATTGATCACTAGCTCGCCGCCGGGAACGGTGAGATGGATGCGCACTTGGTAGGCCTTGCCCTTGTGATGATGCCGGTGGGGCGCCTCGACGATGACATGACAGCTCATCACTCGGTCGTAGAGCTCGTCGAACTTTGCCGCTTTCTCGCGGATGTTAGCGTCAATGGCCGGTGACGGCGCCATATCGCGAAAAGTGATCTTGAGGGGAATTTCCATCGTTGATTATCCTCCTTGGTTTGTCGTGGGGTAGTTTCCGGCTATTATACCGGCAAGAGATGTGCCAGAAACAGAGCTGCGCCAAATCGAATCGGCGGTGATTTGCCAGGCGATTTCACCGCCGACGGATTTTCTAAGCAAGACATTTCGCAAGCGTGAGAAAGAATTTAGAAAATCTTCCCAGGCGTGAAAAGCGCAATTTGCCTTAGAGTGCCGTGACCAGGGAATTGCGAAGGCGTTTAGGTTCATGCTGGCCGCGCATACGCCGGGCATGGTTCTTGCGCTTCCAAACTTTGCGATGTCCCAATAGCGAGCGATTTTTCGACAGAAAGGAGTCGGTCATGCCAATTCTCAAAAGATTAAAAGAAATGCTCGATGAGGCGAAGCTTCCTTACGAGGTGTACAATCACGCGCTGGCCTACACGGCGCAAGAGATCGCCGCCAAGCAGCACTTCTCCGGCAATGAAATGGCCAAGGTGGTGATGCTCGAAGTTGACGATAAACTCGTCATGGGGGTCATTCGGGGTAACGATAAGATCAACTTGAACGAGGTTCGCGATAGTCTCGGCGCGCGCCATGTGCGGTTGGCGACCGAAGATGAATTCATCGCCCGTTTCCCTGAATGCGAGATCGGCGCGATGCCACCGTTTGGCAATCTGTTCGGTCTGAAGGTCTATGTCGATGCGGCGCTGGCGAAAGATGAATCTATTTACTTCAACGCCGGCAATCACGTGCAGACGGTGCATATGAAATACAAAGATTTCGAACGACTGGTTAAACCACAAACAGCGCACCTAATCGGCGTGCGCAGCAAGTTCGCGGCATAGTGCGATTTGTTGTGGCTCATCAGGTTTTTGGGTGAATCAGGACTCGGATTCTGCACCGCCGAGGCGCGTCCTTCGACATTTGCGCGGCCTGCGTAAATCTTCTGCGTCGCCGATCCGAAGGGCGACCAGCCGATCGCCCCTACGTCCCTTTTGTGGCCTTTGCGTTCTTTGCGGCCAATCTTCTTCGGTTGCGGCTGCGCCGCCCTAGGCCTCCTGTGGTGAACGTTTCTTCACGGCAAACCCTGAAGAGGCTTTAATTTGAATTTGCTCTCACGCTAACTCGCCGTGGGCGATCCAGGGATCGACGCGCGGCCGTTTGTGTTTCGCTGGCGAGGGGTTTGATAGGGTTTGCTTTTGTTCGAGCAGCTCCAACACTTCGGCTATGCGCCGCGGCGATCCCAGGTCGCTCCAAAAGACTTGCGAGACCGGCAAAACGGAGATTGCATCGGGATAAACATCGGCCACCTTTTCGAGAAAACCTTTGGAAAAGTTCATCGGCTCGAGCCTCTGGTAAACCGCCTCGACCGTTTCCATCTCGGCCAGGGTGCCGATGGCGTCGAAGATACGCGCGAACTGCCGGTAAATTGTCGGGTAAAGCGTCTCGAGCATCTCCAGCAGCGTGCGCACTTTGAACACCATGATCATGGTGTTCCACAAGCCGCCTGCGTTGACGATCTCCTGCGCCAGCGCGGTATTCGGTTTCTCGACAAACCTGGCCGCGCCGCGGGTACCCCAAAGACTGATCTGGTTGGGCTCGGCGCGCGGAACAATATAGCCATATTCCACTTCCGGCGCACCGGCCTGCATGGCGAGCAGCGCGATGCTCGACGGGTCATGGCTTATGGCCCGTTCCGCCAGTTCGACGTGATCCATGAAGCGCTCTTCTTCCAAGATGAAATGATCCGAGGGAAACACCGCGACGATCGCTTCCGGGCAGCGTTTGTAAACATGCATCAGGGGCAGAAATATCCCCGGCCCGGTTTCCTTATTGTCCGGCTGCACGATCACATTCTCGCTCGCCCATTGGGCTAGTTGGCGGCGAACTTCGCCGTGCCGCAAGTGGTGCCGGCCGACGACGGCAAGAATGCGCTTTCGCGGAATCCGTTGCTCGGCCCGATCGAAGGTGTGTTCGAGCATCGAGCGCCGGCCGACAAAGTTAACGTACTGTTTCGGTAGATCCGTACCACGTGTATGGCGAATATAGCCTTGCAAGCGTTTGCCATCGCCTGCCGCCAGAACCAATCCCCATAGAGCGGAGCCCCGCTGCTGCTCGCGGTTAAGATTGAACATATCGTGTTGCCCTTTCTTGATATGCCAACCAGGCGTTGATCTCGGCCGAGCTGCCACAGCATCGAAAGCGCTTAGGTCGTTTCAATGGTCCCAAAGTTTGCATCTTTATAGACGCAAAGCTCGTGCCGTAAATAGTTTACGCGCAAGCGCCGGATTGGACCGCGAGCGGGCGATGGTGTTTCCCATCTCTGACCGAAATAGCAAGATAAATTTTCATCGATGAGAATAGGTTTTTTGATCCGCTATCAATTGCGCCAGCCTGCCGGCCAAATTGAAAGAAAATGAGCCATGGCGAACTGTTCTGGCTGCTCACATTTGCTCGCCGTGTTGGGCACGCCCTTTGCCTATTGTTTCCATCGGAGGGTAACGGATGATGAAAAAGTTGCTGGTTTTTATCATGGCGCTGTGAAATTTGATCGCTCAGAATCTGTTCAAATCGTTCGAAACGAAGGAGATAAACCATGAACTTGGAGTTTAAACGGATACTTTGTCCAGTCGATTTGTCGGACTTTTCCTTGGACGCTTTGCGGTTGGCGGTGCAGGTCGCCGAATCTAGCGGCGCGACACTGGATATCTTGCACGTGATTCACAACCCCTTCGATGAGCTGTACTTGACGGCGATCGCCGAGACCGATCCGGCGCTCATCGATGCCTACGCTTTGGAGCCGCAGAAGCGAGCAAAGATTTTGCGCGCCACCGAAGAACACTCGGAGGTTCTACTCAAACAGTTCTGCCACGATACGGTGAAGCACCATTCGAAGGTAAGTTATCACGTAAGGAACGGCGATCCCTTTGACGCGATCCTCGACGGGGCGGAAGACTTTATGACCGATCTCATCGTGCTGGCGACTCATGGCCGGACCGGCATCAGGCGTCTGGTGATCGGCAACGTCGCTGAGAAAGTCGTGCGCCACGCGCCCTGTCCGGTGCTGACGGTAAAGCCCAGAGCTGTTTCGCGCGCGCAACAAGCGACGGCGTGAGCAATGCGCCATGACTGTTGAGACAAAACCAGTGGCTCCAGCGCTGATGCGGATCGTCCATCCGTCGGATTTCTCACGCGCCAGCCTGATCGCCTTCGGCCATGCGCTTAAGATCGCGCTCCTTTCCAAAGCGGAGTTGGAAATCGTCCATGTCGAGCCCCACAAGATTGGCACGGACAAGGACGTTCACTGGAGCGCTTTCCCCGGCGTGCGCGCGACTTTGGCGCGCTGGAATATTTTGCCGATCGATGCGCCGATGGATGCGGTCCTTAAACTCGGTGTGAGGATAAAAAAAATTCTCAACTCAGAAAGCGATCCGTTGGACGCCATGGTGCGCTACTGCGAGAAGCATCCGCCGGACTTGCTGGTCTTGGCGACCCATCAGCGGGAAGGGCTTGACCGTTGGCTGCACAAACCGGTCGCCGAACCATTGGCGCGCCGCTCGCGCGCCATGACCCTGTTTTTACCGACCCACGGCAACGGTTTTATATCACCGGCCGACGGCGCGGTGACGCTGCGCCGGGTGCTGATCCCGGTGACTCACCAGCCGAACGCGCAAGCGGCGGTCGAGGAGGCGTTTTTTCTCGCCGAAGGGCTGAATTGTCGGGAGGTGCATTTCAGGTTGCTTCATGTCGGCATGGACAAGGGAATGCCCACGCTTTTTCTCCCCCATCATCCCGGTTACCAGTGGGAGCAGTGTTTGCTGAATGGCGGTCCGGTAGAAACGATTCTCGGAGAATCGGCGCTATGGGAGCCGGATCTCATCGTGTTCACGACTCAAGGCCACATGGACTTTCTCGACGCCCTGCGCGGCAGCACGACGGAGCGAGTGCTGCGCGGCGCGCACTGCCCAGTATTGGCCGTACCGGCGAAAGAACTAGAACGCTGAGAATATAACCGTAACCGTAATCGGAAATTTAGCCGCACCCATCGACAGGGTTCAGGGCGATCGGGGCGCAAAGGACGCAAAATGAAATTAGTTGTAGGGTGCGCTTCGCGCACCGGTGAGCAAAGCAGCTGAGCCCCCTGTGCAAGTGGAGAAATCGCGCGGTCTCCAAGAAACCGATAGGGCTAGAGACGACTCTCAACGTCATGTAGGTTTAGGCAACTCATCTCGTTGAAGTGAAGCGGCGAATGGCGACAAGGCTCACCCGCGATGATCTTTTTCTTGTTGGTCTCGGTGAGTTCGATGACCTGCCAAGATTTCGCATTGATTTTCTTAACCGCAATGAAGAATCTCCTTTGTGCGAGATCAAACAGAGTTCCTTGCGTTAACTTGGCAAACCTTTCGTGCCGACCTTTTAACTCCTCCTTGGGGCTGAGAAGTCTTAACATAATGAACCCTCCTTAAAACCTCAGAACCAAACGGTGCGCGCAGCGCACCCTACGAAAACCTTCGTGCGCCTCGTGTCATTTGTGGTAAAAATCCATCTTTAGGGTAGCGGGTTTTGCAGCTTGGCGCTAACAGGGCAACTGGACAGCGGCAGCGACACGCTTGCGCGCCGCAGTCGCGGCAATCGGGGCGCGCGTCTTCAGCGATCAACGATATTCTATGTTAACCCCGCCTCTTGAGGCGGGCACAACTAATTGGGGTTTCCAAAGGGGGCGAGCATCCCCTTTGGTCGCGGGCGGGGTTAAATCCCCGCCCGCGAAGTGGTTTCGTTTAATGTCTGTCCTAGGCGGCAAACGTAGCGGTAAACCGTGATCCCCTTAAGGTGCAACTCGTGGGCGAGCATGAGAATCTCTTTAACCGCGGACGGCGGCACGTCCGACGGCAGATTCACGGTTTTAGACACGGCCGCGCCAACAGGTTTCTGGAAAGCAGCCTGCATGCCGACATGGTACTCCGGGGCGAACAATTTTGCCGGTGGCTTAGGTGGGCAACTATTTGCTCATGCAGTCACAGCGGTATCGCAGCTTGGCGCGCGACTGAGGGACCCTCTGACCCAAGAATAACGCGTACATGGTGCGTCGCGCCGTCATCGGCGAGCTGGATTTGCATGCTGCCGCCCGCGAGCGGTGCGCCATCGAGCTCAATAGACGACACCCCCCGCGCAACCCCTTGTGGGTTCTCGACGGTGATTTCGTAGCGCGCCGAGTGATAACGGAATGTGATGTCAAAGCCCCTCCATGCGCGTGGGATACAAGGGTCGAGATAAAGCCTCGTGCCCCGCACCCGAAAGCCGAGAATCCACTCGATGCCGGCCCGATACATCCAACCCGCTGAACCGGTGTACCATGTCCAGCCGCCGCGGCCGACATGCGGCGGTTCGGCATAAATATCAGCGGCGACGACATAGGGCTCGACCTTGTAACGGTAAACGCCGGCGCGGGTGCTGGCGTGATTGATCGGGTTCAAGAGCGCGAAAAGTTCGCCGGCCTTATCTCCGTCGCCGAGTGCGGCGAAGGCGATGACCGACCAGATCGCGGCATGGGTATATTGACCACCGTTTTCGCGGACGCCGGGAAGGTACCCTTTTATGTAGCCAGGGTCAGGGCTCGCGCGGTCAAACGGGGGCGTGAAGAGTAGGACGAGCGCGTCGTTGCGACGAACGAGGTGTTTGTCGACCGCCGCCATTGCGCGCGCTCCACGAGCCGGCTCCGCGGCACCGGAAATGACTCCCCAGGATTGGGCGATCGAATCGATGCGGCAGTCCGTGTTCATGGCAGAGCCGAGGGGGGTGCCATCGTCAAAGTAGGCGCGCCGATACCACTCGCCATCCCAGGCCTCGCGTTCGAGCGAGGCTTTGAGTGCGCTGACATGCAGGCGCCACATTTCGGCGCGCTGGTGCTCGCCGCGTACGTCGGCCACCCGGGCAAATTCCCAGAGTATGGTGTGAAGAAACCAGCCGAGCCAGACGCTCTCGCCTTTTCCCGCAGATCCGACCCGGTTCATCCCGTCGTTCCAGTCTCCCGTGCCGATCAGCGGAAGGCCGTGGCTGCCAACCGCCAGACTACGGTCGAGCGCGCGTGCGCAATGCTCGAAGAGGTTACCGCTTTGCGCAGACACACGGGGCTCGAAATAAGACTCGTTTTCGCCAACCCCGAGGGTCGGCCCATCAAGGAAGGGAACGATCTCGTCGAGAAGAGTTACATCGCCCGTTACTTCAAGGTATTGGATGACCGCGTACGGCAGCCATAGAAGATCATCGGAGATGCGGGTCCGAACGCCCCGGCCGGACGGCGGATGCCACCAGTGCTGGACATCACCCTCCACGAACTGCCGTGCGGCGGCGCGCAGCAACTGCGCACGTGCGACGTCTCGATTTGCGACCATGAGCGCCATCACGTCTTGCAGCTGATCGCGAAAGCCATAGGCGCCGCCCGCTTGATAAAACGCCGCTCGCGCCCAGACGCGACAGGCCAGCGTCTGGTAAAGCAGCCAGTGGTTGAGCAGAACGTTCATAGCCCGATCAGGGGTTGTCACCTGGACCGCGCCAAGAACGTCGTTCCAGTGCTTCATGACCGTGCGCAGCGTCCTATCAAGGTCAGCCCCGCGGTAGAGCGCGATCAGCACCCGCGCCTCTTCCGTGGTCGCCGCCTCGCCTAGGAAAAAGACGATCTCGGCACGGCCACCGGCACGCAGCTCCAGCATCGTCTGCAGGGCAGCGCACGGGTCGAGGCCGGCGCCTACTTTGCCTGACAAACGATTTCCTCGTTCGAGCGATATGGGCTGATCGAGGCTACCGTTGCGGCCGAGAAACTCTGTCCGATCACCCGTCCACTCGGTTTGGCGCCCGCTTAGATCGGCAAACGCCACGCGGCCAGCAAACTCGCTGTTCCAGGCGTTGCGCGCGAGCATGGCCCCTGTTTCCGGGTCGATCTCGGTGACGACGAAGGGCGCGGAGCTGCTCCGTGAAACGCCGAGCACCCACTCGACATACGCGGTAACGGAGAGACGTCTGGATCGACCTGAGTGATTCTCGATAGTGAGGCGGGAGATCTTAATTGGGTCCGCGAGCGGTACGAACTGCAAGAGGTCGAGCGAGACCCCGTGTGACGCGTGCTCGAAGCGGCTGTAGCCCTGGCCATGTCGGGCGGTATAGGGCGAAGCCTCCTCGCGGATCGGCAGCACCGTCGGGCTCCACAACTCGCCAGTGTCTTCGTCCCGCAGGTATATCGTCTCGCCGGGCGGGTCGCTGACCGGGTCATTCGACCACGGGGTGAGCTGGTTCTCACGGCTATTGAGCGACCATGTGTAACCCGAGCCTGACTCAGAAACCTGGAAGCCGAACGACGGATTCGCGATCACGTTGATCCAAGGCGCTGGCGTCCACTGTCCCTCGCCTAGAATGGTCACATACTCACGGCCATCCGCAGCAAAGCCGCCGAGGCCGTTAAAGAACTCGAGGTCGGGCCGCGGTGGCAAGACATCCAATGACTTGGTCACGGACAGCCGCCGCGGCCGTGGCAGCGCAGAGACCTGGGATCGCTGCTGATGGACGACCTGCTCGACCAGAGTCCCGCGGTGGCTCAAGAGCACGGCGCGCGCGGCGGTCTGGAGCAGGGTGCGATCCTCGGCGGAAATGAGATCTCCCCGCAGAATAAACACGCTGCCGGACGGCTCATGCCCCTCGTGGCGCAAGCGCGACTGGCTGGTCCGAACCTGGGCCTCCAGAGAGGCCTGGAGATCTTGAGCGTAGGACGGGGCTTGTTCGTTCAGGATCACGAGATCGACCGCCAGCTGCTTCATGTGCCAGTATTCATGGGCGCGCAGGAGTTGCCGGACAATTCCCTGATCCACGGGTTCGTCGATTCGAACCAGAACAATCGGTATGTCGCCGGAAATTCCATGTCGCCAGAGTGCCGAGGGTCCCCGGGCATTGCGTGTGAGCACCGCGGACGAAGGCCGCAGCGTGGAGTCCGAGTACAGGATCTGGCCGGCGAGCTCTTGGAAGAGGTAGGCCTCATCGGGATCAATGCCCAGATGGTGTAACTGGACTTGGGCCTGCGTCCACGCCAACGTGGCCGCACGCTCAAACGTCGTTGGATTGTTGTACTCGTCGGCCAGGGCGAGCGCCTCGTCGCGCGATGGCGCGACCAGCGTCGAAAATGTGACCTGAGCGCTGGCGCCCGGCGCAAGCCGAACGTGGCGCCGGAGGCTGACGATCGGGTCGAGCACCGCGCCGACCGTGTTGGAGAGCGGGCGGCCATCGATGACCGACAGCGGCGTTCGGATGCCGCGTCCACGGCCGAGAAACCGGGCGCGGTCGGTCTCATATTGCAAGTCGCCGACGGTTTCCCCTTCGCCGACGATCACGTGCGCCACCCAGACCTGGGACTCGCCGGGCGACCGTGGCCGGCGCGTAGCGAGCAGGGCACCGAGCTCAGGAACAAATTCCGTCTGCACAAACAGGTTAGAAAACGCCGGGTGGGCCGCGTCGGCTGCGGGCGGCGCCAGGACGATTTCGGCGTATGAGGTCAGCTCGATCTCTCGGGTTCGCAGCCCTAGATTGGTGAGCGACACCCGGCGCACCTCGGCGTCGTGCTCCGGCGAAACGACGACTTCAAGGGTAGTCCGGATCGCGCCATCGCGCCGCCGGATCTCGACGTGATCCTCGGAAAAAGCCACTTCATAGGTGTCCGGTTCAACCCCGCTCGGTTGGTATGCAGCCGACCACACCTGGCCGCTGTGTCGGTCGCGAAGAAAAACGTACGTCCCCCAGTCATCACGCGTGCGGTCCTCGTGCCACCGCGTGACCGCAAGGTCCCGCCAATGGCTGTATCCGGAACCCGCCGTCGTGACCATCACTGCGTATCGCCCATTGGAGAGGAGGTGGATGCCGGGAGTCGGATCGTGCGGGGAGGTGAAGCGACGGAGGACTGGAGGAACGAGATCGCGGACGTTCGCGACCGCCCGCACCTCCTCTACCCTCGGCCGAGCGACTAGCACGTCCCGCGGAGTCCGTTCCTGCAAGAGCAGCTCCGCGGCTTGCATGCGCGGCTCGGCGTGAAAGCGTTCGCGCATGACGCCCTCGTGCAGGACGTTCGCAATTGCCACGAGCGTCATCCCCTGGTGGTGCGCCATATAAGCGCGCACTACCGCCACGTCTTGGTCCTCGGGAACTCGCGTGGCCGTGTAATCGAGCGCCTCGTAAAAGCCATAACGGCTGCTCGCGCCGGTCGCGATGAGACGTGCGAAGTTCTGCGCCGCCGCCTGGGGGTCGATCATCGCCGCCAGTGCAGTTGCGTAAGGGGCAACGACCACGTCTTCGCTCAGCCCACGTTTGAGCCCCAAGCCCGGCACACCGAAATTCGAATACTGGTAGGTCAGCTCCAGATCGCGCGCATTGTAGGCCGATTCTGAGATCCCCCACGGCACGCCATGCTCGGTTCCATATTTCCTCTGACGGCGGACAATGAGACTGTAAGTCTGGCCTAACAGACTCGTCGATGGAGAGCGCATCACCAGCGCGGGCATGAGGTATTCGAACATCGACCCGGACCATGAGACCAAGGCAGATCCCCGGTCTACGGGCGTCAAAGCGCGGTTGAGGTGGAACCAATGGGTTGCCGGCACGTCACCCTTTGCAATGGCGATGAAGCTTGTGAGCCGCGCCTCAGACGCCAGCAGATCGTAATAACTCGGGTCGATGCTGTTATCGGCAACGCGGTAGCCGATCGAGAATAGCTTGCGGGTCGGGTCGAAGAGAAAGCCAAACTCCATCGCGTCGAACATTGTTTTCGTGTTTGTTGCGAGTGTTGAAAGGCGGCGGACCAGCGCTTTGGAGGCGGCGGCCGAGCGCGTGAGGCTTTCAATGATAGCATCGAATTGCCCAAGGGCGGTCCTCTGTGCGGTGCTGTCGGATCCTAAGCGTTCGCGGAGCGCCGTGAGTTCGCCTACGGCGCTCTCGCACCGATTGGGCGTGTCGGCCAGGGCCGGGACCGAGAGAAAAAAGCGCGCCATCGTCGTCGAAACCAATTCTTGTTCGGGGATCGTCGCGCGATTTAAGGGAGCCTTGCCAAAGACAAGCCTCGCCCAGGGGATTACCGCGTCGAGATCGCGTGCATGACTTTCGATGGCCGCTCGCACAGCCTCCGCCCAGGCAGCCAACTCCCCCTCGGCGCTGTCGCCTCGTTCCGCGGTCAGCGTGCGCGCAATGTCCGCCATCGTATGAGCGCGGGCCTCGAGCTCAGTAAGGCGCACGACCCAATCACCTGGAGTCATAGGGACCGGATTGAGAGCGGCGGTTAGGGCATCGAGTGCTTCATCCAAGTGTTTCCGGGTGACCGTTTGGGTACGCCGGTCGTCAACGATTACGCGTGCCGATTGGCGCAGGAGCAGGATGGCATCGGCGATCCCCGAGAGCGCACGGGGGGCGAGCAGCGGGCGGTCGATGATCGCTTGGCACGCCTGCCCGAGCGCGATGAGGTGGCCGGCGAGGTTTCCACTATCGACCGAGGATATGTATTTAGGATCAAGCGGACGGAGGTCACGGGTATCGTACCAGTTATAGAAGTGGCCGCGAAAACGCTCGAGGCCGTTCATGGTACTGAGCGTCGCTTCGAGCCGCTCGATTGCGGCCACCGTGCCGATCCAGCCAAAATCGTGCGCAGCGATGATGGAGAGCAGATACAGCCCGAGGTTGGTGGGCGAGGTGCGATGGGCCACGACTGGTGTTGGCGCTTCCTGAAAATTGTCGGGAGGAAGGGCGTGGTCTTCTGGGCCGACAAAGGTTTCGAAAAACCGCCAGGTTTGGCGCGCGGCTAATCGCAGCGTGCGAGCGTCATCTTTCGAGAGGGGCCGAGCCGCAGCCGTGCGCGGCGGCAGGCTGATCCAATGTGCCACCATGGGCGACAGAGCCCAGAGAAGAGCGAACGGCGCCGCAATCGGCCAGGCTTCCGGCGACTGGAGCGCAACAAGGATGCCTACCGCGGCAGCGAGCGCCACCGTCCCGTTCATGCGGCGATAAAAGCTGCTAAGAAGGATGAGGTCGAAACCGGACTTCGCTTGCGCTGCGGTCACCCACTCCAGGAGCTTTCGGCGTGTCACGTAGACGCGGCAGAGAGTCCGGACGATTGCGTCGGTCATCAGCCATGCCTGGTCGGCAAGTAACGTGACCGTCAGTCCGACGTGCGCGGCGGCAAGCACTAGATCCGTGCTCACCGCCCGTGCGTGGCTGCGTTTTGAAATCCCGCGGCGACGCGGAATCAGCCCCGTCAAGACTGGCAAAAAGGGAGGGATGGCGATGCAAGCGAGCACGAACGACGTCCAGATCACCGGCGAAGCGAAGGGCAGCGTCCAACCGGCAATCAAGGTCAGAAAGGCAGCCGGTGCCGACAGTGTGCGCCGGAGATTATCGAGCATCTTCCAACGGCCGATCAAGGGAATCGAGGTGCGGATCCGAGTGCCGCTCGGGTCTCGCGGGCGCCCAATGATCCACGGCAACAACTGCCAGTCACCGCGCGCCCAGCGATGCTGGCGGACTACGGCGACCTCGTAGTGCGCGGGAAACTCCTCGAAGATATCAATATCGGTGACCAGTCCCGCCCGCGCAAAGATGCCTTCAAAGAGGTCATGACTTAATAAGGCGTTCTCCGGCACCCTTCCGGCGAGGGCGGCCTCAAATGCATCGACGTCATAAATCCCTTTGCCGATGTAAGAACCTTCGCCGAAAAGGTCCTGATAGACGTCGGAGATGGCAAAGGCGTAAGGGTCAATTCCAGCCGGCCCCGAAGAGATCCTCTGGAAAAGAGAACCCTCGCGATCGGTCGGGAGCGTCGGCGTGACGCGCGGTTGAAGCAAGGCGTAGCCCTCAACGACTCGGCCGACACGAGGGTCAAACCGAGGCCGATTGAGGGGGTGCGCCATTGTGCCCACCAATCGGCAAGCGGCCCCCCTTGGCAACCGCGTGTCGGCATCCAGCGTGATGACGTAGCGGACGCCAGAAGGCACGATAGGTGCTCTACCGCCCGTTGACACAAATGTGGTATCCGTGGCACCGCGCAACAAGCGATTCAGTTCATGAAGCTTTCCACGTTTGCGTTCCCAGCCGATCCACTTGCGCTCGCTCTCATTCCATCCGCGCCGACGGTGGAAAACGAGAAATCGCTCGCTCCCATCTGGGGCGGGCCCATGGCGTCGGTTCAACCGCGCGATGCCGTCGATGGTCGCGGCCAGCAGATCGTCGTCTCCCGGCAGGTTTTCCTGAGGCGCGTCTGTCCAGTCGGAAAGGAGCGCAAAACGAAGATCGCCATCTGGATTTGCCAGGAAGTGCACTTCCAACCGTTCGACCTGCTCGGCAATCTGGGCATGGCCGGTTAGGAGTGTCGGGACGACGACTAAGGTCCGCAGATCCGCTGGCACTCCATCACGGAGCGCGAGCCTGGACAGCGGCCGGGGCCCAAGCAGCTCCGTGACCTCACGATTGACCAATGCGATCGCCAGATCCGAGGCCGGCACGAGAGCGAGAAGCCCGAGCGGCAACAGGCCTACAACTCCAACTTCCACTGCGCCGGAATTGAACAGGAATAAACCGAGGATGAGGGAGCTGACAATCGCGATAGTTCCAAGGTATCTAGGCGCCGCTTGAGTAACATAGGCGCGGCGAAGCCACGTCTTGATCGGCATGCGAAAGCCGAGCTCCTGCTCGAAGGCGACACGCCCGTTTGCGATGAGATAGTAGCCGGGATCCGCGCGGCGGTCCGCAGCTGGGTCACTAACCCCCTGCGCTTCACCCTGGAAGTGTTTCGCTTTAAAAACCGCCCGCCGAGCAACTTCACGCTCATCGTGCTGCGAGCACCGCGAGAGTTCCTCGATCGCGTACCGGTAACGATCTCGTGTTGCGAAGTCCGGAGCGGCAAAGCCAGTGTCGGCCCAGAGGATTGCGTCGACAAGACTGACGCTCTCGAAGAATTCCGCCCAGTCGAAGGCGGAAATCAAGCGCATGCTGGTGATCACGTTGCGCACGGTCACGTTCATCGCAGCCTGTCGCTGGTGCTCGACCCTGACAGTCTCGTCGGCCGTTGTGCCCTGACCCGCCAGGTGTTTCTCAAGCCAGCGCAGAGCCGGCATGACCACCGGGTCCTGATCGCGCAGCCGCTGGACGAGCTGGACCGCGAAGGCCGTCGCCAACGGGGCTCCCTCGAACCGCCGCAGAACCGTCGCCGCGGGCTCGATAGACCGTCCGCCAAGTCCGAGCAGGCGGTCGGCCACCGCGTCGGCCTCCCGGCGCGCTGCCCGTTCGTGCACGATGCGCTCCGCTAGGCGGCGGAGATTCTCCACGAGCACCACCCGCAAGGTGATGGCGACCGCCCAGAGCTCGCCGATCGTCAAGGGCTGCACGCGCTGGTAAGCGCGCACGAACCGACGAAGCATTTCCGGGTCAAAGCGGCTGTCGGTATGGGCGACGAATGCCCAGGCCAGCCCATAGACCCGCGGATAACCTTTGAGTGGATCCTCGGCCAGCTTAGGCAGTTCTCGGTAATAGCTGGATGGCAGATCGTCATGGATCTCACGCAGCTGTTCGTCGACGATGTGATAATTGTCGACCAGCCACTCTGCCGCAGGTGTGATCGCGCGCTCCTCGCGGATTGCCTGGGCAACTGCACGATACGAATCGAGCAGCACCCGTCCGTTGTCCAGCACGCGCGGCAACAGCGGACGACCTTTCCGTGGCGTGGTCGTGACGCGCTGGGCGGCGGCAAGACTTTCGCCGTGCTGCGCAAGACGCTCGGCGCTGAAGAGTTCAGCCCGAATCGGTTCTTCGAGCGCCGAAACGGCAAAGGCCTCTGAATGGTTTTTGCGTAACAGGTTTTGAGAAATCAACGATTCCAATCCACATACCTCACGGTCATCCGGGCGCGGGGCGCCCCTGCCCAAGCTATCAACTTCCTCAGTCAGGGGGGAACCCTCAGCACCAGGTAATGCTGAACCAGCAATACCTCACAGGCGAGCGCGGTTCCGGAACATGAAAAGCACACGCACGCCGCAGTTTCACCCAACAAGCCGGTGAGCGGAAAAATCATGCGGCCAGGATCCTTGCGCTGCGTCTGCTCCGCTTAGCGTTATCGTCTCGACGAACTCCCGTCAGTTAATCGCCTTCTTGATGGAGTCGAAGTCGAACATCGTGCTCCACGACGCCCCAACCCCCTGCATTGCGGTCGGCGAGTTGTTAGTCGAATCGTTCTTAACCGCCACCAGCTTCTTCTTGAGTTCGACCGCCTTGCGGATTTCCCATGCCATCCAGCCACTGTGGTAGGTCTCTTTGCCGACGATGCACAGAAAAGAACTGGAGTCGCCTATGCGCGCGGCGAGGTCCTGTTTGATGGCCACCGCCTCCTCGCTGTCGACCGCGAAGTCGAAGGACCGATCGTAGGAAGAGAAATTGAATTCTTTATTGACGTCCCACCCGAGCAGCCGATCCTTGGTGGCCTTGTCACTATCATAATCGTAGCCGATGAACACTTTATTCTTCGCCATGTGCCTTTTCCTTTTCGTCGACGAACTCCCGGTAAAAGATCTTCAGGGAGGTTAAGCGATGCTTGCCCTGGGCACGTCGGGCTTCACAGCGGCGCCATTGTCCCGTGGGCAACCGATTGCAGCGGCTTTTATCGCTCTTGATCTTCGTTTCGCCGCTCATGGTTGGTGCCTAACGATAAGGGCTGGGTTTCCGGCATGGCCGTTCAACGCGCTCACCTGATGAATCCGTCCGACGTTGTTTTTGCTGGGGCGACCCTGTCGGCATTGCTGTGTCCTCTATCGGAATAGTCCCATCGTCAGTGACTTTGGTGACGAGTGGGTTTGATGCTCGGCTGACTTGGGGATGGATTTCTGCCTGAGGATTGGGTGCTTTTGAAAAGAATCATCGCGACGGGCGCGGCCCCGCCCAGATGCTATGGCGATCTGAGCTAGATAGTCGGCGAGTTTCTTTTCCTTAATGACAAGAAAGCGATCTAGGTTGGTCTCAATCAACCCGAGGTTACGAAATCGCTGCATAAACAAACTGATCCGCGGCCGCGTCGTGCCCACCATCTCGGACAATTCATCATGCGATATCTTCAGTTTGATCCGAGTGCTCTGTTGGTCCTTCTTGCCCAGTGTGCGCGCCACCTGCAACAGAGTCTTGCCCAGTCGCTGCTCGCTGTCCACCGTGACCAGATTCGCGATGACCTGCTGTTGGTCGGCGATGCGCACGGCCAGGTATCTGACAAACCCCTCAAACAACGAGTCGCGGCTCAAACGCGCCAGAAACTCGTTGCCGGGTATTTTCTTTAAAATCGTTTCTTCCATCGCGGTGGCTGTTTCGAGACGCGCGCCGCCCCCGGATAGACATAACTCGCCGAAAATATCTCCAGCACTATGGATGGCGAGAAGGCACTCTTTGCCTTCAGGCGAGAGCATCAGCAGTTTGATCTGCCCGCTCTCGACGACGTAGACTATCTCATCTTGGTCGCCACAGGTGTAAACATTCGCGTGCCGCGCAATCTTGATGGCCCGAAAATTTAGGGTCTCTCGCTCCAACGAATCGCGCAGTTGTTGTTTGAACTGGTCTGCTGGAGGAATTTGTTGAAACATGAGCGTGTATTCTTTCGATGCCGACAATCTTAGGGGCTCGTTCGGTCGTCGTTCAGAAGATAAACCTCGGCGGTTGACACACTCGCGGACGTTAGAGGTTTCTCTTCAGATTCGTCCGCGGATAATCTGCACTGCCAGCCAAACCGCGACGAGTGCAAGCGCTAGAGTCAGCAAGAATTCCGTCATGTCGATTACCTCCATCCAACTAGTAAGGGAGTTGGTTCAAACTGCAGCCCTAGATTGGCAAACTCTATTTTGTAAATGGCTGTCGAATTTTTGCTGCAATCTGGCGCTCCGTCATCTTGTCAACTGTTTCAATACCAACAATGCGCCCACCGAGTCCTTAAATCGCAAGCCGTTTTTCGAGCTCATCCTTGGCCTCGCCGGGGCCAAAGATCAAAATCGATTCTGCGCTGCGAAGATGCGCGATCACCTCATCATAGTAAGTGTTGCGATGGCCGGTATATTGTCGGTCCCGTTGGTCGTCCGCCAGGCGTTCTTCTACTGTAAATCAGTCTGTGTTCTATTTCCCGTGGTGGCTTGCGACGAGCAACACCTTTGACTCAGCATCTCTTTGCCTTTTCCGACGATCTCTTCGGTTGTTTCCCGAAGCTTATTCGCCTGTTGATTCAGGTATTCAAGGCTTTTTGTGCTGCGCTCGCGAAGCAAATCCCGGTTCTCTTTGCGTGCCAGGAACGCAGCGATGAGCCCACCGATGGCCGCGACGCCGATGCCGATCAGCAAGGAGAAAATTCTGTGTTCGGCTTCCGTTTTCATATTTCTTCTCCCTTCGTTTAATGATGACACAGTCTGAACAAGTTCAGAGTTAGTACTCCATCTCAATAGGCAAAACTCATGCCTCAGACTGATCGCCAAAAGAACTAGAATGGTTCGGCGACTAGAGAAAAGCTGTTCGCATTTTTGCGAGGACGCGCCGTGATTCTTCGCAATCCTGCCGACCGAAGTGACGTGAAGCGATGAAGCGAAAAAAATTTGCTCGCTGTTGAACCTCGCACGTGCGTAAACTTGCCAATTCAATGTTTGGTTGCTCACCAGGTTATACGCCGCACTCTCGGCAATCGGGGCGCGCGTCTTCATCGATCAACGATAATGTCTGTCCAGGGCGGCAGCCGTAGCGGTAAACCGTGCTGCCTTTTAGCTGTAGATCGTGGGCGAGCATGAAAGTTTCTTTAACCGTGGACGGCGGCGCGTCGGATGGCAGATTGACGGTTTTAGACACGGCTGCATCGACATGTTTCTGGAAAGCAGCCTGCATGCCGACGTGATACCCGGCGCGATTTCCAGGGCGCTGGGGAAGCGGCGGCGCAGCTCTGCCGGTAGCTGGGTGCGTGATCGCAAGGAGCCATGTTTTTCGATGAATTCTCTCGCGCTCAATCCGAGCGCGCCGAGCTTGGTCAGTTCCGCTTCGACCAGCGGATTCACTTCGGTGCGGATTACGCCGTCGAGCACGCGGCGGGACAGCGCGAGAGCGAAGTAGGGCTCGATCGATGACGAGACGCCGGCGATCAAACTGATCGTGCCGGTCGGCGCGCCGCGCTCGAACATGGCCTCGGGTGTTTCGATGACTTGGCCCTGCTCGTCGCGCCGGAGATAGCGCGCGCGCAGGATTTCCAAGGCAGTTTCGGAGTAGTGGATAGTCGGCTCTGGCAAAGTCATGTCACCTTAAGATTCTGCTGAAAAACCCCTAGGAATGCTTCGACCGTTCGAGAAGCCTCACGGCAGGCTTCCTCGACGGCCTTCAGTTCCGAGCCCGTCGAGGAATCAGCATGAACGAAAAATTCTTAACATTAGCAATCCCCTCCCCGTTCGTCCTGAGGCTCTCGAAGGATGAACGGAGGGTTTTTCAGCAGAATCACCTTAAAGAGTTGAACCCTACCTACACTGGCTGTCACGCAATCCAGATGCCTCGGAAAATCCGCCTTGATCTCCCTTTTCCAAAGCGGGATTTATCTATTCGCGGATAATTCTGTTCGCGATTTTGAGAGGGTTCAGCGGCATGTTTTCTCAGAGTTGCGAC
>CAYZJE010000630.1:0-14655 GCA_964478485.1 uncultured Syntrophobacter sp. | reverse complement strand
CTGATCGCCAGCCTAGTGATTCCTATCTTCATTTGCATCCTCTACTTTCCGAGCGCAGCGATAAAACCATTGTCTTCGAGCTCACGGATGAAGCGATCGTCAACGAATCGTCGCGCGTCGGCGCCTTTTGCTTCCGGCAATTCATTGGCCATGAAGTCAAGCAGAGTTTGCAGCGAAGCGACCACCGGGTAGGGCGCGCGCGGCATGCCGGGTTGAGTGAGATCGTAGGTTTCCTCGGCGATGGTCCGATCGGCGATACCGCTGTAATCGGCCTGCACGTCGACGGTAAATTCACGGTCGGTGCGGTAACGATGCATGCCCTCGACATAGGCTTTGACGAATCTGCCGGTGATCTCGGGATTTTTCTCGATATAGTCGCGCCGCCCGGCGATGCCGCCCAGCGCGTAGTTGAGACCGTACTCGGCAAAATCGATCAGATATTTGCAGCCGTGCCGAATTGTATCGATGCACTCCGGCGGCGTGCCGACGACCGCGTCAACCTTGCCACTGAGTAAGGCTTCCAGTTCGGCCTCGGCGCCATGGGCGATCGGCACTTCGCGCAAGCCAAGGATGCCCGCGGCGGCCAATTTGGCGATGACGAATTTTACCAACGCATCGCCGATGCCACCGTCCGCCACCGTGCCGATCTTTTTGCCGGTTAATTCTTCTCGCCTCGCTATGCCGGGCCGGCCAATGACGAATTGCTGATTGATGCCGCCGGTCAAAAAAACCACATCCGCTTCGCCCTTGAGATTTGCTCTGAGCGGCGCCGGCGCCGCCAGGTTGCCAAACTGAATTTCCCCGGACATCAAACCGCGCACCACGCCTTTGGCGCCGCCCATGACCGGCGGGCGCGCAACATCGAGACCATGTTTCTGAAACAATCCGGCTTGCCAAGTGACCATCATCGGCCCCGCGCCTTGGCCGATGGTGGCAAAACCGGCGTTGATTTTGATTAAGTCTGGCATAATGAGTTTTCTGTATCCGTTAGCGCTAGGTTTATTCCTATCATGAATCAGCACCGACGAGTCAAGCATTGGAACTAGAATTAGCCGAAAAATTCCATGTGATTGAAATGAATTGATTGGATCATGCGAATCGCGTTGACAGGGTTTCAGCCCAAGCGTATTATCGAATTCCGTGATGCGCTTTTTCCGAAAGCCATTGCGGTTTTTTATTTTTAGGTTCGAGAACAGACTTCCCAATTGCGAATCATCGGCAAGGCGACACTAAAGCGAGAACGATGACAGTTGTGGCGATTATCCCGGCGCGCTTTGGTTCGACCCGCCTGCCGGGAAAGCCGTTGGTCAAGATCGGCGGCAAGCCGATGATCGAACATGTTTACCGGAGCACGGCGAAAGCAAAAATTTTGGATCGGGTGATCGTTGCCACGGATGACCGACGCATTGAAGCGGCGGTGAAAAATTTCGGCGGCGAGGTTATGATGACCTCGCCGGATCACCCTAGCGGCACAGATCGGTTGGCGGAAGTGGCGCGCAAGATCAGAGCAGAATGGCTGGTCAATGTGCAGGGCGATCTGCCGTTTATTCAGTCTCAGACCATCACGCGGGCGGTTCAGCCGCTCAGGAAAAATCGTTCAATCCCAATGGGCACGGTGTGCACGGCGATCTACGACGAAGCCGAATGGCATAACCCGAACGTCGTCAAAGTGCTCAAGGATCACGCCGGATACGCCCTTTATTTTACCCGCGCGCCGGTACCTTTTGCGCGCAACGACGGCGTCGATCCCAGCGGAAGTAAGATATCTGCACGGCGCAAGCTCCGGCTCTGGGGTTACCGTCATCTTGGGCTCTATGTATACCGGCGCGATTTTTTACTAAAATTCGCCCGGCTGAGGCCGACGGCGTTGGAACGGATCGAAAGTCTGGAACAGTTGCGGGCGTTGGAAAATGGTTATCGTATTTACGTGGCCGAAGTTGATGAGCGATCGGTGGAAGTCGATACGGCCGAGGATTTGCAGCGCGCGGTAAGTTATTTGAAACGGCATTCAAAACAGCATTCATACTGAGAGGCGACGATGGCGACGACAAAAACCAAGTATATCTTCGTCACGGGCGGGGTGGTGTCATCTTTGGGCAAGGGATTGGCGGCGGCCTCCATCGGCGCGCTTTTGGAAAGCCGTGGCCTGAAAGTCACGATTCTAAAGATGGATCCCTATATCAACGTCGATCCAGGCACCATGAGTCCGTATCAACATGGCGAAGTTTTCGTTACTGACGATGGCGCAGAGACCGACATGGATCTCGGACATTACGAGCGCTACGTTTCGACGCCCATGGGCAGAAAGAATAACTGTACCACCGGGCAGATCTACGAGACGGTGATTACCAAAGAACGGCGCGGCGACTACCTTGGCGGCACCGTGCAGGTGATCCCGCATATCACCGACGAGATCAAGCGGCGCATCTTCGCCGCGGCGGAAGGTTACGATATCGCCATCGGCGAGGTCGGCGGCACGGTCGGTGATATCGAGGGTTTGCCGTTCTTGGAAGCGGTGCGCCAAGTGGCGTGGGACTTGGGCCGGGAAAACGTTCTTTATATTCATCTAACCCTCGTCCCCTTTATTACCGGCGGCGGTGAACTGAAAACCAAACCGACGCAGCATAGCGTAAAGGAGCTGACCGGCTTGGGCATTCAGCCCGACATTCTGCTCTGCCGCACGGATCGTTTGCTCGACAAGAAGATCAAGAACAAGATAGCTCATTTCTGTAACGTCGCCGAGAATGCGGTGATCACGGCGAAGGACGTCGAATGGATTTACGAAGTACCGCTGGTGTTTCACGAGGAAGGCCTCGACGAACGCATCGTCGAAAAGCTTAATATTTGGACCGGCGCGCCGCATCTGGAGCGCTGGCAAAAGGTCGTCAACGTGCTGACCAACCCCAAAGACTCGGTGCGCATCGCCGTGGTCGGAAAGTACATGAGCCTCAAGGAGTCGTACAAGAGCCTTTTTGAAGCGTTGGTGCATGGCGGCATCGCCAACGAAGTCAAAGTCGAGATCGATTGCATCGAGGCGGAAAAGATCGAACAGGAAGCCACCGAGATGTTGCTCAAAAATGTCGACGGCATTCTTATCCCCGGCGGCTTCGGCGACCGCGGCAGCGAAGGCAAGATTACGGCGATCCGATACGCACGCGAGAATCGCATCCCCTTTCTTGGCATTTGCCTTGGCATGCAGATGGCGGTGGTTGAGTTCGCGCGCAATGTTTGCGGCTTAGACGGCGCCAATTCCACCGAGTTCGATCTACAAACCGCGCATCCGGTCATTCATCTGATGGAAGAGCAAAAGGCCATCGACACCAAAGGCGGGACGATGCGCCTGGGGACTTATCCTTGCGTGCTACAAAATGAAACCCTGGCGGCGCGGCTTTACGGTCGGGAAAAGATTTTCGAGCGGCACCGTCATCGTTACGAATTCAACAATAATTATCGCGCCGAGTTCGGCGCCAAGGGCATGGTGCTCAGCGGCTTGTCGCCGGATAGCAACTTGGTTGAGATTATCGAACTGCGCGGCCACCCATGGTTCCTCGGCTGCCAGTTCCATCCCGAGTTCAAGTCGCGGCCGATGGATAGCCACCCGTTGTTTCGCGGCTTTATCGAAGCGGCGCTGCAAAACCGCAAGGCGATGCCGGAAGTGCCGCGCATGAAGATCGTTCGCACCTGACGATTCACCGAAGTTTCCCAATGACTACAAAGTTGGTTAAGGCTGGTAACGTCGAGATCGGTGGCGGCCGGCCGCTCGCCGTCATCGCTGGACCCTGCGTGATCGAAAGCAAGGAGTCGGCGTTGCGTCACGCTGCCGCCCTCAAAGAAACGGCCGATCGAGTCGGCGTGCCCTACATTTTTAAATCTTCTTACGACAAAGCCAATCGATCTTCGGTCAATTCCTTCCGCGGTCTTGGCATGGTGCAAGGCTTGGCGATTCTCGCCGAGGTCAAAAGGCAGATCGGCGTGCCGATCCTCACCGACGTGCATGAAATCGATCAGATTGGTGCGGTCAAGGGCGTCGCGGATATTTTACAAATTCCCGCCTTTCTTTGTCGCCAGACCGACTTCGTCGTTGCAGTGGCTCAGGCGGGTAACGTCGTGAACGTCAAGAAGGGACAATTCCTGGCCCCCTGGGACATGGTCAACGTCATCGAAAAAATTCGCTCCGCCGGCAACGAACGGATTCTCCTAACCGAGCGCGGCGTTTCGTTTGGCTACAACAATCTGGTTTCCGACATGCGCTCGCTGGTGGTGATGCGCGAGCTCGGTTATCCGGTGGTCTTCGACGCCACCCATAGTTTGCAATTGCCGGGGGGGCTCGGCAGCGCTTCGGGCGGCGAGCGCAAGTTTATTCCCGCGCTGGCGCGCGCCGGCGTGGCGACCGGCGTCGATGCGCTATTCATGGAAGTGCACGAAGATCCCGATCATGCGTTAAGCGACGGTCCCAATTCGCTGGCCCTGGAACTTTTCGAAAAGGTGCTCAAGGCTGTCAAAGCGATCGACGCGCTGGTACGCGAGGGAGCGCAGCGATGAAGTCCGCTGAGCTGCTCAAACGCGCTGCCGATGTGTTGCGCAATGAATCCAACGGCATCCTCTCGCTGATTGACCGGCTCGACGAAAATTTTGTCCGGGCCGTGGAGTTGCTGCGCGATTGCGATGGCAAGGTCGTCGTCACCGGTGTGGGCAAGTCCGGTCACATCTGCGCCAAGATCGCCGCGACGCTCGCCAGCACCGGCACACCAGCTTTTTTTCTCCATTCCGGCGAGGCCCTGCACGGCGATCTCGGCATGGTCATGAAGGGCGATGTGATTGTCGCGGTTTCCAACAGCGGTGAAACCGATGAGATCCTAAAATTGCTGTCTCATTTCAAGTCGCACCAGCTCAAACTGATCGTAATCACCGGCAATCCCGAGTCGACGCTGGCCCGAGCCGGCGAAGTCGTGCTCAACGTCCGGGTGAAAGAGGAAGCCTGTCCGCTCGGTTTGGCGCCGACCACCAGTACCACCGCGGCGCTGGCCATGGGCGATGCGCTGGCCGTGGTTCTTCTTGAAGAGAAAGGATTTCAGGAGGCAGATTTCGCGGTGCGCCATCCGGGCGGTATCTTGGGCCGCCGGTTGTTTCTGCGCGTGGCCGACTTGATGTACTGTGACGAGCAGTTGCCTTTGGTACACGAAGAGACTTTGGTCAAAGACGCGCTGTTTGAGATCACCTCGAAGCGCCTCGGCGTTACCGGCGTGGCCGACGCGGCCGGTCAACTTGTCGGCGTGATAACCGACGGCGACCTGCGCCGCGGCCTGGAACGTCGCGGCCAAATCTTGCATCTCAAAGCCAAAGACATCATGACCGGCAGTCCGAAGACAGTTTTCGCCGACACTTTGGCGACTGAAGCGGTGTCGGTGATGGAGCGTTTTTCAATCACCTCCCTTTTCGTGATCGATGATGGCAGCAAGAAGCCCCTCGGCGTGATTCACCTGCACGACCTCGTCAAAGCCGGAATTTAGTCTTGCCGTGAAAACTATTCCCGCCTTGGTTATGAGAAAAGCGGTAAAGATCAAGTTGCTGCTCCTCGATGTCGACGGCGTGCTGACCGACGGCCGGATCATCATCGATGATCGTGGCGTGGAGACTAAGCAATTTCATGTCCGTGACGGCCACGGTATCGCATTGCTCAAACGGGCCGGGATTGAAGTGGGTTTCCTGACTGGACGCACTTCAGCCGTGGTGCGCCATCGCGCCAAAGAACTAGGCATTAGTCTGGTTTATCAGGGGGTCGAGAACAAGCTAGCCTGCTATGAGGAGATCAAACGCCAACAGGGTCTCAACGATGAACGAATCGCTTACGTCGGCGACGATATGATCGATCTACCGGTGCTATTAAGAGTTGGCTTGGCATTTTCTGTGGCCGATGGCTGGTCCGGCTTGTCCGAGGCCGTGGATTTAGTTACCGAATCGGCCGGCGGCCAGGGAGCCGTGCGAGAGGTGGCTGAATTGTTGCTGAAAGCCCAACGAAAGTGGCCCCAATTGACATCACGCTAACTGAACTTCCAGAATTGTCCCAAAGTTCCTCTGTTTGCCGAAGCAAATTCCGTGCCTAGTGCTTTACAGGTTTCCTGAAGAGTGATATTTTTACACTTCATTCAGGTCTACCTATGCGTAAAGCCCGACGGTCAGTATTGCTTTTGGTGATTTTTCTCTCCTTGGGAGGGGTCGGTTACAAGGTTGCTCAGATCGTTCGCGGGATGCAGCAAGAGATCCGGAAGAACCCCCGGAAGATATTGGATTATCTGCCGGAATCGGCGCTTCACATGAAGGACTTTCACCGTGCTAAGGTCGAAAACGATCGGAAGATTTGGGAGCTGTTTGGCGACGAGGCAAATTACTACAAGGATCAGAAAGAGCTGGTGATCAAGAAGCCGAGGTTCTTTTACTACGATAAAAAGGGCGAGGTCATTGAAACCATTGGCGACCAAGCCCGTCTCTATCTCAACGAGAAAGAGCTGGAGCGTATGGAGCTGAGCGGTGGGGTTCAAGTTACGTTTCAGGGCTATGTGCTAAAATCGGAACAAGCAAACTACTTGGCTACCAAAGATCAGATGGAGTTGCCGACCCGAACCACCGTGACCGGCGAAGGGATGGAGCTGGAAGGCTCGCGCATGGAGGTGGAAATGGCGACTAAGAAGATTCGCTTGATCACCAACGTAAAAACCAAAATGGAGCCTGAGAAGTTGGCGAAGAAGAACAAGGGCAAGGGCAGCCAGCGAGTCGGGGGCTAAAGATGTCGCTAACGAAAATCAGTCTAATCGGTCTGCCATTAATTTTACTGACTGCTTTGACCTTGGCAGCGGGTGCGGCGGCCCCGGTCAAGGATGAAGCAAAGAAAAGCTCTACGGCTTTCGAATTCAACAAGAAGGATCCAATCTATATTACTGCGGATTGGATGGAGGCGGATCAAACCAAGAATAGCATCATGTACAAGGGCCGGGTGGTTACCGTGCAGAACGCCATGACAATGCGCAGTGACTTGCTGACGGCTTATTACGATCCGGAAACGAAACAAATGCAGCAGATTATCGCCGAAGGCAAGGTGAACGCCACCCAGGGCGATCGTGTGGCGACCGGTGAAAAGGCAGTGTTCAACGACAAAACAAAAACCGTCACACTCACCGGCAACCCAGTGATGCGGCAAGGCAACAATCAGGTATCCGGGGTCAAGGTGATTTACTTTACCGAGCAGGATCGGTCGATCGTCGAAGGGGACAAAAACACCAGGGTCATGGCGACGATATTTCCCGACGATTTGAAAGGCCAGGATTCGACTGGGGGCGCTAAGCAAAAATGAGTGTCCTCAAGGCGGTGTCGGTGGCAAAGACCTATGGCGGAAGGCGCGTGGTTGACGGTGTAAGCTTGGAGGTTAATGGCGGCGAGGTCGTCGGGCTGCTCGGTCCTAATGGAGCCGGCAAGACGACCACTTTTCATATGATGGTAGGTTTAGTTCAACCAGACGATGGCCAGGTGATGCTCAATGACGAGGAACTGACCGGCCTGCCCATTTATAAGCGGGCACGGTCGGGAATTAGTTACCTGCCCCAAGAGTCGTCAGTGTTTCGCCGGCTTACGGTGGCTGACAATTTGCGGGCGATTTTACAGACCCTCGACCTAAGCGGCAGCGAGCAGCAAGAACGTTGTGACGCGCTCATGAACATGCTTGGGATTAGCCACCTAGCGACTCATAAAGCTTATACCCTCTCCGGCGGTGAACGGCGCCGGGTAGAAATCGCCCGGGCATTGGTGCTGTCGCCGTTTTTTCTTTTGCTGGACGAGCCGTTCACCGGCATCGATCCTATTGCCGTGACGGAAATCCAAAAAATAATCCGGCGGCTAATCACGAGCGGAATCGGCATCCTTATCACCGACCATAACGTACGAGAGACCTTGGGGATCTGCGACCGGGCTTACATCGTCAATGCCGGAGTGATTCTCGAAGAAGGTACACCGGAAATCATCGCGGCGAGTGCCAAAGCGCGCAAATTCTACTTAGGAGAAGGCTTCAGGTTTTAACTATGGCGTTCGAGATTCGACAGGTTCAAAAACTCGTTCAGCAGCTGGTGATGACGCCGCAATTGCAGCAGGCGATTAAATTGTTACAGCTGTCCCGAATCGAATTGGAAGAAATGGTGACCAAAGAGTTGCAGGAAAATCCTGCGCTCGAAGAGGGCCAGACCGAAGATACCGATAACGGCGAGCAACCGCGCGGCGAAGCCCAGAATAGCATGACCGGAGAAACATCCGAGCTGGCGGTCAATCGCGAGCTGTCGACGGTGGATAAGATCGGTACCTTGGATTGGCAGGAGTATCTCGACACCCATTCGAACTCAATGCATGGTTCATTGACCGCGGAAGCAGGCGGGGAAGACGGCGACTCGCCGCCGTCGTGGGAGAACAGTCTCACCAAAAAGACCTCCCTTGAAGATCATCTGCTCTGGCAGCTCAGGCTGAGCAAGATCACAGACGTGGAATCTTCTATTGGCCTTTACATCATTCAGAATCTTGATGAGAACGGTTATCTGACGCTGACGGTCGACGAGATTTGCGCGGCGACGGAAACTAGCCCTGGGGTCGTCGAAGCACTGCTTAAACGAATTCAGTATTTCGATCCGGTGGGGGTCGCGGCACGGAATTTGCGCGAATGTCTGCTGGTTCAGCTGGAGAACTTAGGACTGAGCGACAGCTTAGCGGCGGTGATTGTTGGCAACTATTTAAGCTTTCTTGAATCCAAACGGTACGAACGGTTGGCCAAGGATTTAACCGTGACGATCGAAGAGATCGCCGACGCAGCGCACTTGATCGCTTCCCTGGAGCCGAAACCGTCGCGGGGATTCGAGCAAGATGAAGTGCGCACGGTGCTGCCCGATGTATTCGTCGAGAAAATTGGCGGCGAGTGGGTGATCTATTTGAACGACGACGGCGTGCCTCGGCTCAGGGTGAGCTCACTTTACCGGCGCATGGCCGGCCAGGAAGGCGCCGCCGAGGAAGAAGCGCGCCAGTATTTGCAGGAAAAGGTGCGCGCCGCCACCTGGCTGATTAAAAGCATCCAGCAGCGCCAGCAGACCCTGATGAAGGTGACCCAGAGTATTTTCAAATTTCAGGTGGAATTCCTCGATCATGGCGTCAGTCATCTCAAGCCGATGGTCCTGCGCGACGTGGCCGAGGATATCCACATGCATGAGTCGACGGTGAGCCGCGCCACGGCCAATAAGTATGTGCATACGCCGCAGGGTTTGTTCGAGCTCAAGTATTTTTTTCAAAGCGCGATCAGTACCGGCACGGGCGAAGATGTTGCCAGCGAAAGCGTGAAACAGAAGATCCGGCAGATCATCGACGGTGAAGATCCGCGGACACCCTATAGTGACCAGTATATCGCTACCGCCTTATCGAATGATTCCATCGAAATTGCCCGGCGTACGGTGGCGAAGTATCGCGAGGCAATGAGTATTCTGGCCTCGTCAAGACGGCGTCAGCCGTTCGCGCGCAAATAAACTTTGAGGTGTTGACGTAACCCCCAAACGGGATTCGCCATGTCGACCGCTCGCCGTCATAACCGGCTATCGCCGCACGGAAAAGTTCCAGCGCGGAAGCGATCGCGCCGACGCGTAAGGATTCTATCGTGCCGCATGATTGCGCCGGGTTGAAACCTGGCGGTGGTGCCATCAGAGAATGGATTTAGGGAAGAGTCATTTCGTTGGGGAAGAAACCAACTAAGACAGTTGAGTACCACGATGAGTGAAGTCACCGTTTCCGTAACCTTCCGCCATGTCGAACCGACCGCCGCGTTAAAGAGCTACGCCGAAGAGAAGATTCATAAGATCGGCAAGTACTTTTCCCATCCGCTCGACGCCCATGTGGTTCTCGCTGTGGACGCCAAACAGCGCCAATTGGCCGAAGTCGAATTGCATACCCACGGCGCCATGATTCATGGTAAAGAGCAGCATCGAGACTTGTACGCGGCGATCGATTTAGTGCTCGACAAGATCGAGCGTCAGGTGCGCAAGCAAAAAGAAAAGAGCAAAGTCAGCCGGAGAAGGACAAAGGCGTGAAAATCACCGATTTCTTGAGCGTCCAAACGGTCATTCCGAGCCTCGCTAGTCACGAAAAGAACGCCGTGCTGCAGGAGCTGGCCGAGGGGCTCGCGGCCCACTATGGCAATCTGGATCAGAAGAAAGTGCTCGAGGTCTTGCTCGAGCGCGAACATATCAGTACGACGGCGATTGGTGAGGGGGTGGCGATCCCGCATGGTAAGCTGCCCAATGTCGAGCGCGTCTTGGGCGTGTTCGCGCGCAGTCTTGCTGGGGTTGATTTCGCCTCCCTTGACGGCGGGCCGACCCACTTATTCTTCGTGCTTATAGCGCCGCAAGACGCCGCCGCGGATCACTTGAAGGCCTTGGCGCGGATTTCCCGGCTGCTCAAAGACGACGCATTCCGACGCCGGCTGTTGGCGGGGAAAAACCGCCAGGAGCTTTACACGCTGATCGCCGAAGAGGATGAAAAGTTTTGATTCGATTTAACCCCGCCTCTTGAGGCGGGCACAAGGGGTTGCCAAAGGGGGCGAGCATCCCCTTTGCAAAATTTTAATAGGCAGCGGGGTTCAAACCCCGCTCGTGAATTCAATTGATTGGCTATGGCGGATGGCTTGGACATATTTATCATCACTGGCCTTTCCGGTTCCGGGAAGAGCTTCGCGATTCGTGCCCTCGAAGATAACGGCTTTTTCTGCGTCGATAACCTCCCCGCGCTGCTGATCCAAAAATTCATCGATCTTTGCCACGGCTACGAAGAGGAAATTATGCGCATCGCGCTGGGCGTCGATCTGCGCGGCGGGCAATTTTTACAGGCGTTGCCCCAAGTGCTCGCCGATGTCCGCGCTGCCGGCCACCACGTCCAGGTGCTGTTCTTCGATGCCTCGGACGACGTGCTGCTCCGGCGTTTCAGCGAGACCCGCCGGCCGCACCCGCTGTCTGGGTCGGGGTCGATTCAAGACGGCATTTCGCGCGAGCGAAAAGCGTTGGAATCGATCCTGGCCCTGGCCGACAAGGTGATCGATACCAGCGACTTCAACGTGCATCAGCTCAAGCGCGAGATGGAACAGCAGTTTTGCGATGCGCCGTCGGCGCGGCGCATGACCCTGTTCCTCACTTCATTCGGCTATAAGTTTGGCATTCCCCACGACACCGACATCATTTTCGACGTGCGTTTTTTGCCCAACCCCTATTTCGTTAACCAGCTGCGCCATAAAAGCGGTTTGGAAAAGGAAGTCGAAGATTACGTTCTTGGCGACGCAGAAACCCGCGGATTCCTCGATCGTCTCTACGCGCTTCTGGAATACACCTTGCCGCTCTATCAGCGCGAAGGGAAGAGCAGTTTGACCTTGGCATTGGGTTGCACGGGTGGCCGGCACCGTTCGGTGACTTTGGTGCAAGAGTTGCAAAAACGTTTCGGCGGTGGCCAATTTCGCATTCACATCAAGCACCGCGATATCGATAAGTAAGCTCATGACCAAGGTCGTCAAGAAACTCGAAATCAAAAACAAGCTTGGTTTGCATGCACGCGCGGCGGCGTTGCTGGTCCAGACCGTCAATAAATTTGCCGCTCAGGTCCATCTATCCAAAGACGGCCAGACGGCCGACGGGCGCAGCATCATGGGCGTGCTGACGCTGGCGGCGACGCAAGGAAGTAGGGTCCACGTCGAAGCCCGCGGTGAAGACGCCGAACAGGTGATCAAAGCGCTTGAAAAGCTCATCGACGCGCGCTTTAACGAGAACGAGTAAGGTTGAATACCCTCCTGTGATCCGCTATACAAGGTTGGTTAAAATTTTCTTAGTTGTGACCCCTTGGAGGTTGAGATCATGGCGGGTAAGGATTTTTTGTTCACGTCCGAATCGGTTTCCGAAGGTCACCCCGATAAACTCTGCGACCAAGTATCGGACGCTATTCTAGACGCCCATTTGGCCGGCGACCCCAATAGCCGCGTCGCCTGCGAGAGCTTGGCGAAAACCGGCATGGTTGTGATCGCCGGCGAAATTACCAGCAAAGTGAAGGTCCCTTACGTCGATATCGTCAGGGATGTGATCCGTGACATCGGCTACACCGATTCGTCTATGGGATTCGACGGCAACACCTGCGCGATTCTCACCGCCATCGAACAGCAGTCGCCGGATATTTCTCAAGGCGTCACGGAAGGCGAAGGCTTGCACAAAGAGCAGGGCGCCGGCGATCAAGGCATGATGTTCGGCTACGCCTGCGACGAGACACCGGAACTGATGCCGTTGCCGATTCAAATGGCGCACAGCCTGGTTCACTACCTCGCCAAAATCCGCAAAGGCGGCGAAGCTTTCTTTCTCCGGCCTGACAGTAAATCACAGGTGACCGTCGAATACCGCGACGGCAAACCGGTCAAAGTCAAACACGTCGTCATCTCGACTCAACATAGCGCCGACGTTGAGTACAGCAAATTACGCGATACGATCATCAACGGCGTCATTAGAGCGGTGATCCCAGCCGAGTATCTCGACAAGGACACTATCTTTCACGTTAATCCCACCGGCCGTTTCGTGGTCGGCGGGCCGCAGGGGGATTGTGGCTTGACGGGGCGAAAAATTATCGTCGATACCTACGGCGGCATGGGGCGCCATGGTGGCGGCGCATTTTCCGGCAAAGATCCTTCGAAGGTCGACCGCAGCGCGGCCTACATGGCGCGCTACGTGGCGAAGAATATCGTCGCCGCAGAGTTGGCCAAGCGCTGCGAAGTGCAGCTGGCTTACGTTATCGGCGTGGCGCAGCCGGTTTCGGTGCTCGTCGATACCTTTGGCACCGCGGTTATCCCAGAGGACAAGATTGCCAAAATTGTACAGGACAGTTTCGATCTGAGCCCCAAAGGCATCATTCAGACCCTCGATTTGAAGCGGCCGATCTATCGCGTGACGGCGTCCTACGGTCACTTTGGCCGGGCGCCGGAAGAAGGCATGTTTACTTGGGAGAAGACCGATCGGGCGGCGGATCTCAAGAAGGCGGCGGCGCGGGCCTAAGCTAGTTCCACGACGCCGTTAACAACGGACAAAAATTCAAGTCACCACGAAGGGCATGGTTCGACTACGCTCACCACAGGCGAAGGGCACGAAGGTCGGAACGTGCGCTGGGTGCCGCTTCGCAATCAAGAAATTACCAGCCGGCAATTTCAAATTTGTTAACCTAATCTGACGAGAGGGAGCGACTAAAGATGGCGGGAAAGAAGTACGACGTTAAAGACATGCGTTTGGCTGATGGCGGGCGCAAGCGGATTCTTTGGGCCGGGCAAGACATGCCGGTGTTGCAACGTGTCAAAGAACGGTTCGCCAAGGAAAAGCCGCTGCGCGACATGCGCTTTTCAGCCTGCTTGCATGTTACCGCCGAGACCGCCAACCTAGTCCAGGCGCTTAAAGCCGGCGGCGCCGACGTGGTGTTGTGCGCTTCCAATCCTTTGTCGACCCAAGATGATGTCGCGGCATCGCTGGTCAAGCACGACAAAATTTCGACCTACGCGATCAAGGGCGAAGACAACAAAACTTACTATCGCCACTTGCGCGCCGCGCTCGATCATAAGCCGGTGATCACCATGGATGACGGCGCCGATTTGGTTTCTTTGCTGCACACCGGCTACACCCATTTGCTGCCGAACCTGGTCGCGAGCATGGAAGAGACCACCACGGGCGTGATTCGCCTGCGCGCGCTGGAAAGAGATGGCGCGCTGAAAATTCCGGTGATCGCCGTCAATGACGCAGCGACGAAGCATTTGTTCGACAACCGTTATGGCACGGGTCAGTCGACCATCGACGGCGTGATTCGCGCCACCGACATGCTGATCGCCGGCAAACGCATTGTCGTCGCGGGCTATGGTTGGTGCGGCAAAGGCGTGGCGTCGCGGGCGCGCGGCATGGGCGCCCAAGTGATCGTCACCGAAGTCGATCCGGTGCGCGCCTTGGAAGCGGCGATGGATGGTTTGGAAGTCATGACCATGAAAGAGGCGGCGCGGGTCGGCGATCTGTTCATTACTTTGACCGGCGACATGCATGTGATCGCTGAAGAACATCTGAAACTCATGAAAAACGGCGCAGTGATCTGCAACTCCGGCCACTTCGACATTGAAATTGACCTCAAAGCCTTGACCAAGCTGGCGAGTCGAGTGGAAAAGAACGTGCGCAACTTCGTCGACGCTTACGTGCTTGCCAGCGGCAGAAGGATTTATCTCATCGGCGAAGGCCGCTTGGTGAACTTGGCCGCGGCCGAAGGCCATCCCGCGTCGGTCATGGACATGAGCTTTGCGACCCAAGCGCTCGCTGCCGAGTGGGCCGTGAAAAGCCAAAAAACGCTCACGCCAAAAGTCTACGAAGTGCCGGTCGCCGTGGAGAACTGGGTCGCCAAGTTGAAACTGAGTTCCATGGGCATCCGCATCGACAGTCTCACCAAGGAACAGGCGAAATACCTGTCCTCCTGGGACCACGGCACGTAAAACTAAATTCAATCATTCTCAAGAAAAGGCTCCGGCGGTTGATCGCTGTCGGAGCCTTTTGTGTTTGTGGAATCGTTTCACTAGCGGCGCTTGTCCATCCCACGTCG
>CAYZJE010000629.1:0-5853 GCA_964478485.1 uncultured Syntrophobacter sp. | reverse complement strand
TTGCGCATGAGCACGATCATCTCGTCGGCGCGGCCGGCGCGCTCTTTCTTGCTTACGCCGACCGCTGGCAAATCTCTCGACTCCTCGCCGCCGAGACCAATCGCCGGAAACAAACGGCCTTTAGAAAGAAAATCGAGAGTCGCCAGTTCTTTGGCGAGGACGACCGGGTTGCGCGTTGGCAGCACCAACGTGCTGGTGCCGAGCTTCATGTTTTGCAGGCGGCCGGCGATGAAGGAAAGAAACGTAATCGGTTCGAGCGTCAAGGCGGAGGAAACCAGACGATCGCTCAGCCACAGGGAGTCGACATCGAGTGATTCAAAAAAGTCCACCAGATCGAGAATCGCGTCGGGTTGAATCTCTTTACTGGGCCACTGTCCGAGTGCGATGCCGATGCGGACTTTCATATAGATAGTTGATTATGCTGAAAGACTCCCGCTCACCCTTCGACAAGGCTCAGGGCGAACGGGGAGGGGGGATTGATAACGTTAAGAATTTTCCGTTCATGCTGATTCCTCGACGGGCTCGGAACTGAAGGCCGTCGAGGAAGCCTGCCGTGAGGCTTCTCGAACGGTCGAAGCACTCCTAAGGGTTTTTCAAGAGAATCCAAAGTTTACTTTTCGTAGAGCTTCTTGATGAAGCCACTCTTGTCAAGCTCTTCGACGAAGCTCGAGTCGACGAACTCCTCCGGCTTGTGCTTGTAGACATCGGGCCACGTTGCCGCGACGTATTCGTAGCTCGTCTTCATGCCTTTGATGTTTGGATAGGGCGCGGCTAACCGGTGCTTGGCGAACAGTTCCCACGATTCTTGCGCCATCGAATCATCGTTTAATCGGAGCATTTTCTTAATTACTTTCTTGGCCAACTCAGGTTCCTGCTTAAATCGCGCGATGCCTTCGACATGCGCGCGCATGTAACGCATCACCATGTCGCGGTCTTGCTTGATCTGCGTGCGGGTCGTCGCAATCTCGCTCCATGGATAGTCAACTTCCTTGAAAAAATCCCAAAACACCTGGAATCCGGCCCGTTGCGCGAAAATATAATTCGGATGCGACAGGGTCGCCGCGGGAATTCTTCCCTGCTGTAAGGCGATGAATCGATCGCTATCGGAGCCGATCTGCAGCATCGCAAAATCCTTGTCAGGATTGAGCCCCTTTTGTTTGGCAAGATATTTCACGAGAAAATCGGTGAGCGAGCCGAAAGTCGTCACGCCGATGGTTTTGCCTTTTAGATCTTCAGTTCGCTTGATGTCCGAGCGCGCCATCAAGTATTGAATCACGCCCGGCATCGTGTGGCCCAAGATAACCATGTCGGAGCCGGCGAGCACCGCGGTCATGACCGTCGGCGTGGCGATCGGCGAGATTTGCACGCTGCCGGAAATCAGCGCCTTCGAAGCGATGCCCGAGCCGGCCACGGCGACCGGCTCGACATCAAGACCGTACTTTTCATAAATCTTCGCTTCCTTGGTGAAGTAAATAACGATGTTGCCCATGCTGATGGCGGGCACGCCGACCTGTACTTTCTTGAGCGCGCGCGCTTGGGCGAATAGGATCGACGGCACCAGCAAGTTTGCAGTCAACCATAACGGCAGCCAAAACTGTCGTCTGTTCATGGCCAAAACCTCCGTCACGAAAACTCTCTTCCCTGGCATTTAGTCTGGCGAATAAGGCAATGTCAATGCGCTCGCTCGGCGTTGACAAAGCCCAGTTAATTGAAATAAGTCAGGAACATCATGCTACCCAAACTAGCGCGCGAAAACTTGTTGGAACTGTGCCGGCGCATGTTCGTCATCCGCCATTTCGAAGAGAACTTAGTGCCGCTCCACGACCAAGGCGTGTTCGGCGGCCACTACCATCTTTACATCGGCCAGGAGGCGATCGGTGTGCCGGCGCTCGCTTGCCTGCGCGCCGACGACTACATCTTCACTACGCACAGAAACCATGGCCACCTGCTCGCCCGTGGCGCCGAACCGAAGCGGCTGTTTGCTGAAATCCTCGGCCGCGTCGACGGGCTAAACAAAGGCAAAGGTGGTTCATTTCACTCCGTCGCGCCGTCGCTCGGTTTTCTGCACAGCTCTGGCGTAGTGGCGGGAATTATTCCACTGTCCACCGGCACGGCCTACGCGGCCAAGGCGCAGAAAAACGGTCGTATCACCGTCTGTCTGTTCGGCGATGGCTCATTGGAAGAAGGCGCTGCGCCCGAGGCGTTCAATCTCGCCTCGCTCTTGAAATTGCCGGTGCTGTTTCTCTGCGAGAACAACGGCAAGTACGGCTCTGGCCGCGCCGTCGCCGCGGCGCAATCGAGCTCCATGGCCGCCTATCCGCTGACCGATCTGCCAAAAGCGTATAAAATTCCTGCAGAGCAGATCGACGGCATCGACGCCGGTTTGGTGCACGCGACGATCTCGGCAGCGATAGAGAAAATTCGCCGCGGCGAAGGGCCGCAATTCGTCGAAGCGCAAACCGTGCGCTATCCCGGCAGCGCAACTAACTGGCCGACCGTGCCAGCGCCAACCGACACCGCGTTGGCGTGGGACGTAAGTCAGGTGCCGGAGAAGGCCCGCGAGTGGTATCGCAGCGCCGATCCGTTGCTGGTTTACATCCGTGAATTGGTAGAAGCCAATCATGCGACCCGCGACGAGATTGCCGCCATCGAGCGCCAGGTAAAATCCGCGATCGCCGCGGCCGTCGAGTTCGCCGTCAACAGCCCGTTGCCGAAACCGGAAGAAGCCGAAAGAGGCTTTTTCGCTTAAGAGTCAACCATGAGAGAACTTGCCTATTACGAAGCTAAATTCGAGGCGCTCGACGAGATCATGAGCGCCGATGAGCGCGTGCATCTGATCAATGGCACGTTTTTAAGTCTCAGTCCGCACCGCCATCTCTATCAAAACTTGCAAAAGAAATTCAGCGACCGCATGATCGCGCCGCCGATTTCCGAGCTGGGATTTTGCGGTCTCGCCACTGGCGCGGCGATGGCGGGGTTAAGACCGATCGTCGACTTGAGCACTGGCAGTTTCATTTATGAAGCATGGCCGCAAGTCGCTAACGAAGCGGCGAACGCTTTTTCCATGTCGGGCGGTCAGACCCGCGTGCCCGTGGTGTTCCATCTGTTTCACGGCCTGCGCGGCGGTGGAGCGGCGCAGCACTCCGGCAGTCCACAGGCGATGCTGTGGAATGTTCCTGGATTGGAAATCGCCATTCCTTCCTCTCCGCGCGATGTCAAAGGACTATTGAAAACCGCCGTCGCCAGCGACAATCCAACAATCTTCGTCGACCACACCCGATTGCTGGACATTCGCGGCGAAGTCCCTGAGAACGACAAACCGATTCCGTTCGGCGTCGCCGACATTAAACGCGCGGGCAGCGACGTGACGTTAATCGCGACTTCATACACCGTGCAAGTTTGTCTCGGTGCCGCGGCAAAGCTCGCCAAGCAAGGCATCGAAGTCGAAGTCGTCGATCCGCGCACGCTGGTGCCGTTCGATCTCGCGACCATTCTCTCGTCAGTCGAGAAAACCCATCGCGTCGTGATCGCCGACGAGACACACCAAAGCTGCGGCGTCGCCGCCGAAATCGCCGCGCGCATCGCCGAGACCGGCTTCGACAAACTGAAAACGCGCATCCGCCGGGTCTCAACGCTCGATGTGCCGGTGCCCTACAGCCCGCCGCTGGAAGCGCATATCGGTCCAACCGAGTCGCGCATCATGGACGCCGTGCGCGCGGCGGTAGCTTAGAAGAGTTTCGAGTTTCGGGTCTAGAGTCTCGCGTTCATTTGCAACTCTGCAACGACGCCTTCTACTCATTGTCACGATTGTTTCCACCCATGGCTACCAAGAAAGAAAACTTCAATGAAGTCATCGATCTGCTACGGCGCATGTGGCTGATCCGTGCCTTCGAGGAAAAACTCTCCACGCTCTACGCCGAACGCCAGGTTGTCGGCTTACTCCATTTGGGCATCGGCCAAGAAGCGGTCGCCGTCGGCGCGTTAAGTTTGCTGCGCGATGACGATTACGTTTATGGCAGCCATCGCTCCCATGGCCACGCCATTGCCAAAGGTGCGGACGTAGGTAAATTAATGGCCGAGATCGCCGGACGCGCCACCGGATACTGCGGCGGCAAGGGCGGCTCCATGCATATCGTCGCCAAAGAGTGCGGCTTCATCACTGCCACCGGCGTGGTCGGCGGCACGATCCCGCTGGCGCTCGGCGCCGCGTTCGCGTCCAAGGAGAGAAAGCAAGGCCAGCTTGCCGTAGTTTTCTTCGGCGACGGTGCCGGACAGGGCGGGTCATTTCATGAGTCGCTCAACATCGCGAGCCTCTGGCAACTGCCGGTGATATTTATCTGCGAGAACAACGGCTACGCCGAGTTCACGCCGCTGTCGGCGCATACAAAAATCGAGCGGCTCGCGCGGCATGCGAAGACCTACGCCATTCCCGCCAGCACCGTTGATGGCAACGATCTGTTCGCCGTGCGCGAGGCGATGACGAAGGCGGTGGAAAACTGTCGGGCCGGCAAGGGTCCGGTTTTTGTGGAATGCTTAACGCACCGTATGCGCGGCCATTACGAAGGCGACCCGGCCAAGTATCGGGAATTATCGCAGCTCGCCGAATGGAAGAAAAAAGATCCCATCGCGCGCGTCGCGCGCGCGTTGAAAAGCAAGAAAGCACTCACCGACGCGCAACTAGCAGCGATGGAAAGCGAGGCCCGCGCGCTAATCGAAAAGGCCGCGGAATTTTCCTTGTCGTCACCCTGGCCCGACGACGATTCGGTTGACGATCAGGTATACGCGAACGGTTAAGAATATCGGGGCGAAATATCTTTCGCCCCTACGATGAAAACAAAACCGCCATGCCTGAACAAACCTACCTCGATGCGATCCGCGCCGGACTCGAAGAAGAGTTGCGCCGCGATTCGTCGGTTTACATTTTCGGCGAAGATGTCGCCCTCGGCGGACCGTTCGGGGTCACCAAAGGATTGGCGGAAACATTCGGCGTCAACCGATTGATCAACACGCCGATCAGCGAAGCGACCGTCATGGGCATCACCATCGGTGCAGCCACCGCCGGCCTACGGCCGGTCGTTGAAATCATGTTCATCGACTTTATCACCCTGGCGATGGATCAACTGGTGAATCACGCTGCGAAACTGCACTACATGTCGGGTGGGCAATTGAAAATTCCCCTCACCGTCCGGGTTCAGTGCGGCATCAGCGGCGCCATGGGCGCGCACCACTCCCAGAGTTTAGAATCGTGGCTTGCTCACGTTCCTGGTCTGAAAGTCGTCATGCCGGCCACTCCAGCCGACGCGAAAGGATTGTTGAAATCGGCGATCCGTGACGACAATCCGGTCGTCTTCATCGAACATCGCGGTCTCTACTGGTCCAAGGGTGAAGTTCCCGCGGGAGAAGCGAGCGTACCCATTGGCAAAGCAGCGGTGCTGCGCCAAGGCGAGCATCTGACAATCGTCGCGCTGTCGAGCATGGTCGCTCCAGCATTAGCTGCGGCAAAAGAGCTAGAAGCGGAAGGAATCTCCGTGGAAGTCGTCGACCCGCGCACGATCTCGCCGTTGGACGTTGAAACAATCGCTGACTCGGTAAAGAAAACCAGCCGCATGATCGTTGCCCACGAAGCGGTCGAGCAAGGCGGCATCGGCGCCGAGATCGTCGCCCGAGTTCAGCAGGAAGCGTTCTATCATCTAGACAGTCCGATTGTCCGCGTCGCCGCCCCCTTTGCGCCCGTGCCGGCGAGCCCGACATTGGAAAAGAGATTCCTCCCTGGCAAAGTCGAAATCCTACGCGCAGTCCGCCAGGCGCTGAACTCGCGTGCTTGAATACCGATCGTCAATTTCTGCAAGTTGC
>CAYZJE010000628.1:0-22870 GCA_964478485.1 uncultured Syntrophobacter sp. | reverse complement strand
GAGCTGCGCACGCCGCTCAACGCCATCATCGGCTTCTCCGAAGTCTTACAGGAAAGATACTTTGGCGAGTTGAATGAAAAACAAGCCGAGTACACGGAGGATATACTTTCTTCAGGCCGTCATCTGCTCTCACTGATCAATGAGATCCTCGATCTGTCGAAGGTCGAGGCGGGGCGGATGGAGCTGGAACTGGCGACGTTCGACCTCCCGATCGCAATCGACAACGCCCGCACCTTCGTGCGCGAACGCGCTACCACGCACGGCATCACCATCGATGTCCGCGTCGATGAGCGGCTTGGCGATTTCGTTGGCGACGAGCGGAAGATCAAGCAGATACTGCTTAACCTGCTTTCCAACGCGGTCAAGTTCACGCCGGAGGGAGGCCGGATCGGGATTGAAGCGAGGCAAGCGCATGGCTCTGTAGAAATCTCGGTGACCGACACGGGCATCGGCATCACCCCGGAGGACCAGCCGAAGATCTTCGAAGAGTTTCGCCAAGTGGGAACCGACTACGCGCACAAGGTCGAAGGGACGGGACTTGGGTTAACGTTAGCCAAGAAGTTTGTCGAACTGCACGGGGGAAAGATCTGGGTGGAGAGCGAGGTTGGGAAAGGCAGCCGGTTCATATTCACGCTGCCGATCGGATAAGGATATTCTCCCGCAAAGGCGCAAAGGCGCCAAGTTCGGAGAATAAGTTAATCGGATTTTCGTTGTTGAATTTTATTAAACTTTACGCCTTTGCGCCTTGGCGGGATAAAATCCGATTCGGAAAAGAAGGAGAATAAAAAATGTCTCTACAGGTGAAGCGGGAAAATGTGCCGGAGAAAAAGGTGGTGCTCAAGACCGGCGAAGGAGAAGGCTCGATGATCATTCGCCAGGCCTACGGCAACGAGAGCAGTCTCTTGGTCGCGTTGCGGCCGCCGGGCTATCATACGCGGCCGCATATGCACGCTTCGGAGCAAATCAATCATGTGCTCGAAGGCGAAATCTGGTTCTTCGTCGAGGACAAAGGCTATCACTGCATGAACGGGGATTTTCATCGAATCCCAGCGAACCGAGTGCACTGGGCATGGAATCGTTCCAACGCCGTCACCACGGTAGTCGAATCTCATTCGCCGCCGCTGGTCGGCGGCGATCTGCGCGACGGTGCGGCGGCGCTGTTCGATGAAAACGAGCGCCCGCAGTTAAGAGCGGAAGGGGAGAACAAGTTTGTTGAGTACGATTCGGCAACGGTCGAGCGGCGATATTTTTCGGATAGGAAAGAATAAAGATCTCTGCAAGGTTTGGGGTAGGTGGAAAACTGAGCTGTGATTCTGTTGATAAACTTGCGTTCACCCTTCGACGAAGCTCAGGGCGAACGGAGTTATGGCATGACGGATGATACGGCTGAAAGCCCGGCGGCATGCTTCGATCGTTCGACTTCGCTCACGACAGGCTCTGGACTGCGCCTTTAGTCCCGAGCTTGTCGAGGGATCAGCATGTAGGCAAAATTCTTCTCGTTACCGATCCTCTCCCCGTTCGCCCTGAGCCCCGTCGAAGGGTTCCGAGAAGCAATTTGCGCTCGCGTGGGATTTACTCTAGGCAAGCGATCGTTGACTGATAGGATTATGAGTTTCTGGGTTTACATCCTGCATTGTGCCGATAGCTCTTACTACACTGGACATACCGATAATCTTGAAGAACGCATCGCAAAACATGAGCCCGGTGAATTTGAGGGCTACACTTCGACGCGACTTCCAGTGAGGTTGGTGTTCTCAGAGCAATTCCCGACAAGGGAAGAAGCTTTAACTTGTGAGCGACAGATTAAAGGTTGGCGTCGAAATAAGAAGGAAGCACTGATGCGGGGGGATTGGGCCGAGGTGTCGCGCTTAGCTCGTCCAGGGCACCCGGTTCGATAAAACTCACCGAAGGCTTCCAGAGCTTCAGAGCCCGTCCTGAGCGATTTTTGCCTTTTTGGCGAGCCCGGCTGCGTGAAAACTCAGTAGGAGCCCTTCGACGAAGCTCAGGGCGTACGGTTAAGGAGTTGATTTATGCGAGCATCGCTTCTGTTCATGGTAAGCCTCGTCGAACCATGAATGGGTTCTCACGGGCTCAGGGCGAACCGAGTCGAAGAGGTGACCGGGACAGAGTTACCCACGCTAAAGCCGGAAGAAGGGAATGAAAAATGAAGTTGCTGGCAGTGAATTTCAATTTAATCTTGCTTGCCGCCTTCGTCGTCGGCTTTTTTTCGGATTCAGTTTTCGCCCAAGAGCTAAAGCGGCTTCGCTATGGCACAACCATCAGCACGGTGAATCTGCCGGTCTGGGTTGCCAAAGAGAGCCGTCTGTTCGCCAAGCATGGTCTCGACCCGGAAGTGATCATGATTCAGGCCGGCGCTTTGACGACACTAGCGATCATCAGCGGTGAATTACAATTTTCCGGCGCCGGCGCCGCGTCGGTTTTGGCGGCGCGGATTAAAGGCGCCGATATCGCTCTCGTCGCATGTCCGGCGGATTCCGATCTGGTTTATTTGATGGCGCGGCCTGAGATAAAAAGCGCCGGCGAGCTCAAGGGAAAATCAAGCGCGGTGACGCGCCTGGGCTCGACGACGCATTTTTATTTACGCGCCGCTCTCAAGCACGCCGGCCTTAATGCGGAGAAGGATGTGACGATTCTCCAGTTGGGAACGGAATACGCGACGGCGTTGGAAACCGGCAGAATCGCCGCCGCGGCGTTGCCGTTCGATCTCGCCTTGCCTTACCTGCAAAAAGGCTGGCCCGTGCTGTTGGATTTATCTAAAACCGATTTCGTTTATCCGGCCTCCTGTGTGGTGAGCAGCCGGGCCTTCGTCAAGGACAATCCCGATACCGTGGAACGTTTTCTCAAAGCGTATGTCGAAGCGATTCATCTGATGAAAAAAGATCACGGCGCCGGCGAAAGAGCCTATATCAAATGGCTCAAACCGAAAGACACGCTGCTCGCCAAGAGAGCGGTCGAAGCCTACGCGAACTTATTCAAGCCGATTCCGCGCGTCACGGATCGAGGCATTCAGGCGGTGTTGGAGGATCTCGCGTTATCGACCCCGGTGCCGAAGGAGCTCATCGACCGTCCGGATTATTTTCGCGACAACGGGCCGTTGGAAAAATTAGTCGCGAGCGGCTGGATCGAACAGCTCAGGAAATAGTACCGCGATTTTGTTCACCGCAGAGACGCAGAGTTCGCATGGTTCGACAAGCTCACCATGAGCGGAAGAAAGCCGCGCATCCTGAGCCTTAGTCGAAGAACGCGCCCTCCGCGCCTCCGCGTTGATATATCCGGATCTTTATTCACCACAGAGACGCAGAGTTCACAGAGTTCGGAATATTTCCTAAGGAGAAAACTCTTTCCTCGGCGCCCTCCGCGCCTCTGCGGTGATATCTCAGGGATTCGACTTGGTTGCGCGACGCGAAAATAACCGGCGCGCACGGCTCCACGCTTCGACCAGGCCGCCGGGAAGGAACAGCACCACCAGCATAAAGAGCACGCCAAATATTATTAAGTGGAACTCGACCCATTGTACCGCCAGCACTTCTCTTAAAATCACGTAAAAGATTGCGCCCAGCACCGGTCCGTGAACGGTTCCGACGCCGCCGATATAGGACATGAGCACGGCGTCGAAAGTCCAAGCCGGAGAAAAAGTATGCTGCGGATAGTAGCTGACATGGTAGTAGGCGAACGCTCCGCCGGCCAGACCGGCCAATGCGGTTGAGATTGCCAAGGCGAGAATCTTGTGTCCCAGCGCGCCCACACCCGACGCTTCCGCCGCCGCTTCGTCTTCGCGCACCGCGCGTATGCCGAGGCCGATTCGGGAAGGCACCAGCAGCGCCACCACGGCGACGCAGAGCACCGCCAAGACGAGCGTGAGATAGTAACGCGGCAAAATATTATACGACGCCAGATCTGCGGCGGGGATCGTCGAGATTTGCGGCAACAGGTTACCGACCGTGATGCGCAGGATCTCGGCTAAACCGAGGGTGCCGATGGCGAAATAGGCGCCGCGCAGGCGGAAAGCCGGGACGCCGATCAGGCAACCGAATGCCGTGGCGACCAAGGCGCCCGCCGAGAGCGACAAAATCAACGGCGCACCGCCGACCCACAGGAAACGGGTGACCAACGCGCCCAAGCCGAAAAATGCCGCGTGACCGAGATTGATCTGGCCAGCGTAGCCGCCCAAAATATTCCAGCTCTGCGCTAACGTGATCGCGAGGAAGATTTGCACGCCGAGATTGAGCAAATCGTTGCGCGCGGTGACCAGCGGCAACGCCGCGAAACCGGCGACGAGCAAGATTCCCGCCAAGACCAATCTCATGGGCGCGCTCCGAACAGTCCTTGGGGCCGCACCACCAAGACGACAAGAAATAAAATCAGCCCCACCACCTCGCGGTACGGGCCGCCGAGAAACACCACGCTCATCGCTTCGGCGAGCCCGAGCAGGATGCCGCCAGCAAAGCTGCCAAAAAGCGATCCGAGACCCGCGAGCACGATGACGATCAAAGCTTTGAGCGTCCATTCGGCGCCGATGGAAGGACTGATGGAATAGGAAATACTTACCAGTCCGCCGGCGATGCCCGCCAGTGCGGTGCCGAGGGCAAATGCCAGCAAGTAGGTGCGCCCGACCGGTATGCCCATGAGCGCCGCAGCCTCCCAATCCTCCGCCGTCGCGCGGATGGCGCGGCCCCAGCGCGCCCGCGCAAGAAACAGGTGTAGTGCCGCCAGCACCGTAAAGGCGAACCCCAAGCTGCTCAAGCGTAAGAGTGGAATGGCAAATCCCCAGAGCCGAAACACCGCGCCGGCGTACGCCGTCGTGACCGCGCGCTCGTCGGCAGTCCAAAAGCGGATGGCGAGGGCGTGTAAAACCAGCGAGAGACCGAAGCCGATTAATAACGAATTCTTAATGCGCACTTCTTCATGGGCTTTCACGACGAATTGAAACAACGCCCAATAGAGCACAAGCCCGAGCGCGAACATCGCTGGAGCAACGCCGAGCAGCGAAACGAACGGGTCGATCTTCCAGAGCGTGAAAAGCCAGAAAGTGCCGTAGCCGCCAAGCATGAGCAGCTCGCCGTGGGCAACGTTCAACACTCGCAGGACGCCGAAGGTCAGCGACAGTCCGGCGGCCGCCAAACCGTAAAGCCCGCCGACCAACAGTCCGAGAATTAGTTGTTGAGTGAGAATCATCGAGAATTGTTTAGCCGCATCCTTCGACAAGCTCAGGACGATCGGCCACGCAAAGTTCGCAAAATAAGATTTCGTACGCTCGGAATATCTCCCGCAAAGACGCAAAGACGCGAAGGTAAGAAGACAATGAATCCTGAACTTGGCGTCTTTGCGCCTTGGCGGGAGAATGTCTTAATTGAATTCGATTGTTTCATCGCGCCAGCGGGCCCAAGTAAGCCGTGCGCACATGATCGTCGTCGAGCAACTTCCGGCCTGCGCCTTCCCCGACGATTCTTCCGCTTTCGAGAATGTAGGCGCGCTCGACCAACGCCAGGACCGCGTGGACGTTTTGCTCGACGATCAATAAGCTCATGCCGCCGCGATGCAGCTCGGCGAGGATCGCCAAGATCGACTCGACAACTTTTGGCGCCAAGCCGAGCGAGGGCTCGTCGAGCAGCAGCAAACGCGGCAGCGCCATCAACGCGCGTCCCAGGGCGAGCATCTGCTGCTCGCCGCCGGAGAGCGATCCGGCCAACTGACGCTGGCGCTCGAAGAGGCGCGGAAAGAGCGTGTAGACACGGTCGAGCTGCGCGGGTTTTTCTTTCTGTGCTCGTTGGGTAAATGCGCCGAGTTCGAGATTGTCGCGCACCGTCATCGCGGCAAAAAGTCTGCGCCCTTCCGGTACCAGGGCGATGCCATGCTCGACGATGCGTTGGGGCGATGCCGCGCTGATGGTTTCATCACTCCATCGGATCACGCCGGCGCGCGGCGCGAGCAGGCCGGAAATGGTTTTGAGCAGAGTCGATTTGCCGGCGCCATTGGGGCCGACGAGGGCGACCATTTCACCCGGGTGAATCACCAAACTCACCCCATGGAGCGCGGTGAGCGCGCCGTAGGCGACTTGCAGGTTTTTTACTTCCAACATGCTTCGCTCAATAACCGTTCAAGCCGTTCAAAACGTTCAAATCGTTCAAGCCGTTGGAAGAAATTCAAGGATAAGCGCGTTCTATCCGAAAACGGTTTGAACAGCTTGAACGACTTGAACGATTTGAACTCTTCAGATCGTTTCCCCGAGATATACTTCGACGACATGCGGATCTTTTGCCACGAGCGCGGGCGCGCCTTCGGCGATTTTTTCACCGGCGCTGAGAACGACAATCCGGTGCGAGACATCGAGCAAGGCCCAGACGATATGCTCGACCAGGATGACGGTGAGGCCGTCGCGTTGCAACTCACGTATGAGATTGATCGCGTTGGCGGTCTCGGCAGGATTCAGTCCCGCCATGAACTCGTCGAGTAGGAGAAGTTTAGGCGAAGTCGCCAAAGCGCGCGCCAACTCGAGACGCTTGCGATCCATTACCGTAAATGTGTTTGCGCTACGCTCCGCCAGGCCCGCCAGGCCCACGGAAGTTAACAACTCGTCGGCTTTGGCACGTGCTGGAGCACCGGTGAGCCGCTCCCGGCCGTAACCGAGACCGACTAAAATATTTTCCAGCGCGGTCAGGCCGGCAAAGGGGCGCACCAGTTGAAATGTCCGCGCGAGACCGCGGCGGCAAAGTCGATGGGGCGGCAAACCGTTGGTGCGCTCGCCAAGCAAAATGATTTCGCCGGAATCCGGCACGAGCGCGCCGCTGACCAGATTGAACAAGGTCGTCTTGCCGGAGCCGTTGGGGCCCATGACGCCGAGGATCTCACCTGCTTCGACCGTCAAGCTAACGTTGTTGACGGCGCGCACGCCGCCGAAGCTTTTGGAAACGGATTGGAGTGTAAGAAGGGACACGGGATGTTTAATTTATCGCGCCAAGCACGCGGAGAAAATTCATTTCCGGAGCCGGATTCTATCCCGCCAAGGCGCTAAGGCGCAAAGTTATAGGGGAACTTTTCAGAATCTTGATCTCCGATCTTACCTTAGCGTCTTTGCGTCTTCGCGGGAGAATCTTCTTCGGCGAATTCGGATTCATTTCCCGCAAAGGCGCAAAGACGCAAAGTTTAGGAGATTTTGTTTATGGAATTTCTGTGTCCGAATTTCTTATACTTCGCGCCTTGGCGCCTTTGCGGGAAAATAATCTTACCTATCTTCTCTTTGCCGCGCTAGCGTTGATCGAACGGCGGCGCGGGATAACCGAACGGCGCGGTGGCAAACTCCTTGGGCCAGACCAACTCTTGTTTGCCCTTGAGCCATTGCAGGATGAAGACTTTCACTTCGCCGGTGCCGTCGGCGCGGAAGCGTACAGGGCCGACGACCGTGGTCATATTCGTGGCGGCAACGGCGTCGCGTATCTTGTCGCGGTCCAGGGAATTCGCGCGCGCGACCGCATCGGCGATAATTTGTACGCAAGCGTAGGACGGTCCGACGAGCGGGTCGGACGGGCGGTTAATGAGTTTCTGGTGCGCTTCGTTCAGCTCGGTAACTTTGGGGTATTTTGCGGCGAAGTGCCACCCAGGCATGAAGAGGGTATAGTCGCCATCCTTGCTAAGATTCTGCGACCACACCGGCGGGTCGGCGGCGCGGATGAACAGGTTGACCTTGGTGGCGAGATCCAATTCCTTCATCTGCTTGACCAGGGTCATGCCGTCCGGTGGCGAAGGCAACGCGAGGACCGCTTCCGCGCCCGCCGATTTCGCTTTCAAGATCAATTCGGAAAAATCTTTCGACCCCGGCGCATATTCGCCGCTAGCGACGATTTGATAGCCGTGTTTCTTGGCCGCACTTTCCCATAGTCCGCCCATTTCCTTGCCCCAGTCCGTGCGCTCAAGAAAGAGCGCCACCTTGCGCGGTCGTTGCGCCGCGGGAATCAGCGCATCGAAGAAAACGAAGGTCTCAGTTGTCAGGTCCGGTGATTTCGGAAAAGGCGAGAAGAGATAGCGCAAGCCCTGTTTGTGGATGCTGTGGAGCGCAAAAGCGATGCCCAGATAGGGAATCTTATTTTTGTCGCCAATGGAAGATGCGGCGGCGTGGAGGTCGGAGCCGGCCCCGCCCAGATAAGCCACCACCCCCTGAGAAGCGAGAGACTCCAAGCGCGCGACGGTCTTGGTGGGATCCGATTCGTCGTCCAACATGGTTAATTCGATCTGCAGTTTCTTGCCGCCGACCGTGACGCCGCCCGCAGCGTTGATTTGCTGCACCGCGATCTCGTAGCCGGTCTTAACCTGACCGCCAAGCGCGGCGTATCTCCCGGTGAGCGGCACCACCGCGCCGACTTTTATCGTTTGGGCAAGTCCGTTGGAGCTGAAACTAAAAAGCGCGAACGCTGTGAAAAGCGAAATGACAATCATCCGTCTCATGATGTCCTCCCATGATCAGGTTTTTCCGCCGAAACGATAGATAGCATTCTTGGGCCGTGGCGTCAAAGTTTAGGTGCATCCACTGACGCAAGACACGATCATCAGCCCCGATGCCCCGCTTTTGCCAATTGCCTAATGCCCATTGCCTTCTTTTATCCGTTTGACGCCTACCGCGCGCCGAGTAGAATGGCCGACGAATTCACCTCGATCCCGGGCCGGTGTGTTTGCTAACGCGAGGAGGTCGCATGAAGACTGATCGATCCCACGGGCTAATTCGTTTTTATCTGCTCTGTGCCTTCGGCGCGATGCCCTGGTTACCGGCGCAGCTGGGCGCGGCGGAGCGAATCTACTCGGCTTACTTTTCACCCGCTCCCGGTGCCTCGGCGGTTATCTGGGTGGCCAAAGAAGCGCGGCTATTCGAAAAGCATGGTCTCGATGTCGCGCCCGTGCTGATTCCGAGCAGCGTGCGCACCCTGCAGGCGATCCTGGCGGGCGAAAGCGCCATCGCCGAGAGCGCCGGTCCCGCGGTTGCCAGCGCCCGGCTCGCCGGCGGCGACATCGTCGCGCTGGCCGGCAGCGTGAACATTCTCACCTACTATTTTGTCACGCTGCCAAGCATCAAAAGGGCCGAAGAACTCAAGGGGAGAATCGGCGCCAACCAGAGCCCCGGCACGATCGCCGATTTCGCCTTGCGCGTGAGTCTGAGAAAATTGGGCCTCGATCCGGCCAAAGACGTGAGTCTGCGCTCCATCGGCGTGCTTTACGATCGGATCGCGGCGATGCAAAAGGGCATCGTGCAGTTTACCGTGCTCACCGAAGCGGAAAAGCCGATTGTCGACAAGCTGGGCTTTCCCGTCCTGCTCGATCTGATTGCGCTCAAAATTCCCTTCCCCCAGCGCGGCATCTACACGACGGGTAAACTCATCAAAGAACAGCCCGACACCGCGCGGCGCTATATTCGGGCGTACGTCGAGGCGATCCACTATTTCAAAACGCGCAAAGAAGAAACCATGCAAATCATGCGCAAATACTCGCGCGTGGAAGACCGAAACGTGCTTGAACATACCCAGAACTGGTTCACGCAAAACATGCCGGATTATCCCTATCCGCCGGTGGAGGGATACCAGGTAGTGCTGCAGGAAATGGCGTCGACGAATCCCAAAGCGGCGTCTTTGAATGCAAAAGATCTCGTCGACGCGCGCTTCGTGAAAGAACTGGAAGACGGCGGGTTTGTCGCTGGGCTGAGCAAGAAATAGTGCAGGGACTCACGCGGTTGGTACTTTCTCCGGAGTAAATCATCACGAAGGAGCAAGCGCGGCATAGCCGCAACCAGAGAAGAAAAGAGGATTTCACCACAGAGGCACGGAGTTCGCATGGTTCGACAAGCTCACCATGAGCGGAGGTCTTCCCGCGCATCCTGAGCCTAGTCGAAGGACGCGCCTCCGCGGTGAACCTTCCGAAAAATTGCGCACGCCGCGCTGTGTCGTTCGTCGTGAATAGAATAGCTTCGGTCGAGATTCGTGAACTGACACTTCGTTACTGATATTACGCCTGCCCCCAAACTTTAACCGCAGTATCCACTACTAACTTGAGTTTTTGCCATTGCTGCTCTTCGGTGAGCAAGTTTCCTTCCATCGTCGAGGCGAAGCCGCATTGCGGACTTATCGCGAGATTTTCCAGCGGCACGTACTTGCTGGCTTCATCGATGCGCTTGGCGAGATGGTCCGCTGACTCCATCGCCGCTAGCTTGCTGCTGACCAGGCCGAGAACCACCGTCTTGCCGCGCGGCACGAAACGCAGCGCTTCGAAGGTGCCGGCGCGCGCCGACTCGTATTCGAGCAGAAAGGCATCGACTCGCAACTGGCCGAACAGTTTTTCGGCGATGGCGTCGTAGCCGCCTTCAGCGTACCACTGGCTACGGTTGTTGCCGCGGCACAGATGAATCGCCAAGATCACGCCGTCGCGCTCGGCTCCTTGCAGGCAAGCGTTGTCGGCGCGAATCGCTTCGTCGAGAGCCTGGTCCGGATCGAGCCCCATTTCATTTTTCACATAGCTGCGCCATTTTGGATCGATGTAATAGCTGTAGCGCGGCGCATCGATTTGGATGTAGCGCGCGCCTTCGTTGGCCAAGGCGTGAATCTCCGCCTTGATCACCGGCACGATGTCCCAGAGAAAAGCGGAATGGTCGGAGTAGACCTTATCGCTTAGCCCTTTCTTGAAGTAGATCGCCGGAAATTGATTGGCCGTCGGCAGTGTGACTTTGATGTCGCCAGGCTTCTGTTGCTTGAGGAAGGCGAACTCATGTTCGGTCAGGCGCCGGGTTTGTCTGATCTTGCCGACGACGATACCCGGCACCCGCGACGGTTGGGAAGTCGATCCAGCAACGCTCGCTTGCCAAGTGCGCAGCAGGTTGTCGCTCTCGTCAATGCCTTCCACCGCATCGTTGAAATCGCTCATGAAGTTGACGCGCCGCAGTTCGCCGTCAGTAAAAATTTTAAATCCCAAGTCCTTTTGCCGTTCGACGACTCGCTTGATGTGCTGGTCCTCAAGGGCGCGCAGTTGGGCACTGCCCAGGTTGGCGCTGCGCGCTTGTAAAAGCGCCGCGGGCCGAAGCAAACTGCCGACATGATCCGCGCGATATTTAGCTGCCATGATGGACCTCCTTAATTCGTTCGTTCTTCAGGCTTCCGTGTGGATCATTTGGCGCTATCACCTTGATTCCGTTTACCGCGAAGAGCAAAGAGGGCGGGTTTCAAACCCGCCCCTGCGATTCGGAATTCCTTTTTGTGAACTTTGCGTTCTTTGCGGCCAACTCTCCGAATCCGAATCTTCTTTGTATGTGGCCCTTGTCTAACTGCCGCCCAAAAGTTCTTTGACTCGGCCGATCAGCTGCGGCGGCTGGTCGATCACCTGTTTGGCTAACGTTTGTAATTCATCACCGGCGATATGCTCAACGTTCCAGTTGCGCCGCTTGGCTTCCTCAAGCAAATCCGGGTCTTTGAGCGCGCGACTGTAAGCCTCGCGGAGAATTTTCAGACGATCGGGCGGCACGCCGGGCGGCGCCACCGCGAGATATTGGCCGAAATAATCGGCGCCAAGCAGGACCGAAACGATGCGTTGCTTGGTCTCCGGAGTTTGATAACGAGTCATTAGCTCGTAGATTGTCGGCACATCGGGAAGCAGGGGATTGCGCTTGCGCGGGCTTTGCACCAGGATGCGGACGAAGCCCTTCTTTTGCCAGGTGATAAACGGCTCGCGCGCGTGGAAAGAGGAGGCGGATACTGAGCGGCATTGCACTTCACCGCGTTCGATAGCGAGGTCTTGGTCGCTACCGCTCTTGTAGCCGGTAACGATGCGGAACTTCGCGTCCAGCGCATCGTCCAAGAGCCGCAAATTGAGATGACCGCTCGACCCTGGCGCAGTGGCGGAACACTTGGGCGGCTCGCTGGCGGCGCGGATATCTTCAATCGACTTATACGGGGCATCAGTGCGCATCATCAGCAACGCCTCGACCCGGCCCGCCGCGCCGATCCAACTGAACTTGCGCCAATCGAATTGGACCTCGCGTCTCCCCGTGAGCTGTTGAAAATAAAGACCAGCGGAAATCTGTCCGATGGTCAACCCGTCCGGTTTGGCGACGCTGTAAAGATAATTCGCCGCGATCATCGAACCGCCGCCGGCCATGTTTTGCGCGATGACATTCGGATTGCCCGGGATGAATTTGACCAGACTGCGCACCAACGCGCGCGCCCAGAGGTCGTTGACGTCGCCGGCAGACATGTTGACGATAAACGTCAAGGTCTTGCCGCGATAGAAATCGCTTTGTGCTGACGCCGGGCGATGGGCGAAAATTAAAGTTAACGCCGATACAACGAGTGCAATGAGATTCTTCATTTTTGTTGAAACCTTTAGTCAACCGGCAATGCCGGCCAAGAAGACAGCAGTTTGCCGAATCCAGAGAGTGGGTGTTTCAGTCCGAGCCTGGACAGCATATACCAATTCATCGCCGGATTGCTCGCGACGACGGGGAGATTCAACTCGCGCTCCATCTGCTCCAAACAGTCCATCGGATCGAGCACCGCGCCTTGGAAATAGATCGCGTCAATTTTATTTTGCTCCGCTATCGCCCGGCGCGCGTAGGCGATGACATCGTCGGGCGTCATCTTGAGCGCGTCGGTGTAGTGGCGTAAAATTTCGGAAGGCGAGTTGGCAACGATGTCGAATTGGCTGAGAAAGTTGCGAATGAGTTGATTCAACGATGCGTCGAAAGGAGTGAGCAGAAGAATTCGCTTGGCGGAAAAAGTTTTCAGCGCCGCCGCCGAGGAGCGGAGCGCGGTGGCGACCGGAATCTTGAGCGCCGCGGAAAACGCGCCAAACAAAGCGGGGTTCAAGACTTCGCGCGGCGCGCCGGGAAAGATCAGCCCACCCAGCTTCTGCTGGTCAGCGAACTGCACAGCGCGGCTGACGATTAAATCCTGCTTGCCTTGGACATCGTTCAAAATGCCGTCGTGCAGCACGAGCTGCTCGTAGAGAACTTCAACGTTGGCCGGCACTAGGTTGAGAAATTTTTTGATATGCGAGCTCGACGGCACGCTCGGTCCTAGCCAACCTATTCTCGCTTGGTGATTGTCAGACATCGGTGCTCCAATGAAATTGTTTCGCTTCGCAGGTTTCCCCTAAGGCAGCGTCAGGAAATAAACTTTACGATATGGCTTACCCATATTCTCTCGGTTATTGTCACCCTGAGCGCAGCGAAGGGTCTCGCAGACAGATTCTTCGCTTCGCTCAGAATGACACTTGTGTAAATGTTATTCTTTGACAGCTCCTAATCTCACTCAGCCAAAAGTTTTTTCAATCGCGCAATGACTTCAGGCGGCTGCGCGATGACTTCCTTGGCCAAGGCCGATAATTCTTCGCCGCCGACGGCTTCCACCGGCCAGTTGCGTTTCTTCGCTTCAGCTAACAGATCGGGGTCTTTGAGCGTGTTACTCCAGCCGTCGCGAAGGATTTTCAACCGTTCGGCGGGCAGGTTGGGAGGCGCCGTCCATGGCCGGCCGAATTCATTGGGCGCCATGATAAGCGTCGCCAAGCGCCGGTCGGCATCGCGGGCTTTGTAACGCTCCATCAAGTCGATGAGGGTCGGCGTGTCGGGCAGCAACGGATCGCGCTTTCGACCCGTCTGCACGAACGGGCGGGTGAAGCCTTTCTTGAACCAGGTGATATGCGGCTCGCGGCCAAAAAAAGCCGCGATGGTGATCACTCGGCAATGCAGTTCGCCCCGTTCTAGCGCGAGATCGATATCCGCCGCGCCCTGGTAGCCCGCGATGATATTGAATTTCACGCCGAAGATTTCTTCCATGAGTTTCGGCGTGTGATAGGTGATCGAGCCCGTGCCGGTGGAGCCGCACTTGGGCGGCTCGCTAGTCTTGCGCAGATCGTCGATGGTTTTGTAAGGACTATCGCCGCGAAACAAAACCAACAATTCGGTTTGCTCCGGCGTGCCGAGCCAACCGAATTTCGCCCAATCAAACTGCACTTCGTTTCGGCCGATCAGTTGGTCGATGTAGAGCCCTGGGTTGATCGAACCGAGCGTGAGCCCATCGGGTTTGGCAACATTATAAATGTGATTCGCCGCGATCACCGAGCCGGCGCCAGGCATGTTCTGCACCATGATGCTGGGATTCCCCGGAATATGTTTTCCCAAGTAAGTCGCGATGTGGCGCGTCCACAGATCGTAAAGATCGCCCGGCTGCCCACCGCGGATGACTCTTATTGACTTTCCCTGGAAGAATTTTTCCTGGGCGCCAACTGAAAAGCTGGGAGCAAGGAGCAGAGAGCCCAGAGCAAAAACAAAGATTTTTTTATTCATAGAGTTTCTCCGCGCTCCAAAGTTCAGAATCGAAAAAGCATTGTGTCGCGCCCGTCATTCCCGTGACAACGGGAATCCAGGTGACGGACAGCGTCCGTCATACCGTTGAAAAACGGTATCCAGGTGGATGGTGGGCCTGGATTCCCGTCCCCCGATCAGTGTTGGGGGCAGGTTTCACGGGAATGACGGATAATGCGGCCCCGCAGACCGAAATTCTTTTTTTTGCCTTTTTACTTTTGCCTTATTGAATCACCTTAGTCGCCTTCATCAGTGTCCACTGGGGAATCGTCAGGCCGATCTGGTTCGCCGTCTTTAGATTGATCACGAACTCGAACTTCATCGGCTGGTCAATACGAAAATCACAGAATTCTTTCATGACGCCTGGCCTACGGGCTTTTGATTCCGTACGCTTGACCGTGACTTTGCGCTCCTCCATAATGACACCATTCTGGAGGAACGGATGGCCACCTTGAATATTAAGAAAATGCCGGATCGGCTTTACCGAAAGATTCAGGCGCGGGCAAACAGAGAACATCGATCGGTTGACCAAGAGGTTATTCATATCCTTAGCCAGGCGACAGAGGCCGCGACGCCCTTCTCGATCCTGGAGCTCCAAGGTCTGGGCAAAGAAGTCTGGAGTAAGGTTGACGCCAGCAAACATGTGAGCAAGGAACGACGCGGGTGGGATTGATTGAGGACCTTAAACCCGGACCGGTCGCCCTCGATACGCAAGTTTTCATCTACTTCATCGAGGAAGATCAACAGTACCTCCCGATTGTGAAACCTCTGTTCGAAGCTATCGATCAAGACACACTCCTTGGCGCGACATCCGGTCTTACCTTGATGGAGGTTCTCGTCGTCCCATATCGAATCGGCAATTTTTCACTTGCCGATCGCTATGAGGCGTTATTGACGAGAAGCCGAGGCCTGCGCTTTATCGATATTGACCGACCGCTTCTAAGAACCGCGGCGCGGGTTCGAGCGGCCTTTCGACTAAAGCCTCCGGACGCCATTCAGGTGGCCGCGGCGATGGTAACACACTGCCAAGCGTTTGTGACGAACGACAGAAGAATTCCCGCCATGCCCGGATTGAAAGTGGTGCAACTCAAAAACTATTTGCCGCCCACAACCATCACAAGGAACTAAAGCTTGCGGAATGATACCGCCGAATTGCAGTTCGAAATATCTTTGTCATGTCCTAGTTCTCCAATCCAAAAGCTGCTCCGCAGACCGAATCTTTGTTCTGCCTTTTTACTTTTGCCTTATCTTATGACCCTATCCGCCCGCACCAGCACATTGGGCTCAACCGTCACGCCGATCTGCTTGGCCGCGATCAGGTTGATCACAAACTCGAATTTCATCGGCTGCTCGACGGGAATCTCGGCGGGCTTGGTGCCTTTCAATATCTTGTCGACAAAGTCAGCGGCGCGCCGCCATTGGTCCGTATAGTTCGGCGCGTAGCTCATCAAGCCGCCGGCCTCAACAAACTCACTGTACGGGTACATCGCCGGCAACCGGTTCTTTGCCGCGAAGTCCAACACTTGACGTGGCTGAGTAATGATAAGTGCACCTGTGCTCGTAATGAGCGCCTGGGCGCCATCCCTTTTCGCTCGCGCGAATGCGCTCGCAAAATCGTCAAGGCTTCGCACCTCAAGCGATAGAAGTTTGACTCCCAACGCCTTGGCCGCAGCCTCCATATCTGTGAGGGCCAGGTTTCCCCTCACAGCCGGTTCCCAGAGGAAGGCCACCCGGGAAACCGTGGGGAAGGCTTCCTTGAGCAGTTCCAACCGTTTGCCATCTAGATCCGGCGCCATGTTGGAAAGTCCGGTGATATTCCCGCCTGGCCGCGCCAGGCTGGAAACCAGCCCACTTCCTACTGGATCGGTAGCAGTGGCGAATACGATAGGTACTGTCGCGCTCGCCTTCTTAGCAGCAAAAATACCCGGGCTGCCGACGGTGACGATGACGTCAACTTTGAGACGGACCAGTTCAGCGGCGAGGTCAGGCAGCCGTTCGAGTTTCCCTTCTGCATATCGGTACTCGATGACAATGTTTTTTCCTTCGACGTACCCACGCTCGCGCAGACGTTGGCGAAATGCTTCGACTCGGGCCGATTGGCTGGACGCGGAGGCCGGGATCAGAATTCCTATCCGGAGAATTCTCGCCTGCTGCTGCGCCCGAGCCAGAGAAGCAGTAGTCAGAAAAAAAGTTGCCAGTCGCCGGATGGCGATTCTTCTGTTCATTTTTCCTCTCCGTAAAAAACCAGTGCTGAGTTTGTAGGTCGGGTTAGCGTAGCGTAACCCGACAATTCGTTTGCTCATTCATGATTTAAGATGTCGGGTTACGCCATGCTAACCCGACCTACGAGTCTTGGAAACGGCTAATTGGTTCCCGGCACCTTTTCCCAGTTCGTCAGTTGCCATCGTTGGTTGCTTATCACGGGAAGGCGTGAGGCGCTATCATCTCGCCGCGCACGTCATTCCCGCGCACGCGGGAATCAGGTGACGGACTGTGTCCGTCACGCCGTTGAAAAACGGTATCCAGGTGGATGATGGGTCTGGATTCCCGTTTGCACGGGAATGACGGATTGTGAGCGCCACCACTTAATCGACCCTGCGAGCTAGCACCCTGCGAAAAGTCGCCATCAAGAATTCTCCGAATTGAGGCCATATTCGGAATCCACTCCGTATAGGTTGACTAAATTCGGACTTTATTCCGAATAAAGCCAGTCCTCAACAACTGAAGTTCGACACTATATGAAAAAGCAAGGATTCCGCCCTCTCAGAGATCGAATTGCACCTATGGGAGAGCGACTGAGACCCTGCCCAATTAATCTGGGGTCGGTATCCAGATGCGAGGAATTTAGAAAAAAAACGTTAGAGGGAAAAACCTGACGGCGGTAGTGCAACTTTTTCAAACGCGTAAACTTGTGGTAATAATTACCGCGTATGACACGTAAAAACCCGCAAGATTTAACCGGTGAAATATGTGCCCGCTGCTGCGTCGGGCGATTGGCAGCAAAGCGGGGACGCGAATACTTTAGGCATGGGGACGAGATGATGATCATCGAGGACGTGCCAGCGTGGGTGTGCAATAAGTGCGGCGAGCGCTACCATCACGCCCGAGTTTTCAAGAGAATGCGCGAGATTGCGGCGGGCAGCGGTCGAATCACCAAACACGTGCGCGTCCCGGTCGCGCGCTACCAGTCTGGCGACGAAGCAGCGTGAGAAATACGTTGCGAATGGCGCACGTCATTCCCGCGTACGCGGGAATCCAGGTTTTGGTTGGTCCGGCGATCACGAAGAATCTGGATTCCCGTTTGCACGGGAATGACGGATTATACAGCGCCGCTTGTTGATCGAGCTTGTGCAGCAGTACATTACCGAAACGTCTCCTTACTGTTCTGATCCCCATGCGTGGGTGTAGCGCAATGGCGCACGTGGGATCAAGAGATGATCTTGCCATCCCAGAGCTCGCGCAGAAAGACCCGCCAGGGGAGGATTCTGATCTGTTCATGAATGCGTTCCACCCGTTCATTGCAAACCACTAGGGTTTGACGCGGTGAGTATTCTTCCCTGAACGCTACCAATGGCCGCAGCTCACTGCGCTCCACGCGATTGCTCCCCTTCACCTCGATCGCTACTTGTCCGTCGCCCAACACGAAGTCGGCTTCGAGACCGGTTTTAGTCCGCCAGAAATTGATCGGATAGTGCAAATCCCTGAGCGAACTGTGAGCTCTGAGCTCCATGAATATAAAATGCTCGAAGGCCTTGCCGAATTGTTCGCCGCGCTCTTCGCTCAGATGGCGGTGGGTTAGCGCGCCCGCAACACCGACATCGAAGAGATAGAACTTCGGCGTCTGGCTGATTACTCGGCGGCCTTGCCGCCTTTTGAATGGCGCGATCATAGTTCCGAGCAGCGTGTCCTCAAGAATTTGGTAATATTCTTTCACCGTCTTTGAGTCTACGCCGCAGTCGCGGGCGATGTTGGAAAAATTTATCAGCTCTCCATGGGAGTAACCCATAGCTTCAAAGAATCGGGAGAATGCGGGAATGTTTCTTGTCAGTCCTTCGGCGAAAACTTCCTCTTTCAGATAGTCGGTTGTATAGGCTCTCAACGATTTTTGGTACTGATCTTCGAGGTAATGGCTGGGAATCATTCCACGGTTCAAAACGGTTAGAAGATCGATGATCTCGATTTCAGCGCTCACCAACGGAAACATTTCATATCGCCACGCTCTGCCGCCGAGCAAGTTGGCCTGGCCTCGTTTCAACTTTCGCGCGCTTGATCCGCACAGAATGAATTGCAGTCCGCGGTTCTCGATGAGCCAGTGAACTTCATCGAGCAGCTGCGGGACCTTTTGTACCTCGTCCAGGATGATGGGATGGCCTAAGACCGCAGCGTCCCGCGCCAACAACTGTTCGCGCAAAATCGCAGGGCGCTTGGCAAATTCCAAAACCAGGTCGGTGTCCAGGAAGTTATAAACCAGGCTTTGCGGGAACCGTTCCATCAAATAGGTCGATTTGCCGGTTTTTCTAGGTCCCCATAGAAATGCCGACTGCTTTGGCGGAAGCGCCAAATTTATGAGTCTCTTGATTGATGCCATATTAGAAACCAATTCCGAAATAGCCGGCTATTTTCGTATCTTATTCCGAATATGGCCGATAATCAACGATTACTATGGCGCATAGGGAGAAAATCTAGCTCTGTAACTGCAAGGTTGGTGACGTTGTAATTGGAATTGACGATCGTCTATTCCAATTAACCCCGCCTCTTGAGGCGGGCACAACTAAATGGGGTTTTCAAAGGTGACGGGCATTCCCTTTGGTCGCGAGAGGGGTTCAAACCCCACTCGCGAATTCAATTGATTGCCACGGCATAATTGACGATGAATTCCTGTTAAGCAAAAACCTGCCGGATATACCGATACGCCGCGATGGCCGCAGTCGCGCCGTCGCCCGCCGACGTGATCGCTTGGCGTGCCGAGTCTTGGCGGATATCGCCGGCGGCGTAGAGACCCGCTCGCTCGGTTCTCATTGCGACATCTGTTTGCACATGTCCTGTATCGCTGAGCTTCACGAGCTTCTGCAAGATCGCCGTGTTGGGCTGTAGCCCCACGTAGACGAAGAGGCCGGCTAGTTCGATCTGCGATGTCTGGCCTGAATTCAGGTCTCGCACGCGCACCCCGGTAACGATTTTGTCGCCGAGAACTTCTTCGACGACGCTGTGAAAACGCGGTGTGACTTTCGAGTTGTCTAATACCCGTTGTAAATAGCTGTGCTGCGCGGAAAACGATTCGCCTTGATGGAAGAGCAAAACTTTCTCGGCGTAATTTGTCAGCGTCAGCGCTTCCTGCAGCGCCGAGTCGCCGCCGCCGACCACGCCGACGATTTGGCCGTTGTAGAGCGGGCCGTCGCAACTGGCGCAGTGGCTGACGCCTCGGCCCATGAGTTTTTCTTCGCCGGGGACACCGAGAGGCTTGAGCGTGGAGCCGGTGGCGACGATCACAGCCTTGGCGCGATGCGTTTCTTCTTCAGTAACTACCGACCAGATATTTTCTTGTGCTTCGAGGCGGAGAACTTCGGCGCGTTGAAACTCGGCGCCGTAGTCGGACGCTTGGCGTTGCAGGTTCGGGCAAAGATCGTAGCCGGCGATTCCGTCGGGGAAGCCGGGAAAATCTTCGATCTTCTCGATGCTGATCAAATGACCGCCGGGAATGTTCGATTCCATGACCAGCGTCGCCAGCCCGTGCCGCGCGGCGAACAGGCCAGCGGTCAAGCCGGCGAGGCCGGAGCCGACGACTATAACGTCGTAGTTTGCCATCTATAGTTCGCTCTCACTGAAGGTTCAAATCGTTCAAGTCGTTCAAATCGATCAATCCCCCTCCTTGATCCTCCCCCGCGTCGCGGGGGAGGATCAAGGAGGGGGATTGAACGGAGCAACGCGATTGAACGGCTTGAACGGACGCGTGGCGCTTTAGCGCCAGGCGTCGATCCCAACCGTCTTCTGATAATTGCAGCCCATGATGCGCCAGTAGCCGTTGGTTTCGCCGCCGACTACGACGATGTGAATTTCCTCCGGTTTGAACATATGCACCATTTCATCCGGGGCGGCTTTGAGCTTCGACGCATAGGGTTCTTCGCCGAAGGTCGCTCTGGGGTAAATGTAGTTCTGGATCAGCTGGTAGTCCCAGTATTCACCGGCGGGCATGAGCGCGTTGGCGTAAACCCAGTCGATCATTTTTTCCTTGGTGTCGAAGCCGCCGCGATCGATAAACTGGCGTGCCGCGATGGGATCGAGGAGAAAAGTTGGCGCGCTATGGGCGTCCATGCCGCGCAGCATGCTCTGCACGTGCTGACGCCAATATTTTTCGCGCACGCCGAGGGTGAAAGCCGTCGAACGGCAGCCGGTGAAAATGCTCACCGTGCTGTCGGTAGGTTTGAACCCTTGTTGAACGTGAAACGGTGGCCAAGGGCTGCGCTCTTCATTCTCGGCAAAGGTGACGCTACCGTAGGCAAGGCCGTTGCCTTGCGAGCCCATGTAACTGTCGCCGGGAAGCGAGCCGCCCTGGAGATTTTGCGAGAGCAATCCGTAGGCGCGGCCGATGGTCGCGTTGGCTTGATTGTAAGGCGCCATGGCGCCGGTGCCGGAGTTCATGGCGATCTCGTGGCGGATCGGACCGTTGACAACGACCATCGCCGCCATCGAGCTGGTCGTGCTGCCGCGCGCGCTCACGCCGCTCGACGCCAGCGCGAGGATCACTGGAAAGTATTCCGGCTTCGCGCCCGCCATCACGGCGTTGACCGCGACTTGCTCGACGGTGAACTCCCAGTGCTGGCGAAATTGATTCGAGCGCATATGGCCGGCGACTTCGTCCGGCTTGTGGCGCGTGCGGGCGAGCATTTCCCTGACCTTTTTTTCCGTCGGCAAAATAACCGGCAGCTTGTCGGTCCAATTACTTTCCAAAAACAAACGCTGCAGGTTGTCGTCGGTGTCGGAGTCGATCATTCTCGGCGTCGAACGCTCAAACTTAATTTCTTTAAGCCGATCGCCTTCCGCGGGGCGGGTGAGCCCTTCGATGACTTCTTGCATCACCGGCCGGCCGCTGGTCGGGCTCTTGCCGTCGACATAGGCGCGCAGCTGTTCCGCGGTCTTGCCCATCACCGGCTGGGGCACGAAAGTGTAACGCGCCTCGGGCATGCCGTGCATGCGGGTAACCGATTGCACCGCCTTCTCGAAGGCGTTGGTGTGGATAGCGACGGTGGGCACACCGTATTTGCTATCGAGAGCGATTGCGTGCACGGCGACCGCCGGCGCGCAGGTGCTTCAATGGCCGACACCGATGATCGCGCCATCGCCGTTGGCCTTGATCAGCTCCCAGGTCTTTGGATCGTCCTTGGTGTAGACGCTCGACATTTCCACCAGCTTGGTCTTCACCGAGGGCATGTGCTCTGCGAACCAGTTCTCTACTTGGCGCAGAAACAGGCCTGAGTCGTCGAAGCGCGGGTCGACCAAATAGATCGTCTTGCCGTCCAAGCTATCCAGTCGAGGCGCCATCGATTTGGGCGTGATCTTGGGTGGGAAGCCCACTGGATTTAATACGGATAATTTTTGCGCTCCAATAATTTCGTTAGCCATATGGGGACATCCTCTTAGTTATTTCCTAGCCTTCAAATCCTTAACAAAGTAAAAGATGCGCGTCCTAGGCCTCCCTGAGAAGAAGCCGCGGACGAAAAGTTCAATTGGCACTCCAAACCTATGCGAGATTGCGAGCGAGCGTCAAGCGAAACGGTTCAAACAATTCCATACATAACTTGTGGGTTCCGCGCTAGTGAGCGGCATCCGGTCCGGAAGTTACCGGCGCAATGTGGCTGCGGCCAAAAGCCCCGTAAGAGTTCAGGCACTGGGCGTCGGGTATTCCGCCTCATTGCTTCGCTCCAGGTTCTGGTGATCATTCGAGCAAACCTCGCCACCGTTGTCATGGGGCAATTGGCTACGAACAAATGCGGCCACGAAATTGAATGTCGCGGGGGATCGCGACAACTCACTGAATCGAGCCGGTGCTGCTGTCGAAGGTAAAACTAGCTTGAGTGCCGCCTGACGTGGCGGTGGTCAATTGGTAGATAGTGGCAGAAAGATTGGTCAACGATAGAGTCACGCCTTGAGTGCCCTGAAAGCCGGACGCGGCGATCACAGCAACGGAGGTAGGATATACGCCATATTTAGCGAAATAACCTTCAACGGCGACTGCCGCGTTTCTAAGATCGGATTTCATCTGTGCGTCGATGCTTCTGCTGCGGTAGCTGATGAACTGCGGGATGGCGATGGCGGCGAGCATGCCAATGATCGCAACAACGACCAGAAGCTCGATTATGGTAAAGCCATGCTGTTCTAAAACATGGCCGTCGACCCGATCGTGGCGATTTTTGTCACGCATTTGAAGCAAGTTGATTTGCCGCATCGACCAATTATAGCGGCAAGTAGCGCGCGACGCTACAAAAAAATTTAGGTTCAGCTGGAGTGCGTTAGGGCTTCGAGGTT
>CAYZJE010000627.1:0-9486 GCA_964478485.1 uncultured Syntrophobacter sp. | reverse complement strand
CTGTCGATGCACGAACTCGACAATCTTCTCCACCGCTCGCGCGGCATTGGGTGAGCTGGCATTTCTGCCGACGAAGCCTTCGGCTTCGCCTTCGAATAGTTCTAGCTCTAGGTGGCCGCCGGCCTTGCGGTAGCTTTCGACGAAGCGTTCGCGGTCGGGTTTGGGATGAGCGATGTCGGCGGTGCCTTGAATGTAGAGCACGGGCGGCAATTCCGTTTTCTCACCGCGTTCCAGAGCGCGCGCGGGGCTGCCTTCGCTCATGGCGGCTTCGCTTCCCCAAAATTGATCGTGGCTGGGCAGTACGCGGTCGGCGAACTCGGCGTTTGGTCCGCCGCGTTGTTTCAATTCTTTAGCGTAGTGGTATCGCCCCAGCGGATCGATCACCGGCCAGCACAGGACGGCGCAACGCACGCCGGCGTCGACCGGCGCCGCTACCGCGGGAAGCGGCAGTGCGGAGTAGCGGGAATCGCGCGGGCGTATGGCCGCCAGCATCGCTTGATGCCCACCGCTTGAGCTGCCCATGATTCCGACCAGGTCGGGCCGGCTACGCAAATTAACGGCGCGGCTCTTGAGCCAGCGGATCGCGTAGTTGATGTCGGTCAAGGCGGCCGGATAGGACGCGATCGGCGGCATGCGCCATTCGAGCGCCGCCACCACGACGCCGCTTTTCGCCAGAGCTTCATTGAGAGCCGTGTCGTTGGCGCGGTCGCCGCGGCACCAGGCGCCGCCGTGCAACTGGACGATGAGCGGGAATGGTCCGTCGCCGGCGGGTTTTAAAAGCCGCAGCAAGTAGGGCGTGTCGGCGTGGCGAAGATACTCGACGTCCTCGATTTCCAGTTCATGATTTGTCAGCGCGAGTGCTTCCATGACGATCTCCTTTTTCGCACGGTTGGTAAGAAATATTCACCGCTGCGACGTTGAGGTCGCATGGTTCGACCGTTCGAGAAGCCTCACGGCAGGCTTCCTCGACGGCCTTCAGTTCCGAGCCCGTCGAGGAATCACCATGAGCGGAATTCTTCATTGCCGCGCATCCTGAGCCAAGTCGAAGGACGCGCCTCTGTGGTGAATCTTCTTCTTGTTCGGTTCTTCGCTAATCCACCGCCACTAAGTTGCCGTCGCGATGTTCGACGGTTTTTCCGGTCATCTCCATGCCCGCCTCGGCCGCGAGGACCAAGCCGTTGCCTAAACTCTCCGGTCCGGGCAAGCGCTGGCGCGCTTCTTCGGGCGCGTCTTCGGTCGCGATCGCTTGTTTCGGGCTGAAGGCGACGACACAGACGTTCCACTCGCGCTCTTCTTCGGCGAGATATTTGGTGAAGGTGCGAATGGCGTCTTTGCTGACGACATAGGGGGACGCGCCGTGATTTTCCGGCCGGCCGCCGCCCCAGAGATTGACGATATTTCCCGCGCGGCGCTCTTCCATGAACGGCACGACATATTTTGAGCAGAGAAAGGTGCCGCCGAGATTGGTTTGGATCACACTGTTCCAAAAATCGTAACTCAAATTGCGCACCCGCGGCCAGCGCGGAATGCCCCAGTTAAAATGCGGCACGATGCCGGCGTCGTTGATCAGCGCGTCGATCTGGCCGAAGCGGTCGGCGACTTTGAAGACCAGTTGGCGCACGTCCTTTTCATCGCGCACGTCGGTGGGCACGGCGATGGCCTCGGCGCCGAGCTTTTGGATCTCGCCCAGAGTTTTGTGCAGACGCTCCGCGTCGGCGTCGGCGAGCACGACTTTGGCGCCTGCCTTGGCCAAAGTGTGCGACGCATGACGGCCGATGCCTTTGGCCGCGCCGGTGACGATGACGACTTTGCTTTGCATGATGATCCTCCCAACAATTCTGTAGAAATTGATAAACCTGTCTTGTTTGGTCTTCCCAGCACTCCATCACTCCAATCGCCCCCACCCTTTGGAGTACTGGAGTGTTGGAGTGATGCAATATTCACAGATGCTCGACGCTTTTCGGTTTCCAGGAGATGAGCAGCCGCGTCAAATTTGAGCACCTTGTCGCTCCTGGCAGCGCTGGGCGCTCACGGCGACCTTGATGTCGGCTGTCATAACACCCGTGGTCATGCTGCGTCAATGAAACTGTCCTTGACAGTGTCGGGGCCTGTGATAGTTACCAAGCGGGTTTTTGATTTGTTCCCATTAACGGTTTCGCGCGCGCGATGCGCGGAAAATTATCTGCGGCCATGCGACGATTTGACTTACTAGAACCGGCCACGCTCCACGACGCCTGCGTCACCCTCGCCAAGAGCGAGGACAGCCGGGTCATTGCCGGCGGCACGGCGCTGCTGACGTTAATCAAACACGGCGTTTTTGTTCCCAAGACCCTGGTCAATTTGAAAAAGATCGCCGCCGCCGATGCGATTATCTACACGCCGGATAAAGGTCTGCGAGTGGGCGCGCTGGCGACGATCTTCGACGTTGAAAGCGCGCCGCTGGTGCGCCGGCATTATCCAGTGCTGGCCGAGGCGTGTCAGGTGGTGGCGAATATCCGCATTCGCAACATGGCAACCATCGGCGGCAACCTGGCGCATGGCGATTATCAATCCGATCCGCCGCCGGCGCTCATGGCGCTGGACGCCGCCGTCGAGCTGATCAGCGGCACGGGCACGCGCCAGCTAAAGCTCAGTGATTTTTTGCTCGGCAGCTACGAAACCGCGCTCGAACCGGGTGAACTGATCGCCGCGTTGATCCTGCCGCCGTTGCCGGTTATGCGCGGTACTTACATTAAATTCACCACTGGCTCTTCCGAAGAGCGGCCTTGCGCCGGCGTCGCCGCGTTGGCGAAGTTTGATGGCGAGACTTGCCAAGAACTGCGCTTGGCCGTGGGCGCGGTGTCGCCGCGGCCCATGCGAATTCACATAGCCGAGGAGTTGGCGCAAGGTTGGCCGCTCAACGCGCCGCTCATCGCGCAGGCTGCCAAGTTAGCGAGCCAAACGGTCGACCCGATCGACGATCTGCGCGGCCCGGCGGATTATAAACGCCATCTGGTAGAGGTTTTGGTTCGCCGAGCTTTGACCGCCTTGGTGCAAGGGCAGAAGGAAAACCGTCATGACCAAGGAGCAAAATCAATTTGATTCGCGAGCGGGGTTTGAACCTCGCCGCCAATTGCAACTTGGCAAAGGGGATGCTCGCCCCCTTGGAAAACCCCATTTAATTGTGCCCGCCTCAAGAGGCGGGGTTTGCTGGAATTAATTTGAAAATCGCCATCTCCACGACCATCAACGGCCGGCAAACCGATGCCGCGGTGAATGGCCATCAGACGCTATTGGAGTTTCTCCGCGATGATTTGACGCTCAAGGGCTCCGTGGAAGGCTGCGGCGTCGGCGTTTGCGGTTCATGCACGGTGTTGATCAATGGGCGGCCGGTGAGCTCCTGTTTGATGCTCGCGAGCAATGCCGCGGGCAAACACGTCACGACCATCGAAGGGCTGGCCCAAGACGGCGAGCTCGATCGGGTGCAAAAAGCTTTTCTCAAGCATCAGGCTTTCCAGTGCGGCTTCTGCACGCCGGGGATGATCATGGCGGTAAAGGGACTCTTGGCGCATAATGCTCATCCATCGGAAGCCGAGGCGCGCGATTATCTTTCAGGAAATCTCTGCCGCTGCGGCACCTATGTGGAAGTGTTGGCGGCGGTGCAAGAGTTGGCGGAGGAGAAATAATTGGAGTGATGGAGTTCCAAAGATTGGAGTACTGGAGTGATGGAGTATTGGAGTGTTGGGTAATTCGGACTCCGGGCTTTTCCATCACTTCAGTACTCCAACACTCCATGACTCCAGCCCGCTTCGACGGCTTCACAGATAACGGAGGAATCGCTCATGGCCTCTCCCGTGCGCATTTATGCCGGCACCCAAGAAGGCCTGTTCGTCTATGGATCGATAAACGGTTGGTGGGAGAAAGTTTCGCTGGCATTTGAAACGGGCACCATCGACGCCATCGATGGTTTGCGCGGAAAACCCCAGGTCGTTTACCTCGGCGTTACGCAAGATGGGCTATATCGCACCGACGATGCCGGCAAAAGCTGGCGCCGCGTGTTCGAAGGCAATGTGCGCGCCGTTACGGTGGACCCGACCGAAGAAAAAGTGGTTTACGTCGGCGTCGAGCCGATCGATCTTTATCGCAGCGAGAATGGCGGCAAGAGTTGGGAAGAGCTGACTGGTGTGCAAGCCTTGCCCGCGGAAGTGAAAAAGAATTGGAGCTACCCCCGCCCGCCGCATCGCGAGCATGTGCGCCATGTTTTCGTTCATCCCGACGCTCCAAACATTGTCCATGTTTGCTTGGAACATGGCGGCATCATCCGCAGCTTCGACCGCGGTAAAACCTGGCAGGATGTCAGCCGCGGCATTGACTATCTCGATATTCATCATTTGAGCAGCGCGCCCGGACGCAAAGATTTGTTTTTCGTCGCTACGGCGCGGGGATTTTTTACAAGCAGCGATCCCGGCAATGGCTGGCAGCGAGCCGAAAGCGGTTTTACCCGCGACTACTTTCACGATTTCGTTTTTCTGCCGGGCGATCCCGGCGCCATGCTGGTGGCGACGGCCGACAAATCGCCCGGCTACTGGGACCGGCCGGAACGCGCCCAAGGCGCGCTTTTTCGCAGCCGCGATCTAGCGCAGAGCTGGGAGCGGGTCGGGGTTGGCAAATGGCTGCCACAAGAGATGAAACAGATGGTCTGGGCGCTCGCGCAACATCCCCAGGATTCGTCGATCGTATACGCCGGCCTGGGCGCGGTCTCACGCGGCCGTTCGGCAGACGCCAATCAAAAAGGCGCAGGCGATATATTGGTGAGCGAAGATCAGGGCGACACCTGGGAGCGTTTGCCGATCGATTTGCCCGCGGACCGTGTGCTGTGGATCGCCGACGATTCCTAGCCACAATGTTGCTTACAATTCAATCGAATCGCGGAGGCCATCATGAGACAACGCCAATACTCGCGCCGTGAATATTCTATTGCCGCGCTGCTCGCCACTCTCGTTCTATTAACTTGTCGCGCTGATGCTGGCGCACAGGAGAAACTCCGGGTCGGTTTGGGCTCGATCAGTTTGCAGTCGGGTCTCGTTTATATAGCCAAGGACCGCGGCTTGTTCGCCAAGTACGGCTTGACCGTGGAGAGTATTTACATTCCCGGCGGCTCGACCAACGTTCAAGTGTTAGTCTCCGGCAATCTCGATCTGTCGCAGCTAAGCGGCGCGCCGGGTGTGGCGGCGAATTTGGAAGGGGCGGATATCGTCTATTTCGCCGGCTTGCTCGACAAGCTGAATTACCAGTTGATCGCTCGCTCCGATATCAAATCCATCGAGCAACTGAAGGGCAAGAAATTCGCCGTCAGCCGTTACGGCTCTTCCGCCGACTTCGGCATGCGCGCGATGTTAAAACGAGTCGGCGTCGATCCCGTGAAAGAAGCGACGATCTTGCAGATTGGCGACGAGCCGGCGCGCATCGCTGCGATTACCTCGGGCAACGTCGACGGCACCGTGGTCAATGCACCCTTCAGCAGCGAAGCCGAACGGTTGAAGCTCAACGTGCTCGCCGACTCGGTCAAGATGAATATTCCCTTCTTCAACACTGGCCTATTGGGCAGCCGGCGCTTCCTAGAAAAGCAGGACGCCAAAGTGATGAACTTTCTGCGCGCCTATTTAGAGTCGATCAAGATTTTGAAAACCGAGCGTGACTACTCCGTCAAAGCGTTGGGTCAGTTCACCCGCGTGCAAAACCTCAAAGCGCTGCAAGAAGGCTACGACTACTTCGTTAATCAGCTGGCGAATGTGCCTTATCCTTCAGTGGAAGCGATGCAAGCCGTCATCGCGCAGATCGCCGAGACTAGTCCCAAAGCACGCGGCATCGACGCGAAGAGTTACGTTAACGACCGGTATCTGAAGCGGCTGGAGGAAGAAGGGTTTGTGAAGCGGGTGTGGGGAAAGTGATCGAGAGTCGCGGGCCTACAGTCATGACTCTTGAGTTGTCTATGCAGAGAATTTGGCAGGTTCCACCAGATTCGGAACACTGGATCAGTGCGTGATGAGTCGGGCAGACAGACAGAAATCGCTCAAAGAGGCCTTTGGAGAACTGTACATTCAGGTGTCCCGACTCGTGCGTGAGGCGGATCCCATCGGATTGATCGCTATCGGTACGCCAAAAGACGAGTACGACGTCGAGGTCGGCACCATTCTGCCGCGTTTACGCGAGGTCACGTCTGCCCGCGACGTCCAGCGGATCGTCCACGAAGAGTTCGTGCATTGGTTTAGCGCCGAGATCGCTGGGCCACCTGAAATCTACGCGACGGTGTCGGAAGAGATCTGGAAGACATGGCGGGCGACTGCGGTTGGGTCGAAAAAAGCGCTGTAGGCGACGCACTCCTCGGAGGCATCCGGCGAACTCGTTGCATCGCGACTTGGTGGCCGCGCTTGAGCCCCGGCGATTTGCTAACCGAATGCGCGCTGACGCTCTGGGTGCTATAATGTGAGACAGTCGGAAGGAGCACTATGTCGAAACGTCTAAAAGTTATTCACAGTGACCCAGACATTCTAGGCGGCACGCCGGTATTTGTCGGAACGCGCGTCCCGGTTCAGAATCTCATTGACTGTTTGGAGGCTGGTGACAGCTTGGACGAGTTTCTAAGTTCATTTCCAACGGTCACTCGCGAACAGGCGGTAGCAGCGCTGGAAATCGCCCGAGCGGCTCTAGAATCAAGTACACATTCTTATCGATGAATGCTTACCTCGTGAACTTGGAGACGAGTTGGTTGGCCATGAAGTGACTACAGTTCAGGAGGCGGGTTGGGCTGGTTTTAAGAACGGTCAGCTCCTCAAGAAGATTTCCGGCAGCTTCGAAACTTTTATCACCATCGATAAGCGCATCGAAAGTGAGCATGAAATACCGGGGGATGTTGCCCTGATCACGGTACGGGCTCCGTCAAATCGCATCCAAGATTTGCGTCCACTCGTGCCCGAACTGCTGCGAGCCATCAAAACGACCAAGCCTGGTCGTGCGACACGAGTTGGGCGCATAACACGCCGATGAACCAGTCCCCGCCTCGGGCGCGGAAAAGCGCGGAAACGGGGACAGGCTACTTTTCTGATTCTGCTGAAAAACCCTCCGTTCATCCTTCGAGAGCCTCAGGACGAACGGGGAGGGGACTGATAACGGTAAGAATTTACCGTTCATGCTGAGCCCGTCGAAGCATTCCCAGGGGTTTTTCAGCAGAATCTTTTCTCATTGGAAGCTACAGAGAGCCATGGTAGAGCGCAGTTTTGCCGAGAATCCAGCTCGGACAACGACTGATTTTAGTCCGGGAGTCAGTCAATCGGCAAAAGCAATTTGGAGAATCACCGTGATAGTCCAAGATTGCGAGTCTATTCGGACTAGAAAACATGTTAAGGGCGCAAAGTCGGATGGCAATTGGCACGAGGAGATGAAAAGCCAGACGTAAAGTAGCCTGTCCCCTTTCCGATCAATTGCTTGACTGGTCATTGCAGTGGACACGTACTATCAATCGATCGCTCCGGAATATGTTCGCCATCGCCGGGTTCACCCGGAGGTGTTGCGCAGTCTCATTTCGATGGGCGACCTTGGTCGGGAGTCAACGGTTCTCGATGTCGGCTGCGGCACCGGCAACTATCTCTTGGCGCTCAGTGAGATGGCCGGTTGTGACTGCTGGGGAATCGACCCTTCAGAAGGTATGCTTGCCCAAGCGCAGCGTCGGTTAACCAAGGCGCAGTTGTTCCGCGCGTCGGCGGAGCGGATGGGGTTGCCCACCCGACAATTCGATCTTGTGTTTGCCGTCGATGTCGTGCACCACTTGGCGGACCGACCACGATCCTTTCGCGAGTGTTTCAGGATCTTGCGGCCTGGTGGAAAATTATGCCTGGTAACCGAATCGGCGGATATGATTCGCCGCCGCGAGCCCCATGCAACCTACTTTCCTGAGGCCGTCGAGATTGAATTGGCGCGCTATCCGTCCGTCGTCGCGTTGAAATCCGAGCTGCACGGTGCGGGCTTTGTCGAACTTCAGGAGTTAGGGGTTGAGTGTCACACCGAGCTTACTGAGATTGAGCCTTACCGAGCGAAGGTCCATTCAAGTCTACAGCTAATGTCGATTTCCGCAGTTGACGCTGGGCTCGAGCGCTTGGAACAGGACCTTCGTTCCGGGCCGATACCGTACACGTGGCGTTATCTCTTGCTGTGGGGAACAAAGCGCTCGGGCGATTAAGGGGAAACCAGTTTCAATGAGTGCAGCGCAATAGTTTCCGCTTGGTGCTGAAATTTACATTTGCAGGAACTCGTTCACCAGCTTCGCCGTCTCCTCAGTCTTGAATCTGCGCGCTGTGGCCGGCGCCGGGATGTTTTTCAATTCGCCGCTGTGACAAGAGATTCGACCTAACCCTAGGGTCGTCCTGCCCGGTCATTACTGTCTTCAGTTTCTTGCAGGCAATTCCGCCAAGCTTTGAGTGTGTTTTCGAGTGCGCAGAATCCCATTAGGCGACATTTGCGTGCGGCATGGCTTTAGCAAAGTAATTCTGCGCAATGACTCGAACAGCAGGTGGTATTTCGCAATGAGCGCTTCTCTGGGGCAACTTTTGATTGTTAATTTGCTGTTACAGCTGTTAGACGGTTTGGCGTCTTATCACATCCTCTCCGCCGGCGTGCCAGAGGACAACCCGGTGGTGGCTAGCGCCATCGTGAACTGGGGCGTGTCGGGTGGGTTGCTCTATAGCAAGGCGCTCGGGTGTGCGCTAGTGGTGCTAATTTTCTTGCTGCGCCACAAGGTCGAGGTGATTGTAACGCAGGGGTTGACGGTGCTCGCTTACATTTATTCGTGTCTCGGGGTTTGTCTCTTGGTGAAGATGGCCTTGATGTTTACCTGAGTCTATCCACACCTGGTAGAAAAACATCGTCGCCTGAATGAGGCGGAATGAAATCCGGGTGTTGCTATTTCGCGAAGAAATCACAAACCAGGTTCGCCGTCTCTGCCGGCTTCTCGACATGCACGCTGTGACCGGCGCCGGCGATAACTTTCAGTTCGCCGCTGTTCGGAATTAGTTTTGCGTAAGTCTCGCCGTGGGAGCGCGGGACGAAGCCGTCTTTTTCGCCCCAGATGACTAACGTCGGTGACGAGATTCGATGCAGCCGATTTCTTAGCGGGCGGTTATAAAAATAGGGCGGCTTGAAACCGATGCGCGAGCTGAGGCGCAGCATTTGATAGCGGCGCACTTCGTCTTCAAGTTCGCCTTTGCCGTCGGGGAACATTTCTAACGCATGGGCTTGGTTCGCGCCGGAGAAGAGCATTTCCCGCAAGGTCGCGTAGCTTGAGCCGAATTCAGGCTGGGCATTCATGAAGATGTCGCCGATCAGCGCGCCTTCGACGAACAGTCCGCTTGCGCCGATGAGCACGAGCTTGCGAATTTTTTCCGGATGGCGCGCGGCAAGCTCGGCGGCGATCCAGCCGCCGACGCAGTGGCCGACCAGATCGAACTTGTCGAG
>CAYZJE010000626.1:0-4107 GCA_964478485.1 uncultured Syntrophobacter sp. | reverse complement strand
TCAAGCCGTTCAAGCCGTTCAAGCCGTTCAAGCCGTTCAAGCCGTTCAAGCCGTTCAAGCCGTTCAAGCCGTTCAAGCCGTTCAAGCCGTTCAAAATAGTTCAGAGTGTATCACAGTAAGCCGCGGCGATTGAGCGCTTCGGCGCAGGCTTCGAGTGTAGCGAGCTGGTTGTTCGCGGCGAAGCGCAGGACAATGGTGCGCGCGCCCGCTTCGACATATTTCTCCATCCAGTCGATCACTTCGTCCCACGAGCCGGTGACGCAGAGCATGGAGTTGGCGACGGCTTCGTAGGAACGGTTGTAATATTGCGCGAGAAATTGCTGGCCTTCGACGACGGCTTCTTTGCCGCCGGCGGCCAGGGTGAAGTAGATGCCGGGATGAATTGAATTAGCATCGCGCCCGGCGTCGGCGGCGTAGCTCTGAATTTTTTGCCAACACTCGCCGAAGACTTCCGGCGACTTGATGTTGTTGATCCAGGCGTCGGCGAGCCGCGCGACGCGCTTCAGTCCGGGCTCGATATTGTTTGACGCGAGCCAGATCGGTACACCACTCGGTTGCATGGGTTTGGGCTCGATCGTCACATGATCGAAGCGCGTGAACTTGCCTTCATAAGAAACGTTATTTTCGCGCCAAAGCCGGCGCATGACTTGGACATGCTCTTCGCTCATCTTCATGCGCGCGCTGGGATTCAAGCCCAAGATTTCGAACTCGTGCTCTGAGGCTGGTTCCTTTGGCCGTCCGTAGCCGACGCCGAGATCGACGCGGCCGCTGGTCATCCAGTCGAGGCTGGCGAGTTGGTAAGCGAGCAGGATCGGATTGCGCAACGCCGCTAAAAATATCGCCGTGCCCAAACGCACGCGCTGGGTGCGCGCGCCGACAGCGGCGAGCGTGGTGAGGGCGTCGATGCGCGGCCGTGCGGTCAAGCTGTCGCCGACCCAAACGGAATGGAACCCTAACGCTTCGGCGCGCTCGGCGATCTGATAGAGACTCGACGGATCGGCGCGCCCCGACATGATCGCCTCGCGGGTGGGGAGGAGCACTCCGAATTTGATTTTTGCGGTGGTCATCTTGAACTCTCTTGTTGAGTTTTCTACGTTACCGCGGGCAGGTCAGAAGTCAGAGGTCAGAAGTCAGAGGTCGGACGATCCGAAACTACTGACTTCCGATTTCCGACTTCTGATCGCCGGCTTCCGCCCCGCGAATGAGCCGTGCGACATCGTATTCCATAATCGTTTCGCCGCGCTGATTTTTTACCCACTGGCGGTAGCGCACGATACCGCCGCCGCGCGCGGGCACCGGTTTGCTGTCTAACACTTCAATCTCGACTTGAATGGTGTCGTTGACCTTCACTGGGCCGAACAGACGCATTTTATCCAGGCCGGCAAACGCCATTCCCGTGCCGTGGATCAGTCCGGTCTGTACCGTCAGTCCTTCGGCCATGCCAAACGTGAGACTTCCCGGTGCGATGCGCTCGCCGTATAAGCTTTCCTTGCGGATGAACTCCATGTCTAAGAACAGCGGTTCGGTGAGACCGACGAGATTCACAAAGGTGAGAATATCGTGTTCGGTAACCGTGCGCCGGCCGGTTTCGTAGCGATCGCCGGCGTGGAATTCTTCAAATGTTTTGCCTTTATGCATTATCTTTTCTCCAGTTCCCGCTCCCGCCGGCGGGAGACGGCGAGGGTGAGGGCAAAGCAACTCAAACCACCCTCACCTCAATCCTCTCCCTCCGATGGAGGTCGAGGAAGCTTGAGGAAGCACGGCAATAATTCTTCATATCACTTGTTTTCTTTTTAGCTCGGCAATTTCTTTATCTCCCATGCCAAGCCACGATGACAAGACCTCGTCATTGTGCTCACCGAGCAAAGGCGGCGGCAAGCGCACCGATGCTGGCGTCGCGGAAAATTTTACCGGAATGCCGGCCATACGCAGCTTACCCGCGGTCGGATGGTCGACTTCCACTAGCATGTTTCGATGCAGCACTTGCGGCGCGGCGAAAACTTGATCGATGGTTTGCACCGGCGCGCTGGGAACATCCGCATGGTTCAACGCGGTTAGCCAATTCGCCGTCGTGCGCGTCAGAAAAATTTGCGAGAGAATCGCGATCAGCTCTTGGCGATTTTCCACGCGATCGGCATTCTTGGCGAAGCGTGGCTCGTCGGCGAGATCGGCGCGGCCGAGCGCCGGGCAGAGCCGTTTCCAAATCGCTTCGCTCGCGGCGCCGAGCACTAAAAAGCTGTCGGCGGTTTGAAAGCTTTGATAGGGCACGATGGTCGGGTGAGCGTTACCCCAGCGGCCGGGAACTTTTCCGCCGACGAGATAATTGCTGCCGGCGTTGATCAGCGCGGCGACTTCTGCTTCGAGCAATGACGTATCGATCTTTTGGCCGGTGCCGATTTTCTCGCGCGCATAGAGCGCGGCGACGATCGATTTTCCCAGCATCAAGCCGGCGACCAGGTCGATGATCGCGACGCCGACTTTGAGCGGGCCACTTTCATCCGTGCCGGTGATGCTCATCAAGCCGCCCCAGGCCTGGACGATCAAGTCGTATCCTGGAATGTCCGCCATCGGTCCGTCGGCGCCGAAGCCGGATAACGAAGCATAGACGAGTTTCGGATTTGCCCCACGCAGTTCTTTGTCGCCGAGGCCCAAGCGGTCCATTGCGCCGGGACGAAAGTTTTCGATCAGAACATCGGCGCAGCCCGCCAATTGTTTTACCAAGGCGATGCCGTTGGCCGACTTGAGATCGATGGTGAGGCTTTTTTTATTACGGTTTACGCAGAGAAAGTAGGCGCTCTCGCCGCCTGCGAAAGGCGGACCCCAACCGCGCGTGTCGTCGCCGACGCCGGGCTGCTCGACCTTAACGACTTCGGCGCCGAGATCGCCGAGGAACATCGTGCAGTAAGGACCAGCAAGGACGCGCGTCAAGTCGAGGACGCGGATGCCGGCGAGGGGGCCTTTATTCGCTTCGCTCATAATAATGGGACTCGCTCAAAACGTTCAATCCCCCGGCTTTCGCCGGGGTCCGTTCAAACCGTTCAAACCGTTTCGAAATATCTTACATCCTCTCCCTTTGGGAGAGGACTGAGGTGAGGGCGCCGTTGCGAATGAACCCTCACCCTAACTCTCTCCCGCAAGCGGGCGAGGGAACCAGGCGGTCATTTGAATTCAATTCCTTTGGTTTTGAGAATTTCGTCCAAGGTTTCCACGCCCAGCCAGAGGCCGGGCATGCCGCCGAGAATTGCCGCGACTTCGACGGCTTCCAAAACCTCTCTCGGCGCCGCGCCGAGAGTTAACGCTCGCTCGCTGTGCAGTTTGACGCCGCGCGGCCGGTTAAGGGCGCAGCAGATGCCGACCATGATCAGCTCTTTGGTCTTGCGCGGCAGCGCGCCCTCGCGGCCGAAGGTGCCGTCGACGTAGAGGCCTTTGAGCTTTTCAAAATACTCGGGATCGAGCTTCGCGATGATATCGTAAGCTTTGTTCTGGGCGCCGAGCGCGGTTTTTTCAAATGCGTCTTTGGAGTCTTGTGCCATGGTGCCTCCTAAAGAAATCGAAACTATGTAGGATGCGGTGACCAACGGGAACCGCATCGGTTGTTCGCAAATCCGATCGATGCGGTTTCACCGCATCCTACGTTAACTGCTAAGATTATTCTCGCGCCAAGAACGCCAGCGAAACTAAAATCCGAAATCCGAATATCGAAATCCGAAACAAACGAACAGCCAAATAAAGCACAAACTCGGAAAATCCAAAACGACGAATCCGAATCGAGTTTGTTTGGAATTTTGTGTTTTTTTTGGTCATTCGGATTTGTTTCGGGTTTCGTGCTTCGAAATTTTTATGCGTCCTTTGCGCTCTTTGCGGCTAATTTTCCGAATCCAAATCTTGTCTCTTTGTGCCCGTTGCGGCTAATCCTTCCGAGTGTTCTGACTGATCACTACGTCGACGAGGGCTGGGCCGTTTTGTTCTAAGGCGCGCTTGAGCGCGGCTTCGATGGCGTCGGGATGCTCCACTCGTTCGCCGAAGATGCCGAAGGTTTCGGCTAATCTCGCGAAGTTGATTTCCGGGCCGGAAATTTCCGCGCCCATTTCGGCGGCGATGCGGATT
>CAYZJE010000625.1:0-3014 GCA_964478485.1 uncultured Syntrophobacter sp. | reverse complement strand
GTTTGTTGCCGGCGCAATTTACGCGCTCGGTTCCGCAATGTTTGCGAGCTTGGCATGCCCTCACCCTGCCCTCTCCCACGAAGCGCGGGCGAGGGTTCTGAATACCTTCAAAATAACCCTTAAATCCAAAATTATCTCATCGCCTCTTCGACCAAGCTATTATCATAAAACTGCTTCACATCGGCGCCTTTTGCCTTTGGGTGATCGACAAACTTCTGCGCATTCGCCATCGCCTTTTCTTCGACTCTGAGCGTCTTGGGAAAAACGTCCTTGTAGAACTCGAAGCTACCTTGCAGGTCCGCGTCGTCGTTGACTCTGGCGAATCTTCGCAGCGCTTTCTTGGTGACGGCCGCATTCTCTCTGGCCAACAACACTCCTTCGCCGAGCGCGCGTAGAAAATCCACCGCCACCTTGCGGTTCCTCGCATCCTTCAGCCACGAGTCACGGGCGGCGATAGCGGCGGTGGGAAACAGACCATAATCGGTCGTCGACGGCCGGAAGAGTAACTGAAAACCGGCGTTCTTGGCGCGTAATCCATAGGGATAGCCGATCATGCAGACATCGACCCGACCGCCCATGAGCGCCGCGAGTGACTCGCCGACGCCGCCATTTTGGAGAAAGGTAACCTCGTTCGGCTTAACCCCGCCCGACTCCAACATGGAAAGACCGGCGAAATAACTCGACGCACCGAAACGGGTCACACCGACGCGCTTTCCTTTTAGATCGGCAATCGATTTAATTTCCGGCCTAGCCCAACCGTCGATGGTTAGGACTTGTAGTGGCGAGGCGATAGCGATCAGATCACTGCCGCCGAGACGGCTCGAAATGATTGCGCCTCCGCCCGTATAACCGATGGGAAATTCGCCAGCGAGGATCGCCGAATTGATCAGCGGCGAACCGCCCATGAAGATGCCGGCGACTTCATAGCCGTATTTTTGAAAAAGTCTTTCTTCCAACGCGATGAAAAGAGGAATCGAAGCTCCTGAAATAGGTGTGTAGCCGACCGTGAGCTTTTGCAGCTCTTTTTGTCCCGCCCGTGCGACCGCAAACCCCACCAGCGTCAATATGATTGCCAACATGCCCGCCCATTTTAGTCTGTGGGGCCGCTTTTTGATTATGGTCTGCGGGGCCGCTTTTGGATTGTCGGATCGAAGCCACCAAGGTACCGCCGGAGATTTGTTCGCCATGTCCTCGTACTCCATTAACATAAAAGCGGCCCGCCGACGAATATATTTGTTTTGCCTTATCTTATGACCTTATTTGCCTTCTGGAGCGTCTACTGCGGGATCGTCAGTCCGATCTGTTTCGCCGTCTTGAGATTGATCACGAACTCGAACCTCATCGGCTGCACCACAGGCAGGTCAGCGGGCTTGGTGCCCTTAAGAATTCTATCCACGTAGGTAGTGGCGCTCCGGAAGTTATCGGGAAGGCTTGCCCCACAGCTAAAATTACGCGACTGAGCCCCAGTCATCCAGAGGTATCTTCGAGCAACAGCGCGCGAAAGCCGGCCTGCCGAAAGTGCTCGTCAGTTGTCAGCGCTTCTGACAAGGCGCGCTCACGCATAGCAACGAAGGACGCACAGTCTGTCAAACCCCAATCCTTATCAGGACGGTTCCGATACAGCTCTAACGCAGCAGTGAAAAGGTCAGAAGACGCGGGAATGATTTCAACTAGAGCGCTTGCTTGCAGAGCCGAGATCACTTGCGATGCTTGGAGCCGAAATCTGACCGCTGCCAGTCCGTCGGCAATTTCGACGAGTACGAACTCGGTGGTGATGAGTTGCCGTCGGTCCGTCGCGAGCTTCCGTTCCCACCGGACTGCTGCGTCGTGCCATTGATCACGAGTGTTGATAAGGGCATTGACGTAGGCCGTGTCCAGAAAGACCGGCTGAGGGTCAACTGCCACCGCCATCGTTCTCCAGGCGGCCGTGTGCGTACCAACTATGGCGAGTCGATAAGTCCGTAATGCCCATGTCTATTGCCAACCGACCGATCTCTGTTAGAGGGTAGGGTCCTGCTTCGCCGCTCTCTTTTCTTTCATCCTCCTGCTCGATGATCACCAGGTACCTAACGTTTGGTTTCAAGTCGACCGTTTCCTCAGGGCGAAGAACCTCGCCATCAAAGACGGCTCGAACACTCTTAGCCATTGACTCCCCTTTCTGAGCGCGACGCTAAATAAAATCGTTGCGGTCTCATCCATACTCGATCGGATCAATATTAACTCCGCCCAAAGCTTTTCGTTAGAAAACGGCCGGCACCCAAGAAGATTCTTTCCGAAGTCCCAGGGGAAGTCAAGGTAATGTTTCATCACAGGGGCCATCCAGGCGCTTCGGAAAAAAATTCGTTGGTGGGGTGTTAGGGTACCAGAGCAATGCTGTTAATCGAAGGGCCCCAACACTCCATGACTCCAATACTCCATCACTCCATGTTTTCATTGGATCACCCTATCCGCCTTCATCAGCGTCCACTGGGGGATCGTCAGGCCTATCTGCTTCGCCGTCTTCAGATTGATCACGAACTCAAACTTCATCGGCTGCTCTACTGGCAGGTCTTCCGGTTTGGCTCCCTTCAAGATCCTGTCCACGTAATATGCGACGCGCCGGTAGCTCTCCGCGATGTCCGCCCCGTAGGACATGAGCCCGCCGGCCTCTACAGCTTCTTTGCTCTGGTACATCGACGGTAACCGGCTCTTTAACGCAAAGCCGACAATCCGTTTTTCGTTAGCACGCATCAGCGGTCCGCCGGGCACATAGAGTCCACCCGGGCGCTGCTTGTTTAGCGCGGCGAATAACCGCTCGAAATCGTCCGCAGCTCGTACCTCCCAAGGCTGAAGAGTCAGCTTCAGCGCACGCGCCGCGATTGGGAGAATCTCTTTCAACTCGCGTACAGTGTCCGGAGCGGCCGGATCGTAGAGAAACGCGATACGGGCTGACCTGGGCTGGGGGGTGCGCGCGCTGAGCCATTGAGGTCAGTTCGCGCCGCCTGGGCACGCCCCGCGCCGTGCGGACTGGCCAT
>CAYZJE010000624.1:0-3535 GCA_964478485.1 uncultured Syntrophobacter sp. | reverse complement strand
GGCAAAATTTTCAAAGTCGCTCTGGTTGCTTGCATGCGCAAGCTGCTCACGATTCTTAATTCGATGATCAAACATAAAACTTCTTGGTCTGAAACTTTTTCTCTTCAGACCACTTGACTTTTAAGACAGTTGCTACAAATCCCGATTCTATTTTGCGCCCTTTGCGCTTTTTGCGGTTAAAATCTTCGAATCCGAATCTTCTTTCTATGTGACCTTTGTACTACTATAGCTCGAAATTTGCGCAGCGTGCGCAAATTTTCCGACATAGAAAACATCTCGGACTCGGATATTCCTCTCGCCAAGGCGCAAAGACGCCAAGTTCGAAAAAGAATTGTTTTCTTAAAACCTTTGCGTCTTAGCGCCTTTGCGAGAAACATTCCGAGATTCGGTTGCGGCTGTGCCGCGCTAGGCCCTTTGTGGTTAAATCTCTTCTCCGCTTTGGTTGCGGCTCTGCCCCGCTAGGAACTCTGTGCCTCTGTGATGACTCCTTCTTCACAGAAAACCCAGAATAACCGACAATCGAAGCGCCCAGGTTCATTGGCGCAGACCCGACAGTGATTCGCCGACGAGTTTGCGCGCCGCGAGTCCCACCAGCGCCGTTATGAGAATGAGCATCACACCAATGGCCGCCGCCTCTGGAATCCGACCGGCCTGCCAGTAAGTCCAGATCCACACGGCGAGCACCTCGTTGTTTTCGCTGGCAAGAACTAAAGGCACGGAGAAGGTGCGCAGCGAGTGCGCGACCACCCAAACCCAGCCCGCGACGAGCGATGGCATCAGCAAGGGAGCCGTGATCTTCCATATCGTACGCAGGCGAGTTGCGCCGGAAACCGACGCGGCCTCTTCCAGCTCCCGGTGAATCTGCAGCAGGCCAGCGTTGGTCGTGCGTGTCGCGAAAGCAAGGTATTGCGTCACCAAACCGAGCACGATGATCCAGATCGAGCCGTAAATGCCCAGCGGGCGCAGCGCTGGCTGCAAGTAGACAAAAATCATCGCCAGCGCGACCACGACTCCCGGAATGGCGTATGAAATGAACGTCAAACTGTCTAGCATGTACCCGGCACGATGCTTGAGCCGGATGACCAGCCAGGAAATCATCAGGGCAACCACCATCGTGACCAGGCCCGCGCCGATCGCCATGACCACGGTGTTGATAAGATCGTGGAGAAACCTGGGGCTGGTCGCGACGTTGATATAGTGATCGAAGGAAACCATCTTGATCGCTTCCATCGATGGCACGACGTAGTACGGAATCACGGAAGCCCAGACCAGCACGAACAACGGACAGACGACAGTGAGAAGAAAATAAACCGCGAACAGCGCCACGGCGGGATAGCGCCAGCGCCCCAGCGAATATCTCACCGGATTGAAACCGCGGCCGCGAATCACCGCGAAGCGTTCGCCTTTGCGGATCATCCGCGCATAGAAGTATGCGAAAATGGACATGATGACCATGAAAAATACCGCGTAGGCCGCGCTCAGTCCGTAATCGACGGGCACATGATAACGCGCGGTGAAATAGATCAGCGTGCTGAGCACGAAGATGCCGGCGGCGAGGCCGATCGTCAGTGGCGCCTCAAACGACTCGAGATGGGAAACGAAGGAGTAGATAGCGGCGGCAGACAACGCCGGCATCAGCAGCGGCAGCGTGATTCGGCGCCAGATGCTTCGCGGATTGGCTCCCGATAAACGCGCCGCTTCCTCCAGCGCCGGGTCCATCATTCGAAACGCGCCGACGATCATCAGAAAAATCGTGCTGATGCCGCGCATCCAGCTGAGGTAGATGATGCCCCCGAGGGATTGAATATTGAACGGGCCTTCTTCGAGGCTGACACCGAAAAGAGACAGCAGAGTGCGGCTCACCAGATTGATCAGGCCCATCCTCGGCGCAAGCAGCAGCATCCAGGAAAGCGCAAAGAGCACGCCGGGTATGGCAAGCGGCAAAAGCACGGCAACCCAGGCCATGCCGCGAAAGGGCATGTCGGTGCGCTCGATGAGCCAGGCGAAAGCGATAGCGAGAACGAGACCACCGAGGGTCGAGATGACGGAGATGACAACGGTGTTGACCAGCGCGGTGTAAAAGAATGGACTGCTGAACAGGACGGCGTAATTGCGCAGGGTCCAGGGGCCGCCAAGAAAAGAGGGCGGCCCAGTTCTGATGCTGTTCAAGAGCAGCAGCAGCATCGGCACCAGCAGCAGCCAGAGCGTGGCGATCACCGCGAGCGCCAACACCAGGTTGCTGGAGCTTATCTTCAGCGCGCGGTCGATGAAATTATTTCGAATGTGAAAATTCATTCTCACCACGAAGTTTTCGTAGGGTGCGCTTCGCGCACCGGTTAGCCTCGGAATATCTCCCGCAAAGGCGCTAAGGCGCAAAGGTATTAAGAAATTACATTCCGAACTTCGTGTCCTTCGTGTGCTTCGTGGTGAATCATTCCCTATCCGCCTTTTCTTTCCGGCGTGGGGAAGCCCCAAACCTGAAGAATCTTCTCCATCAGTTCTTCCGATTTCGTGGCGGTGTCCCAGTCGGCCACTTTGAGTTGCCGGCCCATTTTTTTTATCTGCGCGCCCAACTCGCTTTCCGGATGAAACAGGCTGTCCCTGCCGGTGCGCAGATATTTGACTCCCTTGCTGGCGACCCAGCCGGTCATGAGAAGAGCCGCATTGGGGTTCGGCGCTCCCTTCAATGGACTTAGCAGGATTTCCCGTGACGCGACTATAGGCCCCTCGGGGAAAACAAATCCCACGGGATAATCCGGTTTTCCTAGCGACGCTCGATACCACGACCCGTGGCTGGCCGGACAGGAGAGTATCACCTCACCCGAAGCCACCATGGTCACCGCCAAGGAATTGCCACGGAACCATTTGGGTTTGTTGGCGTGCAGTTTCTTGGCGTAGTCCAAGGTCCAATCCAGGCCATAGCCGTACATCACCGAAACCATGTGCGCCGGTCGAACGTCGACTGACAACTTGTTCATGAAATAGGGATTGTAGCAGTCGGCCCATGTCTTCGGCACCCGTTCCTTGGGAACTAACTTTTTGTTGTAATAGATTCCCGCGGGATTATTGCCCACCGAAACAGCGTATCCTTTGGGATGGACCATGCGGGCATCCATGCCGAAGAGCTTGTGCCATTCAACAGGATTGATCAAAAAGTTGAGCTTTTCGAATTCGTCCACGGCTTCCTCCTCAATGCTCATCAAGTCAAATGGGAACATGCCGACCTGCATCTCCGAGAGAATGCGCTGCCGTTGTTCGCCGCCCATGATCCTTTTGTAGTTGATCTTGATGAAGGGGTAGTCCTGTTGAAACTCTTTGTGCATCTCGCGCACTTCGTGTTCTTCGAGATTGGTCGACCAGCTGAGCTTGCCCTCCCGCTTCGCTCCTTGCACGATGGCGTCAAGGGGCGTGCCCTTGGCGACTTCCGCGGCCTCGGCGACAACCCTTGCCGGGCCCGTCACGATCAAACATGCGATAGCGGTAACCAACCAGCGTCTAAAAATCATAGCGGCTCTCCTTACTCGTGAATCGAAAT
>CAYZJE010000623.1:0-1814 GCA_964478485.1 uncultured Syntrophobacter sp. | reverse complement strand
ACCAACTGGCTGAGCGGAATATCCTTGGTCAGCTTGAGCCGCTCCTTGGTGAGTTGCACGTCGAGGAGCACGCCTTTGTCAGAAATAATCCCGTCGTCGGTGAAGGAATTGATCGACGCGTCGTAGGCTCTGGCGGACTGGGACGGCGTAATGCGCAGATAGTCGGAAAGCATCTGTACGGTCTCGTTGCGGTTTTGTTTCATGAAGCGCAGACCGCGCACGCCGGCGCGCACGACTCGCCGAACCTGATCGCGCTGCGTCTGGAGTTTTTGATCCATCACGGCGATGCCGGAAAGCGGCAGTTCTATTAAATCGCCCAAATAAACCAGCCGCTTGAAACCCTCGTCCTCCGCTTTCACCGCGAAGGCGACGTCAATTGGCGTGGCATCGATGGCGCCGGCGCGCAACGCTGCCAGGCGGATCGGGCTCTCCCCCGTAACGATGATCTTGACGTCTCTCTCCGGCTCGAATCCGAAGTGGCGCACCGCCACGCGCGAGAGATAGTCCACCGTGCCGGCGACCGAGTCGACGCCGATGATTTTGCCTTTCAAGTCCTTGGGCGACTTGATCTCAGGGCGGGCGATCAAGACATGCAACGGCCGCCCGGCAAATCCTAGCACCGCTTTGATCGGCACCCCGGAAACCGCTGCGCGCAGCGCCGAACCCCACGCGAGCAGGTAATCGACGTCGCCGGACATCAACGCCTTGACGCCAATGGCCGGCTGCATTTGAATCTTATCGACCTCGATCCCTTCGTCTTTATAAAACCCTTTGCGCATGGCGACGACCACGGGAAACTCGAACAGTCCGCGGCTCGGCGTCGCGATCGTCACCCGCTCCGCCGCCGGCACTGGATTGCCGACAAGCGAAATCATCAGCGCGAACACGACAGTCAGCGCGCGCACGAGAAATTGAGGCTTTCTTCCTGGATTCATCTTTAAGAACCTCTCCACTATTCCATCCGAACATTCTTGCTGAAATCGTACTTGGTTGAGTAATCGCTTTCGTAGGTGCAGGAAATGCGATCCTTATCCCACCCGCCGGCGCAGCATTTTTTCAGAAACGTCATCATTAGTTTCCACGCGTCGTTGGCGGCTTCCTTGCGATAACGTCCGGGCATGGTGTCGTTGAGCCAGCCGTGCGGCGCGTCGCGATAGATACGGATGTGGCAGCTTTTCTTATATTTTTCGAAACAGTTACGAAACCGTGCTACGTCGTCGATCGAAATGATGTGATCCGCCTCGCCGAACACGCCCAAGACCGGACAGCTCACCTTGGCGATTAATTCTTCGATCGGTGTGGGGCGAAGCTCATTGCCTTGCCACTCTCGGCCACCGATGGCGCCATAGAGCACGACCACCCCCGCGACGTCGTCGCGGTTCGCCGCGACCAGCACCGGCTGGCGACCGGTTTGACACACGCCGATGATGCCGATCTTAGCGCTGTCAACTGCTTTGAGCCTTTTCAAGTAATCGATCGCCGCATTTAGATCCGCCAGCGCGCCGTCATCGGTGAGGTCAACTCTCTGTTCGCCGCGCAACACCGCTTTGCGGTCACCGGTGAAACGATGAAACAAGTCCGGCGCCAGGCCGACAAAGCCGGCCTGAGCTAATTTCGCCGTTAGGTCTTTGGTATGCTGATCGATGCCATAGCGTTCGTGCAGAATAATCACCGCCGGCCGCTTGCCCTTGGCCTTCGGCAAAGCCCGCACCGCGCTGATGCCGCCGCCGAATTTAACCATTGCCGGAACTATTCCTGTCGATTTCTTTACCGCCATGCCCGCCTCCAGAAACGATCGATGAATTTCGCCGCGT
>CAYZJE010000622.1:0-3302 GCA_964478485.1 uncultured Syntrophobacter sp. | reverse complement strand
CGTGACCGAAAAGATTTGGCGCGCGCCGACCTCCATGATTAAGCTGGAGGATAAGGTCCACAGGCAGTCCGAAGCAATGAAGGCACAGCAGGCGAAGATCGAGGATCTGACGGGTCGCGTTATTCGCTTGGAAACTCAGTTGGATATGCTGATGCAGGCCGCATCAAGCAAACGCTTGCGAAGTTGAAAAAATGAGTCGGCAGGAGAAGGGGTCACCCATAAGCCGGCAGGTCAGACTTTTACTTTCTGATTTTCTTTTCAGATCGGAGAGATGCGAAGCATTTAAGGGGTCGAGTCTAGTCTCGTAGCAAAACTACCAAGGGCGGCCTCAAATGGGGCCGGGGTCAGGCCTGAGTTTTGACTTATTGCACCGGTGACCGACTGCGACAACTCGACTATCTACGTTCATTCACCACAAGTCGGCACACTCAGACCCGCATCACCCGTTCCCCTGCATAATTGCCACTGATAGAAAACGGACCGTACGATGGACGACCATTGGCTCGCCCATACTTTGCGGTTCGATTGCAGATTCAGTCTGTGTAAAATTCTCGTATGAGCATGCCAGGGCAACCCGTACACCGCTTAATAGCCGGTCTGCCGCCGGAGATCGCAAAGCGAATCCATCCGAAGATCGGGGTCGTATCTTTACGTTTGACATTCGCGTTTCTCAATCGCAATTCATGAACGTTGACTCGACCAGATTCGACGCAGCGCCGGCGAAATAGCCTGCGTCCCGCCCATGGCTCGCATCGCCCACGCCGTCTCCGATACGCCAGGCGCGCGGATCAACAAACTGTCGGTCAGTCCGGAGAATATTTTTAGGGCGTTGACCAAAAGGCGTAAGGCGTAAAACTCGACCCCGCACCAGGGGCAATTCGCTTTGTCGTCTCTGGTGGAATCGCGGTCGACGAATTGACATTGTGCAGACGCTTCCGATAAGGGTGATCGTACCGCGCTGCGAAGCCGCAACGCGAGATTTGAAGCAAATTTCGGGAGAAAAATTTTAATGCTGAACGGTAAACTCAGGATCGCTCCGACCTGTTATCACATCCTGCATCTCATTCCGGTCCTGTCGGCCCATGAGATGGGTTTTTTCTACGATGAGGGACTTAAATCGGAGGATGGTTCGCCGGCCTATACGATCCTGCGGCAAGCCATGGTACCGTTCGGGCTGGAGAAGCTAGGAATTTCCCAGGCGATGAAGGAACAGTCGGTGGATATCGCTCTGGACGTGCAGTCGCGCACGGTCTTTTACCAGCGCGCGCGCGGCGCCGACCTCTATATCATTTCGGGCTGGCGCAACCAGCACACCAACGTTTGGGTGGGTGCGCCGCATATCAAGTCGCTGAAGGATTTAAAGGGCAAACGAGTGGGCATCAGCGACTTCAACAGCATCCGCCACTGGGCAATTCAGATCCAGTTGCGCAAAGCGGGGTTGGATTTGGAAAAAGACGTCGAATGGGTCAGGGGCATGTTCCATCCCGTCCACCTGCCGGCGCTGAGAAGCGGCAAAGTCGACTGCATTCCTTGCAAACCCTGGCATGCAGAAATACTGATCAAGGAAGGCTGCAACGCCTTGGTTACGCCGGCGGATCAATACCCTGATGGGCGCCCTGAACGCATCATCGCCGCAACCGGCCGTATCCTCGAAGAACGCCCCGATCTGGTGAAGAGCTTTCTCAAAGGCATGATCCGCTCCTATTGGTTTTGCCGCGACATGCCCAAAAATTTCGAGTATATTCGTCAGCTCGAGAAAAGACTCCGCTACGACAGCGCCGACCCGGAAGAACGAAGGATTAAAATTTCCAGCGCCGCGCCGGTGGACTTGGAGGCGATGCCGTTTCCCATCAATGGACTAGCAACCGGATTCGAGGACATGCTGGCGGAAGAGGAAAAACTCGGCGAGCTTAACTATGAAGTGCCGCCGATCAAGGACGTGTGCGCTCAAGATTTAGTTGCGGAAGCCTACAAAGAATTGATGGAACGGCAGGAGTTGCAGGAAGAATATCAGCGAGTCGCGGCGATCGCGCAAAAGTGGGGTTACTAAAGACGAGGCAACAGTAACTGACGAACGCTAAACATAAAGGAGCTAAGAGAATGGAATCCAGACAATTTCGGAGCGTAATACTTTCTACAATCGCGCTTATTCTTACGCTGGCTTTTGCTCTTCGACCCGCGGGAGCGCAGACCGGAGATAGTCCCTTCAAGGGGCAAACCATTACAGTTATCGCGGGTTCTTCCGCCGGTGGGGGAACTGACAGCCTGGCGCGGCTTCTGGCCAGCCACTTCGGCAAACATATACCAGGAAATCCGCGAATCATCGTCTCTAACGTGGCCGGCGCGGCGGGTCTGATTGCAGCCAACCAACTTTACAACCGCGCGCCAAAGGACGGCACCACGATCGGCACCATGGCGACCGGCTTGACGTTCCGAACCGCGCTGCGTGACACCGCGATCAAATTCGAACTAGAAAAATTCACCTACTTGGGCCAAATTGCGTCGGAAGGCAACTTCGTCTACGTCAGAAGTGAGACACCGTTTACCAGCATTGAAGCGATCAAGAAGGCCAACAAGGAGGGCAAGAAGCCCAAGTTCGGAGCCCAGGCGAAGGAGCACAACTCCAATGTTGTTCCGATGGCCATGGAGACGATCCTGGGCATCGACGTTGATGTCGTTTACGGCTATCCCGGAACGGCGGAGATATTGCTCGATATCGAACGGGGCGCCCTCGACGGCCGCGCGCAATCGCGTGGATCTCTGTTCTCAACCAGGAGCAACTGGGTGGAAAAAAACTTTATCAAGGTTTTGGCCGTCACTTCCCCCCAACGAGATTCTCGCCTGCCGAACGTGCCGACTCTTGAAGAACTCGCTCCAGCCGATAAGAAGCCCCTGTTAGAAGCTATGTACTCCGTGCAGGGACGGACGTTCGCCATGCCTCCAGGGGTTCCTCCTGACAGGGCTAAAATCCTACGCGATGCATTTGCCGCCATGTTCAAAGACAAAGACTTCCAACAAGACGTGGACAAATTGGGCTGGAATGACGAGCTCATGCGCGGCGACGAGCTGAACAAAAAGGTGAACGAACTCGTCCACAATGAATCGGCCATGGGCTTTTTTCGAAAAATATTGCAATAGCGACTAGGAATTTGTTCCGTTGCATCGAAGAACCCCCGAGATTGGGGATTCTTCGTATTCAGCAAATTGGCCAAGATAGGGAACCTACCAATTGCTTGATGCCGTTGTAACTGCTACGGGAGAAATCTTTACCTTAAGCCGGTTGGCGTGGCTTTTTGGCGGCG
>CAYZJE010000621.1:0-1893 GCA_964478485.1 uncultured Syntrophobacter sp. | reverse complement strand
CTGGACTTGCCGATCTGCGTGCACTCGGCTAACGGCGCTTTTACCACCTACGATTTCTTCGCCGACGATCCGGGCTTTGCTAAATTTAAACTCGCCGTCATCGGCGCGTTCCATTCGTTGGTCTTTCATGCCATCCCGCAGCGCTTTCCGAAATTGAAGATTGGCATCATCGAAGTGAGCGCCCAGTGGATTCCCTACGCCGTGCATGATCTGTCCCGGCGCTTCGCCCGACGCGGCCGGCCGTTTCCGGCGAACGTGCTTAAAGAAAACCGAATCTATGTCACTTGCCAGACCGACGATGATTTGGACCAGGTGTTAAGATATGCCGGCGAAGATAATTTAGTCATCGGCACCGACTATGGCCACGCGGACAATGCGGTCGAAATCGAAGCGCTGCGCAAATTGCGCACGGACGGGAAAATCAGCGGCCAGGTGGTCGACAAGATATTGAAAGATAATCCGTCGGCGCTTTACGGCTTGTGAAATCGGAGGGGGATTTTCCCGCAAAGGCGCAAAGGCGCTAAGTTCGGAGAATAAATTAATAGGCTTTTCGTCGTCGATTTTATAAACTTTGCGCCTTTGCGCCTTGGCGGGATAAAATCCGAATCCGGAAAAGTTTCGTAGGGTGCGCTTCGCGCACCGGTCCGTCTCGGAATATCTCCCGCAAAGGCGCAAAGACGCCAAGTTCGGATTGAAGGGAAGTCTAATTGGAGGTTTCAAATGTTAAGCATCGATGCTGACGCGCATGTGATCGAGTGTGAGAAGACTTGGGACTATTTAGAAGGGGACGACAAACGCTACCGGCCCGTCCCCATCGCGGTCGACATGCCGACCGGCAAGAAGAGCAATTTCTGGATCATCGGCGGGCGCTTGATCGGCGGGCGCGACAACATTGGCCAGGACACGTCCAAGGAATCGCGCGAGATGGCCAACATCGACTCGCGCCTAAAACACATGGACGAGATCGGCACCGGTGTGCAGGTGCTTTATCCGACGCTGTTCCTGCGGCCGGTGACGGACAATCCGCCGATCGAGCTGGCACTGTGTAAATCTTACAATCGCTGGATGGCGGATATCTGGTCGAAGGATAAAAAGCGACTGCGCTGGGCGGTGCAGTTGCCGCTGCTCACCATGGACAAGGCGTTGGACGAACTGCGCTGGTCCCATGGTAACGGCGCCTGCGCGGTGTTCATGCGTGGCATCGAAACCAATCATGTCTTGCACGATCCTTATTTCTTTCCGCTCTATGAAGAAGCGAGCCGGCTCAACATGCCGATCGGCATTCACTCCGGCATCGGCAACTTCACGGTCAATGACATGCTCGGCGGCGAGCCCTATCGCGTCGCCAAGCTGATGGTGATTGGCGGTTTTCACTCGATGATTCTCAATGGCATTCCAGAAAGATTTCCGAAACTGCGCGTCGGCGCCATCGAAGTGGCGGCGCAGTGGGTGCCGTATTTGGTTCACGATTTAAATCTGCGCTTTCCGAAACTCGAAGGCAAAGAAGCGCGGCCCGACGTGCTCTTCGGCAGCAGTCAACTGTTCGTCGCGTGCCAGACCGACGACGATCTGCCCTACGTGCTCAAGTACGCCGGCGAGAATTGTTTGATGATCGGCTCCGACTACGGCCACGCGGACAATGCCAGTGAATTGCTCGCGCTGGCGAAGTTGAAAGACAACGGCGAGATCGATCCCAAGGTGATCGACAAAATCCTTTACCACAATCCCGCGAGGTTTTACGGGCTGGATGTGGATTGATGGTCATAGTTCGTGCTCTACGAACTTCGCGCAGGGTGTTAAGGCCGAAAGCCTTCCCCCTTGAGAGACTGTGTCGCAATTCACTCGGAGCCCTTCGACACGCTCAGGGCGAACGGATAAGTAGTTGAATTCGCG